>PXPH01000056.1:0-20442 GCA_003021615.1 Actinobacteria bacterium QS_8_72_14
AGGAGATCGCCGACGAGCCGTTCGCCGTCGAGGACGGCTACGTCGATCTCCCGGGGGGGCCGGGGCTCGGGATCGATCTCGACGAGGACGCACTGGCGGAGTATCCCTACCGGCAGGAGCCGCCCCGGAACGTCCGGCGATACCACGAGGAGGGGCCGTAAACTACCCCGCCCTACTCTCTCGCGGCGACGCCGCTCGGTCCTCGTCGAGGCGAACGCCCGGGGCTCCGGCCGTGGGAGGGGGTCAGACCCAGGCGACGCCCGGATTGACCCGCCCGCGGGGCTCCTCGCCCTCGAACACCCGTCGGACGTCCTCGGCGACGCTCCGGATGACGTCCCGCCGCGAGTCCTCGGAGTACCAGCCGACGTGGGGAGTGAGGATCACGTCCTCGCGGTCGGTCAACGGCGAGTCCGTCAGCGGCTCGGTCTCGAAGACGTCGAGGCCGGCCTTGGCGACCGTCCCGTCGTCGAGCGCGTCGAGCAGGGCCGCTTCCTCGATCACCGGTCCCCGGCCCGTGTTGACTAGGATCACGTCCTCGCCCATGGCCGCGAACGCCTCGGCGTCGAGCAGCCCCCGCGTCTCCTCCGAGAGGGGCGCGTGGACCGACAGCAGCTCCGAGCGCTCCAGCAGCGCCCCGAAGTCGACGGGCGTGACGCCCCGGGAACTCATCTCGTCGGCGTCGACGTAGGGATCGTACGCGAGGATGTCGAGGCCGAACCCCTGGGCCTTCTCGGCGGCCCGGCGGGCGATGTCGCCGAACGCGAGCAGGCCGAGCGTCCGCCCGCGCAGGCGACGGATCGCCACGCCGGGCTCTCGGCTCCAGATGCCCTCGCGGAGTGCGTCGTCGAACGCGGGCAGCGAGCGGCGAGGTCGATCCCGCCGACGCCCGTCCCCGGCATCCCGACGACCGAGAGGGAGTCGAGTCGCTCCAGCGCGGTGGCGTCCAGCGAGACGTACCACGGGATCAGCGCGTCGGCGTCCCGGGCGGCGGCGACCACCCCCTCGACGGTGTCCGCGTCGGTGATGACCACCTCGGCGATCCCGTCGAGTACGTCGCGTGCGAGTTCGGCCTCGAACTTGTCGTTCTCCACGACCACGACCGTCCGTGTCATGGGCCCACTCCGCGCGGTCGCGGGAATAAATCGACCGATCGACCGGCGTCGTCCCCCGCGTCCGCGGCTACCGGCGCCCCGCTGTCGGCGCGCCCGCCGGCGGATCCCGTCCAGCGCGTCATCCGCCGAGGCGCGTGGGCCCAGGCGCGCCGCGCGCTGGTGCAGTGCCCGCTGCACTCGCGCGTCCAACGGGTCGGTCATGCTTTTCCCTCCAGCTCGGTGCGCAGCGCCTTGAGGCCACGGGCGCAGTTGCTCTTGGCCGCCCCCACCGAGCAGCCCATCGCCGCGGCGGTCTCGGCCTGGGACAACCCCTCGTAGAAGCGCAGCGCGACCGCGGTGCGCTGCTTGGCCGGCAGCCGGGCCAACGCCGTGGCCACCGCGTCGGCATCGACCACCTGCTGGTCGGCGGGCCGCTGGCCGCGGTCGTCGCCGCGGCGGCGCGCGCGGTGGGTGCGTCGTGTGCGCAGCCGGCGCAACGAGGAGTTGACCTCGTTGACCACCGCCCGCCGCAGGTAGGCCGCCGGGTTGGCGATCGACGCCGCGTCCCAGCGCCGCAGGCTCTTGGCCAGCGCCTCGGCGACGGCATCCTCGGCCTCGTGGCGATCGCTTGTCAGCAGCCAGGCCAGGCGCAGCAGCTGGTCATAGCGCTCGCGCACCACGGCGTCGAACGACACAGGGCGATCGCATGACACGGCGCCTGCTTCGTCGCGCATCGCTGCTGGCTGCATGTCCGCGCCTCGGAGGTGGCAACATCGTTCACCCCCTTAGACGCAACGCCCCCGCTGCGGGTTGCCTCAGCGCCCGCCGCGGCTTGCGGCCCGCCAGGCTTTTGTCCCGCCCGGGGGCAAGCGCGCGAGCCGGCAGGCGGGCCTAGCGCCGGCCGTGGCGCAGCCGATTGGCCTTGGCCAGGGTCTCGAGCACCCCGTCGGGGCGCTCGAAGGCCGTCATGTCGAAGGGCAGCGTGAAGCGCTGCTGGGCGGTGGCGCGGGCGCGGGTGAACTCGCGCAGCCCGTCGGGGCCCTGCAGGCGCCCGAACCCGGACTCGCCGTTGCCGCCAAAGGGCAGGCTGGGCACCAGCACGTAGCTCATCACGCCGTTGATGGCCGCCATGCTCGAGCCCACCCGCTGGGCGATCTCCACCGCGCGCCGCCGGCCCCACACGTTGACGCCCAGGTTGCCGGGGGCGCTGTTGGTGCGGGCCACCGCCTCGTCGGCGTCGCGCACGCGCTCGATTGGCAGCACGGGCCCAAACGTCTCCTCGTTGAGGATGCGCGCCTGCGCGGGCACGTCGACCAGCACCACCGGGTCCACGTAGGGGGGGCGCACCGCGTCGGGCCCGCCGACGAGGGCCTTGGCGCCGCGCGCGAACGCGTCGGCGAGGTGCTCGCGGACGATCTCGACCTGCTCGGGCACGGTCATGGGCCCCAGGTCGGCCTCGGCGTCGTCGCCGGCGCGCAACCTGCTGGCCGAGCGGGCCGCGGCGGCCACGAACTCGTCGTAGGCTGCCTCGACGACGTAGGCGCGCTCCACACCGATGCACGTCTGCCCCGCGTTGCTGATGGCGGCCCACACCGCGCAGCGAGCGGCGCGCGGCACGTCGGCGTCGCCGTCGACGATGATCGCGTCCTTGCCACCCAGCTCGGCCACCACCGGCGTCAGCGTCTGGGCGCAGGCGGCCATGACCTGGCGCCCGGTGGCCGCCGAGCCGGTGACGGCGACCTTGTCGACCCCGGCGGCGCACAGCGCGGCGCCGGTCTCGGCGAAGCCGAACACCGGCTGCAACACCGGCTGCTCGCCGGCGGTCATGGCGAACGCCTCGGCCAGCCACGAGGCCACCATCGAAGTGTGCTCGCTGGGCTTGTGGACCACCGCGTTGCCGGCGGCCAGCGCCGAGGTCAGCGCCTGCATAGGCACGAACAGCGGGAAGTTCCACGGGCTGATGACCCCCACGACACCCAACGGTGGATAGTCGACCCAGGCGCGTTGGTGCAGCGCCAGCAGCCCCGAGGGCACGCGACTGGGCGACAGCACTTTTTTGGCGTGGCGGGCGGCCCAGTCGAGGTGCTCACACGTCAGCAGCACCTCGATCATCGCGTCGGCGCGGGGCTTGCCGTTCTCGCGGTGGATGAGATCGCACAGCTCCTCGGCTCGGCGGGCGATGCTGCCCTTCCAGGCGAGCAGGCGCCGCCGGCGCTCGGCAAAGCCCAGATCGGCCCACCACTGCCCGGCCACACGGGCCCGGGCCACGGCCTCGCGGACGGCCTCGTCGCCGGCCAGCGGCAGCGTGCCCACCGTCTCGCCGGTGGCGGGGTTGGTGGAGGTAAGCGTGCGGTCGACGTCGTGGGCGGCGGCGCTCATGAGACAGCCCTTTGCCCCAAGCGGCGATCATGGCGCGAGCTGATTCTCGCATGCCCACTACCTGTGTGGGCCCATGGTGGTCGCCGGGCTTGCTGCCGAGCTCGCCGCGGCCTGAGGCGGCGCTGGGGGGCTGAGAGCGCCCGCCCACGGGTAGGCTGCCGAGGCGACGCCGACGCCGGCCCGTGGCCGGGGGGCGCCGCCGGCGCCGCGAGACCAGCCGCCGCGCGAGGGTGGGTGGACATGAGCGAGCCCAACGAGGCGCTGTGGCGCATGCGCCAGCGCTGGCAGGAGCGCTATCGAGCCCACCCCGAGCGTGCCGAGCGCTTCACGACCCTGTCGGATGTCGACGTGCCGGCGCTGGCCGAACCCAGCGACCACGAGCCCGACCTCGAGCGCATCGGCTACCCCGGCGTCTATCCCTTCACCCGCGGGGTGTATCCCTCCATGTACCGCGGACGGTCGTGGACCATCCGCCAGTTCGCCGGGTTCGGCTCGGTGGCCGACACCAACCACCGCTACCACGACTTGCTCGCGGCCGGCCAGCAGGGACTCAGCGTCGCCTTCGACATGCCCACCCTCATGGGCCGCGATTCCGACGACCCGCTCAGTGAGGGCGAGGTCGGCCATTGCGGCGTGGCGGTGGACACCCTTGCCGACATGGAGCGGCTGTTCGACAGCATCCCGCTGGGCGATATCACCACCTCCATGACCATCAATGCCCCCGCGGTGGTGATCTTCGCGATGTACTGCGTGGCCGCCGAGCGCCAGGGCTATGACCTCAGCCAGCTGGGCGGGACCCTGCAGACCGACATCCACAAGGAGTACATCGCCCAGAAGGAGTGGCTGTTCCCGCCCCAGCCACACCTGCGCCTCATCGGCGACCTGATGGAGTTCACCACCGCGCACATGCCCCGATACCACCCCCTGTCGATCTCGGGGTATCACATCCGCGAGGCCGGCTCGACGGCCGCCCAGGAGCTAGCCTTCACCCTCGGCGCGGGCTTTAGCTACGTGGAACTGGGCCAGTCGCGGGACTTGAGTGTCAACGACTTCGGCCCGCGGCTGAGCTTCTTTTTCGACGCCCACATCGACTTCTTCGAGGAGATCGCCAAGTTCCGCGCTGCCCGGCGCATCTGGGCCGAGTGGCTGGCACACCGCTACGGCGCCACTGACGAGGCGGCGATGCGGCTGCGCTTTCACACCCAGACCGCCGGCGTGTCGCTGACCGCCCAGCAGCCCGACAACAACGTCGTGCGCACTGCGGTCGAGGCGCTCGCCGCCGTCATGGGCGGGACCCAGAGCTTGCATACCAACGCCCTCGACGAGGTGTTGGCCCTGCCCACCGACAAGGCCGCGCGCATCGCGCTGCGCACCCAGCAAGTCATCGCCGAGGAGACCGGTGTCACCAACACCATCGACCCGCTGGGCGGATCGTGGTTCGTGGAGTGGCTGACCGACCGCGTCGAGGCCGACGCCCTTGGTTACCTACAGCGCATCCTGGAGCGCTCCGACGACGGCACGATGACCTCGGGCATGCTCAACGGCATCGAGTCGGGCTGGTTCGCCGGCGAGATCGCTGATGCGGCCTACCGCTACCAACAGCAGCTGGAGGCCGGGGCCAAGCGCGTCGTCGGCGTCAACTGCCACCACGAGGGCGGCGACGCGGCTCAGGTCGAGACGCTGCGCATCCCCGGCGAGGTCGAGCAGGCCCAACGCACGCGGCTGGCGCAGTTGCGCAGCGCCCGCGACCAGGCGGCCACCGACGCGGCGCTGGCCGAGTTGACCGCGGCATGCGCCGGCAACGCCAACCTCGTGCCGCTGATCATGGACGCGGTGCGCGCCGACGCGACCCTCGGCGAGATCCGCACCGCCATGGTACAGGTGTTCGATACGTACCGCGAGCCGCCCACGATCTGAAGGGATCACGGCACAGGTAGATGCAAATGTCACTCACCGGCTGCGCCGCGCCCCCATCCGGCGCAAAATGGAACCGTGTCGATCAAAGGTGGCTGGAAGTGTGCCTAGGCATCCCCGGACAGATCATCGAGTACGTCGATCGTGAGCACGGCATCGCCAAGGCCCAGGTGAGCGGTGTGCGGCGCAACGTCAACGTCCAGCTGCTGCAGCAGGACGGCGACGAGCCCCAGGCCGAGGACTGGGTGCTGATCCACGTCGGCTTCGCGATGTCCAAGATCGACGAGGAAGAGGCCCAGGAGACGTATCGCTTCCTGGAGGGGCTCGGCCAGATGTACGACGACGAGCTCAAGGACCTCGTGGACAGCGACATCGAGTGACCCGACCCGGCGTGGATGGGTCGGTGCGCACGGCGTTGCGCGCTGAGTGGCTGCGCGCCGAGAGAGGGTGAGCCACGTGGAGGCTGTGCTGAAAGAAGCGCTGACGGCCGCGCGGGCCCGCCGCGGAGGGCCCGGGCAGGCGCTGCTCGGTGACGCCGAGGCGGTCGCCCGCGCCTGTCACGACATGGCCCAGCGCTTCCATCAGGGCGGCAAGCTCATCGTCTTCGGCAACGGCGGGCCGTCGACCGACGCCCAGCACGTCTCGGTGGAGTTCGTCCATCCCGTCGTGGTGGGCAAGCGGGCCCTGCCGGCAACCTCGCTGACCAGCGACGCGGCCACACTGACCGGTGTGGCCAACCGCGACGGCTTCGCCGAGGTGTTCGCCTACCAGCTGCCGATCCTGGCCGCCGAGGCCGACATGGCCCTTGGGCTCTCCTCGGACGGGGACTGCGCCAACGTGCGGCGCGGCCTGGAGACGGGCCGGGAGCTGGACCTGCTCACGGTGGCTCTGGTGGGCGGTGATGGCGGGGCCATCGCGGCCAGCCCGGCGGTCGATCACGTGCTGACCGCCCACACCGCCGACCCGCTGGTGGCCAAGGAGCTGCACGTCACGCTGTATCACATTCTCTGGGAGCTGGTGCACGTCTTCTTCGAGCAACCCGGCGTCTTGGAACCCGAGGAGGTCTCGTGAGCACCGAGCTGCCGCTGCATCAGCCCGCCGGGCAGCAGCCGGCGGGAGATCAGGCGCCCTCTGCCCCCGAGCCGCAGGCGCCCCAGGTACCCGAGTGCCACGACGGTGTGTGCATCACCTGCTCCGACGAGGCCGTGGAGGTCACCGTCATGGCCCTGCTCGACGACGGCCTCGCCCGGGTCGACACCGGCGAGGGCATCGAGGAGATCAGCGTGGCTCTGGTCGAGACCGGCCCCGGCGATCGCGTGCTGGTCCACGCCAAGGAGGCGATCGGGGTGATGCATGCCTCCGCCGAGTAGCGACAGCGGTGCCGGCGGCTTCGGGGGCTCCATCGAGGGGCTGTATCCGTTCTTGTACGCCGGGGACTCCGACGTGGAGTCGGTGCTGGGCGAGGTGCGCCGCTCCACTGAGGAGAAGGCCGCCCAGACCCTGGATCTGCGCCTGCGCATGCTGGACGAGTACGCCGAGGAGATCGTGGCCTGCGCGGCGGCCATGGTCCGGCGCTTTGCGCGCGGCGGCAAGCTCTACGCCTTCGGCAACGGCGGCTCCAGTACCGACGCGGAGGGCCTGGTCCAAGCGTTTCTGCAGCCGCCGGCCGGCGGGTCCCCCGAGGAGGGGGCGCCGGCGGGCGGATGGCGCCCCCTGCCGGCCGGGTGCCTGACCGCCGACGTCGCCTGTGTCACGGCCCTGTCCAACGACGTGGGCTTTGAGGTCATCTTCGCCCGTCAGATCGCGGCCGCCGGGCGCCCCGAGGACGTCGCGGTCGGCCTGTCCACCAGCGGCGGCTCGGACAACGTTTTGGCCGGCATCCAGGAGGCCAAGCAGCGCGGGCTGCTCACGGTGGGCTTCGCCGGTTACGAGGGCGGGCGTTTGGGCGAGCTTGCCGCCTCCGGCGTCCTCGACCACCTGTTCGTCGTCCCGTCATCGTCGATCCACCGCATCCAGGAGTCCCAGACGACCGTCTACCACGTGCTGTGGGAGCTCACCCAGCGCGGGCTCGCGATCCAGGAGGCAACGCCATGAAGTTCGTGGACGAGTACCGCGACCGCGACATCGCCCAGCGGCTCGGCAAGCAGATCGCCGAGCTCGCCGGCGATGACCAGTACAAGTTCATGGAGGTGTGCGGCGGCCACACCGCCACCATCTACCGCCACGGGGTCGAGGACTATCTGCCCGACAACATCGACTTGATCCACGGGCCGGGTTGTCCGGTGTGCGTCATCCCGATGGGGCGCGTCGACGACGCGATCACCCTTGCCGAGCAGGACGACGTCATCATGACCAGCTTCGGCGACATGATGCGGGTGCCCGGCGGCAAGGGGTCGTTCTTTGACTCCAAGGCCAACGGCGCCGATATCCGCATGGTCTACTCGCCGCTGGACTCGCTGAAGATCGCCCGCAACAACCCCGACAAGCGGGTGATCTTCATGGCCATCGGCTTCGAGACCACCGCCCCCTCCACGGCTGCCACTCTGATGCGCGCTTCCCAGGAGGGGCTGGACAACTTCTCGGTGTTTTGCAACCACGTGACGATCATCCCGGCGCTCAAGGCGATTTTGGACTCGCCGGACCTGCGCTTGGACGGCTTTTTGGGCCCCGGCCACGTCTCGACGGTGATCGGGTGTCGCCCCTACGAGTTCGTCGCCCGCGACTACGGCAAGCCCATCGTCACCAGCGGCTTCGAGCCCCTAGACATTTTGCAGGGGATCTATCAGACCCTGGTCCAGCTCCGGGAGGGCCGCGCCGAGGTGGAGAATCAGTACTCGCGCGTCGTGCCGTGGGACGGCAACCCCAAGGCCCTGGAGGTCATGTCCCACACCATGGAGCTGCGCCCCTACTTCGAGTGGCGCGGTCTCGGGTTCATCTCGCACTCGGCGATGCAGGTCCGCGAGGGCTTCGCGGCCCACGACGCCGAGCGCATCTTCGACGTGCCCGGGGTGCGCGTGGCTGACCCGGACGCCTGCCAGTGCGGCGAGGTGCTCAAGGGCGTGCTCAAGCCGTGGGAGTGCAAGGTGTTTGGCACCGCCTGCACGCCCGAGACCCCGATCGGCACGTGCATGGTCTCGTCCGAGGGCGCCTGTGCGGCGTATTACAACTTCGGGCGCTTCGACCGCGACCGCGTGCAGGAGGCCGTGTCGTGAGCGACACCAGCCGCCAGGAGGGCGTCGGCGTCCCCGTCGACGACGAGGAGAGCGCGCCAGGCGAGGAGGAGGCACCGGCCGCCGACTCCCAGCGCGCCGAGTGGGCTGAGCAGCTGGTGCGCGATCACGCCGATCACGGTCAGGCCGAGCCCCACGGCGAGGAAGCCGGCCAGCCGGGCGAGGTCTACCAGTCGCGCGAGCAACAGGTGCTGGACCGCATCGAGAGGGCCCGCCAGCGCAAGCCCAAGCTCAAGGAGGACAAGATCACCCTGGCCCACGGGGCCGGGGGCAAGGCGACCTCGGCGCTGATCGAGGCGCTGTTTTTGCCGGCGTTCGACAACCCCGAGCTGTCCCAGCTGGAGGACCAGGCGCTGCTCGACGTCGGCGACGGCCAGCGCGTGGCGTTCACCACCGACTCGTTCGTGGTCAAGCCGCTGTTCTTCCCGGGTGGCTCGATCGGAGATCTGGCCGTCAACGGCACCGTCAACGACCTCGCGGTCTCCGGGGCGATCCCGCGATGGCTGTCGGCCAGCTTCATCATCGAGGAGGGATTTGCCGTCGAGGATCTGCGGCGCATCATCGCCGACATGCGGGCCGCGGCCGAGGCTGTCGGGGTGGAGATCGTCACCGGTGACACGAAGGTCGTGGGCAAGGCCTCCGGCGACGGGTGCTACATCAACACTGCCGGGGTGGGCGTGGTCGGCCACGACCGGCGGTTGGGCGCTCGCCAGGCCACTCCCGGCGACGCGGTGCTGGTGTCGGGCCCCATCGGCCAGCACGGCATGACCGTCATGCTGGCCCGCGGCGAGGTGGAGCTAGACGCCGACTTCGAAAGCGACACCGCGCCGCTGCACGACCTCGTGGCCACACTGCTGGAGGCCGCCCCCGGCGTGCGCTGCATGCGCGACGCCACCCGGGGTGGGGTGGCCACCGTGCTCAACGAGGTCGCCCAGACGTCGCAGACCGCGGTGGTGCTCGACGAGGCCGCCATCCCCGTGCGCGAGGACGTGCACGGGGCCTGCGAGATGCTGGGGATCGAGCCCATGTACGTCGCCTGCGAGGGGCGCATGGTGGTCGTGGTCGACGGCGACCAGGCCGACGCCGCTCTGGCGGCGATGCAGTCCCACGAGCTGGGCCAAGGCGCGGCGCGCGTGGGCACCGTGGGCGACGACCCGCCCGGCCTGGTGCTGCTGCAGACGACCTTTGGCGGAACGCGCATCGTCGACGAGCTCGTCGGAGACCCGCTGCCGCGGATCTGCTAGCCCCAGCCACCGCCGACCCCGCCCCGGGGCGGCCCCGCCCGCCTTGCCGGCGTGGGCCGGTGCGGGCCCAGGGGGCTTGCCAATTCGGCTCGCGGAAATGCTTGTGGCATCGTGCCGCGCGTCATCCGCTGGCCCCCACAGGCGGATGTGACGCGCCGACACAGGAGTGACGCCATGACGCGCTACGACATCGTGTCCCAGGAGTCGCGGGTGTGGATCGAGGCGAGCTCGAGCTTGCACCCCATTCACGTGGAGGCTGGCGAGCTCCAGGGCCATGTGGACCTCACCTTCACCGATCAGGGCGAGGTGGACCTCGACCAGCCCGTGGCGGGCCACGTGCAAGTCGACGTGCGCGAGCTCGACACCGGCAACTCGCTGATGGACAAGGAGACCGAGCGGCGCTTGGAGGTCAAGCGCTATCCGTACCTCACCGGCGAGCTGACGTCGCTGGTGGCCAGCGAAGGAGCCAACCGCTACCACGCCGAGGGTGACATCACCGTGCGCGGGGTGAGCCGCCGGGTCGCCGGCGACCTCATCATCACCGGCGGAGACGAGGCCGGCACCGTGGTCATCGAGGGTGAGCAGGAGTTCGACGTCCGTGACTTCGACCTCGACCCACCCAAGATGCTGATGCTGAAGGTCCACCCCGAGGTGCAGGTCGGCGTGCGGGTGATCGCCAAGAAGGCGGGCTGAGTCGTCGCAAGGGGCCAGGCGCGGTTGCCTGCCCCGATCGGTTCGCTCGCGCGCCGCCCTACGCCGCAGCGCGGCGCGCTACGCCGCAGCGCCGGCCAGGCGGTCCGTCAGCGTCATCAGCGCCGCGACGGCGGGGCTCTGGGGTGCTGCGTCCAACAAGCCCACGCCGGCTCGATCAGCGGCGATGACCTCGGGGTCGTCGGGCACGGCGATCACCTCGCGTCCGCCCAACGCCGAGCGCACATGGGCCTCGTCGTCCTCGTTGGTCACGCGATTGACCACGACGATCACCTCGCCGAGCTGTTGCTCGGCGGCCAAGTCGATCGCCCGCGTGGCCACCTCGATGGACTTTGCGGTCGGCTCGACGACGACCACCACGGCGTCGACCGGGCCTGCCTCCAGGCGGGACAGCGTGCCGAGGCCGGCCTCGAGGTCGGCAACGAGCACGCCACCGTCGATGTCCACGGACCCGAGCAACTGCTCGGGTGAGACCCCGCATCAAGGACAGCCGGGATCCATGTTCTCGATCCGGTTGACCGTGGTCAGGCGGACACCATCCGGCGCGTCGGCGCCGAAGCGGGCCAGCATCTCGTCCCAGGAGGGGGCGTGGTCTTCCTCGCCCTCGTCGAGGGCCTGCCGCAACGCCACGAGCCGCTCGGTGGTCTCCAGCCCCACGCCCAGGGACAAGCCCAGGTTCGCGTTGGTGTCGCAGTCGAGGGCCACGACGTCGCACCCGCGCTGGGAGAGCCCGCGGGCGAGCACTGACGCGGTGGTCGTCTTGCCGACGCCGCCCTTCCCGACCACGGCGATCTTCATGGCGAGCTCCGCTCTTCGTTGTGAAGTCGTTCCAACAGGGATCGTAGCGCCTGCACCGTGGGGCTGTCCGGCGCGTGATCGATGATGGGCACGCCCAGATGCTCCGCCTCGCGCACGGCAGGATCCACCGGGGCGCTGGCCCACACCGGCAGGCCGGTGGCCTGGCTCACGAGGTCGGCGTCGTCGTCGCGGCGCGTCTTGTTCGCGATCGCGGCGACGAGGGGGGCGTTCTCGCCCTCGCCGAGGCGCGCGAGGCGTTTGGCCGAGAGCATGGAGGACATCGCCGGCTCGGCCACCACCAGCACGAGGTGGGCGAACCCGGCCCAGCCGAAGAAGGGTTGGCGGGTGCCGGCGGGCAGGTCCCCGATGACGTGCCAGGGGGTGTCGTCGATGTCGGCAACGATGTGGCGGAAAGCGAACTGCGAGCGCATCAGCGGCGCGACGTGGCCGCGCGTCTTGCCGAACTGCAAAAACCGCACGCCGTCGGGGCCCGTGTCGGCGTAGCGCCGGATCGCCGCCTCGGACGTCAGGCCAGTCGCCAGCCGGTAGCGCGCGCGCTCGCCCTCGGGTGCTTCCTCGACGGCCTCATCGGGGATGCCGGCGTCGCTGGTGGCAATGCCCAGCGACGTGGCCAAGCCGGGCAGCGGATCGGAGTCCAAACACACCACGGGCTCGCCGCCGGCAGCCAGCAGCCGCGCCAGCGTGCCCGCAATGGAGGACTTGCCCGCGCCGCCCTTGCCCACGAAGGCGATCCGCAAGCGTCGGCTCACGCCGTCCTCAAAGGGGTCGTCGGCGGAAACCGGTTGTGTGGCCGAGGTCATCAGGGGTCGCCTCCCAACCTGCCGGCTGGCGGTCAGGGTAGCGGCAACACCCTCCCGTCGTCGCCGTTCCCGCCGTTCTGGGGCTGATCGGGCTCGGGCTCGGGGACGTCGGTGCCGTACTGCGGCTCGTCGTCCGAGCCACTGGCGTTGCCACCGTCGCCGGCCTGATCGTCGCCGGCCTCGTCGTCCGAGCCCTGCGAGTCATCGAAGTCGGGGGTCGGGCTGGGGCTCGGCCGTGGCGCGTCGGGCCCCGGGCTCGCGCTCGGCTCGCCGGGGCTCGCCGTCGGTGAGGGGCTCGCCGTCGGTGAGGGGCTCGCCTGCCCGGCCGGCGACGGGCTCGGCGACTCGAGGGCCCTGTCATGGCTGGCCGGAGACGGGAACTCCCCGGGCTCTGTGCCCTCCAGCAGCGCCGAGGCCGCGCTGGCCCACATCGTGGCCGGGATGTCGCCTCCTGCACACGAGCCGCCGCAGCCGGGCAGGTTGACCAGCCGGCGGTTCGACTCGCGATGGCCCAAAAAGATCCCCAGCGAGAGCTTGGGGGTGTAGCCGGCGAACCACAGCTCGCGGGCGTCGTCGGTCGTGCCGGTCTTGCCGGCCTGGGGCCGGGGGATCTGGGCGTTGGTTCCCGTGCCGTCGGCGACCACCCCTTGCAGGGCGGCCGTGACGTCTTGGGCGACCGGCTTGGACACGGCCTGGTGGCAGCCTTCCACGGCCGTGCCGCCGTGGCGCACGCGGCCCGCGCGGGGGAACGGCTCGCTCCAGGCCTGGAGTTGGTCTTCGCTGGGCCGGCGCCAGTTGGGCAGGTCCAACTGGCGCCCGGTGGGCGTGTTCACCTGGCGCACGAGCCGCGCCGGGCACGCCACGCCCTCGTTGGCGAACGCGGCGAAGGCCGACGTCAAGTCCAGCGGCGTCAGCGACGCGGTCCCCAGCGCCTGGCTCAGATCATTCTCGCTGAATTCGGCGCGCACGCCCAGCAGGCGGGCCATGTCGGTGAAGCGGGGAACGCCGACCTTCTCGCCGAGGCGGGCGAACGCGGTGTTGCTGGACTGCACGGTGGCCTCCAGGAGCGTGCACGGCGAGGCGCAGCGGCTGCCGGTCACGGTGTAGTCCTCAAAGCTCACCGACTCCGGGGCCGGGATCGTCGTCGAGAGCTCGCGGCCCAGCTGCAAAGCGCTGGCCAGCACCACGGGCTTGAATGCCGATCCGGTGGGCCGCCCGAAGTCCAAGGCCAGGTTGACCTGGCTTTCCTCGAAGCCCAGCCGGCCGGGGTAGATGGCCAGGACGTCGCCGGTGCGATGGTCCATGGCGACCGCGCCCGCGTCGAGGAGGGGATCGGCCGGAAGGTGCTGCTCGATCTGCTGGGCCAGCGTTTGCTGCTGGTCGAGGTCGAGGGTCGTGGTCACGCGCAGCCCTCCGTAATAGACCTTCTGAGGGCCGTAGGCCTCGAGCAGCTGCTGGCGGACCTTGGTCACGAAGTGCGGCGCGGCCTCGATCTCGTCGCTGGGCGGGGCCAGGCCCACCTGGGCGTTCTTGGCGCGCAAGGCCGCGCTCCGGTCAGCGAAGCCGTGCCGGGCCATCTTGTCCAGCACGCGGTTTCGGCGCCGCAGCGCCCCGCTGGGGTTGTTGCGGGGCGAGTACTCGGCGGGAGCGCTGAGCACGCCGGCCAACGTCGCTGACTCGTGCAGCTCGAGCTCGTCGGCCGACTTGTCGAAGTAGGTTCGGGCCGCGGCCTCGGCGCCGTAGGCCCCCTCGCCGAAGTACACACGGTTGAGGTAGTTGGTCAGGATCTCTTCCTTGCTGCGCTCCTTCTCCAGCTGCAGGGCGATCATCGCCTCCTGGGCCTTGCGCACGAACGTCCGGTCGGAGCCCAGGTAGGCGTTCTTGACGTACTGCTGGGTGAGCGTGGAGCCGCCCTCGACGACGCTGCCGGTGGTCACGTTCTGCCACACGGCCCGCAGCACGCTGGCAGTGTCCACCCCGCGGTGCTGCCAGAAGCGGTGGTCCTCCTTGGCCACCACCGCGTCGCGCAGGGAGGCGGCAATGTTCTCAAAGGCCACGGGCTCGCGCTCCACGTCCGCGGCGAAGGTCGCCAGGTGCTGCCCGTTGCGATCGAAGACCTCGGAGGGCTGGCCGGTCTCGGCGGGCTCGGGAACCTTCCAGTCGACCGCCATGGCCACCTGGACGCCAGCGATCACCAGGCCGCCGCCGATGACGAGCGCGCCCAGCAGCACGGCGGCCGCGATCACGGCGATACGGGTCCACAGCATCGGCGTGTCATACCTCCCGCGTCGAACGGCCCGTCGGCCGTCGAGCTCTCGTGGGCCTCGGTTGGGTGTTCCCCCCGGACAACCGCAGCACCACGCGAACAGTTACGGCTAGTCTAGAGGCAGCCGGCCGTGGCGCACCTGCCGCTGATGCTGCCCACCGCGCCTTAGCGCGTGTCGCCGGCGTCGAAGCGCTGGCGGTCGCGGGCGGCGGCCACCGCCAGCTGCCCCAGGCTGATGCCGCCGTCGTTGGGCGGCACGCGACGGTGGAGCAGGACCTCGAAGCCGGCGCGCTCCAGCTCGTCGGCACAGCGGTGGGCCAGCAGCCGGTTCTGGAAGACGCCGCCGGACAGCGCCACGCTGGACAACCCCGTGCGCTCGCGCGCCGCCCGGCACACCGCGGTGACCGCGGCCGCCACGCCGGCGTGGAAACGCCCGGCGACCGTCGCCGTCGATCTCCCGGCTCGCAGGTCCTCCACGATGGCGGCGATCATCTCCCGGGCTCGCAGGCGCAGGGGTGCCTCGGCGTCGTCGACCGGCAGCGGGTAGGCCGCCGTCTGCCCCGGGTCGGCTCGTTGCTCCAGCTCCACGGCGGCCTGTCCCTCGTAGGTGATGGTGTCGCGCACGCCCGCCAGGGCCGCCACGGCATCGAACAGCCGCCCCATCGAGGAGGTGGGGGGACTGTTGACGCCGCTGCGGGCCACCGCCAGCACGTCGGCCCACTGATGGTGGTTGCGCGTCACGACGTCGAGGTCGTTGGGGGGCTGGCCGTCGTAGGCCGCATCGAGCCAGGCGGCGGCCATGCGCCAGGGCTGGCGGATGGCGGTCGTGGCCCCGGGTAGCGGCACCGGGTCCAAAAACGCGGTGCGCTCGAAGCCGGTGAGGTCAGCGGCCAGGATCTCACCGCCCCAGATGGTGTCGTCGGTGCCCAGCCCGATCCCGTCGAAGGCCACGCCGATCACGCGCTCGGCGCGCCCGTTGTCGGCCAGGCAGCTGGCGATGTGGGCGTGATGGTGCTGCACGCCGGCGAGCTCGACGCCGTCGAGCTCGCCGGCGTGCTTGGTCGACAGGTACTCGGGGTGGAGGTCGTGGGCGACCACCTGCGGCACGATGTCGAACAGCCGGGTGTAGTGGGCCACGCCCTCGGTGAACGAGCGCAGCGTCTCGTAGTTCTCCAAGTCGCCGATGTGGTGGGACACGACCGCCCGCCGCTGCTGGCCCAGGGCGAAGGTGTGCTTGAGCTCGGCGCCGCAGGCGAGCGCGGGGCGCGGGCAGGGGTGCGCCAGCGGGATGGGCTGGGGCGCGTAGCCCCTGGCGCGGCGCAGCAGCATGGGCTCGCCGCGCACGACGCGCGCCACCGAGTCGTCGACACGCATGTGGATGGGGCGGTCGTGGGTCAAGAAGGCGTCGGCGATGGGCGCCAGGCGCCGGGCGGCCTCGTCGTCGAGGTAGGCGATGGGCTCGTCGGACATGTTGCCGCTGGTCAGCACGATGGGCGCGCCCACGTCGCCCAGCAGCAGGTGGTGCAGCGGGGTGTAGGGCAACATCACGCCGAGCTCGCGATTGCCGGGAGCCACGGCGTGGGCCACGGGGGCATCCCCGCGGCGGGCCAGCAGCACGATCGGCGCGCGCGGGCTGGTCAGCAGGGCCGTTTCGTGCTCGTCGACGTGGCACAGGCGCGCGGCGTCTGTTGCGTCGGCGACCATGAGGGCAAAGGGTTTGTCCTCGCGATGCTTGCGGGCCCGCAGGGTCGCGACGGCGTCGTCGTCGTGGGCCAGCGCCGCGAGGTGATAGCCGCCCAACCCCTTGATCGCCACCACCGCGCCTTGCGCCAGCGCGGTCGCCGCCGCGGTCAGGGCGGCCTCGCCGCTGGCGTTGTCACCCTTGCCGTGGAAGGTCAGTCGGGGCCCGCAGGCGGGACAGCAGACCGGCTGAGCGTGATAGCGCCGATCGCGGGGGTCCTCGTACTCGGCGGCGCAGGCGGCGCACATGTCGAAGGCCGCCATGGTGGTATTGGGGCGATCGTAGGGAACGTCGCGGGTGATGGTGAATCGGGGCCCGCAGTTGGTGCAGTTGGTGAAGGGGTAGCGGTAGCGGCGGTCGCCGGGATCGGCGACCTCGGCCAGGGGCGCGACGCGCACCGCCTCGACGATCGCCAGCGGGGGCGGCGCCTCGCGCAGCGTGGCCACCAGGCGATCGACGGCCTCGGGGAGACCCTCGGCTTCGATGACCACCCCCGCGGCGTCGTTGCCCACGAAGCCGCCCAGCCCGAGCTCCTCGGCGAGGCGGAAGACGAAGGGGCGAAAGCCCACGCCCTGGACGATCCCCTCGACTCGGACGCGCACGCGCGTGCTCACCGTCACCGCCTTTTTCGTCGCTTCTTCGCCCGGGGCGCGCACACCGCGCACACGCAGTATGCCGCTGCAGCACGGCGGTGGCGGGGCCCTAGGGTGGGTGACCGCGACATCTAGTCGGCGGAAGTGGAGTGCTCCCTTGTCCTCGTCCCACCCTTTTTCACCGCGGCTGCTGGACACGACGCCCGCGTTTGAGCAGTTCGCCAAGAAGGCGTTTTTGCAGCCCCCCGTGGTGCGCTCGGATCTGTGGCGCCGCCACTACGAGGCGGCGCACCCCGACGTCATCGAGGCCCTGACCGCCGAGTGCGGCGAACTGTCCGTGCCGGCGGTGGTGCGGAACCTGTCCCACGTGCGGCGGTTGGTGACCGAGGCCGCCAAGGCGATGCCCGACCTCATCGCCGAGATCGAGCCAAAGGTCCAGCGGGTGTTGAACGTGGCCGGTGACCCCGAGCCGCTGCACGTGTTGGTCGTGGGCGCCTTCGCTGCGAACGCGGTGGTCGGTCGCGTGGGAGACGACGTCGCGCTGCTGCACTGTCTGGAGTGGTACTCCGGCCCCGAGGCCGCGCGCGTGCTGATTGCTCACGAGGACACCCATGCCTGGCAGCGCCTGGTGATGGACGCGCCAGAGGCGGATTTGGCCTGGCACGCCTTCTCCGAGGGCCTCGCGGTGCGCGTGTCCCGGGCGGTCGTGCCCGACCGGCCCGAGAACGAGTACTTCTGGTACGGCGTGGAGGGCTTCGAGGAGTGGCTGCCGTGGTGCCGCGAGAACCACGACGAGCTGCTGGAGCGCTTCCGAGAGGCGCTTGACGACCCGGAGGCGATCGACGCGTTCTTTGGCAGCGGCTTCGTGGAGGGACGCTGGCGCGTGGGGTTCTACGTCGCCGACGAGGTGATCGGGCGCCTAAAGGGCGAGCTCCACGAGCTGGTGGGCATGAGCCCGGATGACGCCAAGGCCGCCGTCCGCGAAGCGCTGCACGCCTGATTCCAGCGTGGGCCACGCTGGGCCACGCGCGGATAGCCGACGCCAGGTTGTGCGCGCGCCGCGTCGTGGGCGCGTCCAGGGCTGATCACCCAAAGGGCTTACCTCGCTGTCCACGACAGGATCGCCACCGGCAGCGTGGCGAACGGGGGGCGGAGACGACCGTCGCCAGTGTCGACCAGCCACGCTGCCAACAGGTCGGTGAGCTCTCCCACCACCTCGTCGGTCTCCGATAACATCAGGTTCTCGCGGAAGTCGGAGACGGCCTCGTCGAGGTCGGCAAAGCGCGCGCGCACGGGAGCCTCGACGATGCGGGGGATCGGGGCTAACCCCTGTTCTTGCAAGACGGCCAGGGCGTCGAGGTAGGTGGGGGCTGGGGCGCGCGGTTGGCCGCGGAAGTGCTGCCAGAACGGCGCGTGACAGACGTCGGGCAACGTCCCGCTGAGGTAGATGAATGCCTGTTGCCGGGCGGCAGCGTCGAGCCGGCGGACGAACGGCGCGACGTCGCTGATCAAAGGCAGCACGTAGCCACACACCACGACATCGCCGCGCGGGGTGGCGTCCTCCCAGCGAGCCCGCTCGTAGCGCACGTTGGTGATGTCTCGCCTGGCCGCGGCCTCGCGCAGGTGCTCCAGCATGGCCTCGCTTGGGTCAACCGCGACGACCTCGGCGACGTGGGGCGCCACCGCCAGGGTGAACCTGCCGGTGCCGGCTCCGACGTCGATCACCGTGTCGGTGGGCTCCAGCGCGGCCACCAGGGGCGCCAGCAGGGGTGCGTCGGCGTCGGCGTCGCTCATCCGGGCCGCGAGCTGGTCGGCGCGCGCCTCCCAAAAGGACGAGGAGCTGGGTCCCCCACCCGGCCGCAACGCCTCGAGCTCATCCAACCGCGCGCGCACCAGCTCGTTCCAGCGCTGGGCAAAGCGCTCCATGCCAGCCACTGTAGGGCCCGGCCAAAAAGAGAGGGGCCCGCTTCAGCGCACCATGAAGCGGGCCCCTCCGGGGCGAGGGGTGGGTCTTGGCGTGCGTGTGGCCCCCGGGATGTGCCGGACGCGGTGGGCGCGTCCGGCTTGTGGGTGCCGTATCACGCGGAGTTCGCAGCCCCGGCCGTTGGAGATTGCTCAGTGACCGTGCAACTGTCGAAATCGGGTGCCCACAGCCTGCGGCCCGCGGCGGTGGCCGCCGTGGGCGCCTGCGCGGGGGTCGGGCGCGAGGGTGTGCTGGCGCGGGTGCGCGGCGTCAGCTCGCGTCGGTGCCGGTGACGCGGCGGATCGCGGTGGGCGAGCCCTCGGACTGGTCCAGCAGAGCCCGCAGCTCGGAGGCGCTTACGGTCTCGTGGACCGTCAGCGCCTCGGCGATGCGGCGGAAGGCGGGCTCGTAATCGGAGATGATGCGCCCGGCGGCGCGTTCAGCCTTGCTGACGAGGTCACGAACCTCGCTGGCGCCGGCGCTGCCCTCGCTGTAGGGCAGGTCGCGGTCGCTGCGATCGGCGGCGAGCTCGTAGCGACCGGTCATCGCCCACCGCTCGACCATTTGGCGCGCCAGGCCACCAGCGTGCTCAAGGTCGTCCTCGGCGCGCGTGCTGGGCTCGCCGAACGCGTGCTGCTCGGCCGCTCGTCCGCCCAGCAGCACGATGAGCTGGGCCAGCAGGTCGTGGCGGGTACGGATCGTGTGGTCGCGGCCGCTCTCCCACACGGAGCGCTCCAGATTGGCGTTCTGGCCGATGATGGACACCCGCGAGGGGGGGCGCATCCCGGTCACGAGCAGCGTCAGCAGCGCATGGCCGGCCTCGTGGACGGCGCTGAGGCGCCGCTCGGTCTCGTTTAGCAGCCGTGAGGTCGTCGTGCCGGCCACGACCCGGTCAACGGCTTCGTCCAAATCCTCGGGGGCGATGCGCTCACGGGAGCGTCGGGCGGCCAGCAGCGCCGCCTCGTTGACGATGCTGGCCAGCTCGGCCGCCGACAGGCCGGGGGTGCTGGCGGCCACCTCCTCCCAGTCCACGCGCCGCGAGAAGGGGCGCGTGGTGGCGTGCAGCCGCAGAACCCGCTCGCGGCCGACCTGGTCGGGTTGGGCCACGTGCACCCGTCGGTCGAAGCGCCCCGGACGCAGCAGCGCGGAGTCGATGAGCTCGGGGCGGTTGGTGGCGCCGATCAACAGCACGTCCTCGGTGCGGTCGAAGCCGTCGAGCTCCACCAGCAGCTGGTTGAGGGTTTGATCGTACTCGCGGTCGCCGCCGGCGCCCCCGCTGCGCTCGCGGCCGATCGCGTCGAGCTCGTCCAAGAACACGATGCCGGGCGCGTTGCGGCTGGCCTCCTCGAACAGCTCGCGCACCCGGGAGGCGCCGGTGCCCACGTAGCGCTCCACGAAACTGGCCGCCGAGGCCGAGTGGAACGGGACGCCGGCCTCGCCGGCCAACGCCCGCGCCAGCAGCGTCTTGCCGCTGCCGGGCTCGCCGTACAACAGGATGCCGTGGGGCAGCTGGGCGCCCAGCGCCTGATAGCGGCCCGGGTCGGCCAGGTACTCGCCGATCTCGCGCAGCTCGGCGACGGCGTCATCGAGCCCGGCGATGTCGCCGAAGGTGACCGCCGGGGTTTGGGGGGCCACGACCGCTGCGTCCCCCGAGGGATCGGTGGTGGCCTGGTGTTCCGCGCCAACGCCGC
>PXPH01000056.1:20491-38787 GCA_003021615.1 Actinobacteria bacterium QS_8_72_14
CCGCCGCCGTGTGGCCACAAACAGCGCAGCCAGCGCGCCGCCGACGATGGCGACGGCGGCCACGATGAACTCGGGGCGCAAAAGGGCCTCGACGAACACGTTCACCAGAAGCCCCGCAAATCACGAATTCCTCGCAAGCCAATATCATACCGAGCGGGTGGTGGCCAGCGAAGGAAGCGCAGCTGCCCCCGCTGCGCCGGCGTGACGGGCCCGCGCGCCGCCGCGGGGCCACCGCGGCGCCCGGGCCCGGCGCCCACCCCAGCAGGCTGCTCAGTCGAAGTTGGCCAGCATGTAGTACAGCATCACCAGCTGCGTCAGGGCCAAGGGCTCGCTGCGGGCGCTCTCGCTGAGCTTTCCCAGCGAGTCGGGGACGTCGCTCTCACGGCCCAGGCTCTCCCACAGCAGCTTCTTTGCCACCTCTGTCTCCTCGGGCGGGGCGTGGCCGTGGACATGCAGCGCGTCCACAGGGTTGCCGCCGGCGTCGCGGGCCATCTTGAGGTGCATGGCGCGCTCGGAGGTGGCGCTGCCGTTCTCGTCACCCAGCACCCGGGTCAGATGCGGCTGCTTGACGTTGGGGCGCAACAGCAGCGTCGCCGAGAGCGGGTCGTTGTCGTGGCCCTCCACCGGGGCGAACCGCACCACGATGTCGGCGAACTCGCGCTGGGGGCGGATGTACGCTTCCGACTCGGGCTCGCGCTTGTCGAGCTCGGCGGTCACCTGCTCGCGCTCGTAGCCGCGCTTGCTCGTGTCCCGGGCGATCTTCCACTCGTAGCGGATCTCCTCAGGAGGATCGAGGTAGACGTTGACGTCGAAGCAGGCCCGCATCAGCTTGGTGTGCAGCGGCAGCAGCCCCTCGATGATGATGAAGTCGCGGGGCTCGACGTACTCGGGGCGGTCAAGCTCGCCCGTCGCATGGTCGTACACCGGCTTCAGGATGGGCTGGCCGGTGGCGAGCAGCTGCAGGTGCTGCTCCATCACGTCGATGTAGTTGCACTCGGGGCTCAGGGGCGTGAAGGGTAGCTCCTTGCGCTCCTGGCGGTCGTACTTGTGGTAGTCGTCCACGCACAGCGTCACGCTGCGGTCCTCGCCCAGCGCGGCGACCAACCCCTTGGACAGGGTGGTCTTGCCCGCCGCGCTGTCGCCGGCGATCGCGATCATCCGGGGGCGGCTGCCGTACGCGCGCTGCATCTGCATGAGCTTGTCAGGCACCGGTGCCTCCTTGCGAGTTCGTCACGGTCGGGTCCTGGCACACGGCGTCCACGGTCAGGTCCGGCTGGCCGCGCGTGGCCACGAAGGACTGCGTGCGCCGTCCGCCGCTGGCGTGGGGCTCGGGGCCTGCCAGCAGGCCGCTGCGCGTCACGCCGGTGGCCATGAAGCAGCCCTCGTCGCTGCTGGCCAGGTCGTCCAGGGTCAGGCGGGCGCCCTCGGACTGGCCGGCGTCGGCCAGCAGCTGGCGCTCCTCGTCGGAGCGGGGGGTCAGACGCGCCTGCATGTCGCCGCCGAGCAGCCGCGCGGCACACGCGCTGATCACGCCCTCGGGAGCGCCCCCCACTCCCAGGAGCACGTCGGCGTCGCCGTCCGGGCGCAGGGCCTCCAGGGAGCCCAGCACGTCGCCCTCGGGAAGCAGCATGGCCCGTGCCCCCGCTGCCCGCACGTCGTTGATCAGCTCCTCGTGGCGGGGCTTGTCCAACACCACCACGAGGACGTCCTCGACGCGCTTGCCACTCGCCTTGGCGACCGTGCCCAGCGTCTCGGTCAGTGGCGCCTCGATGTCGATCAGGCCCGCCGCGGCGGGGCCGACCACCAGCTTGTCCATGTACCAGCCGGGGCTGGCCAGCAGCGTCCCGCCGGGGGCGACGGCCGCGACGCTGATCGCTCCCTCCACCGCCTTGGCGCACGCCTTGGTGTTCTCCAAGGGATCGACGGCCACGTCGAACGGGTCTCCCTCGCCGGTGCCAACGGGCTCGCCGTTGTACAGCATCGGCGCCTTGTCCTTGGCGCCCTCGCCGATGACCACCGTGCCCGCACCGGGCGCGTGCAGCAGCTCGCGGCGCAGCGCCTCAACGGCGGCGTGGTCGGCGTTCTTGGGCTCGCCGCGGCCCACCCAGCGTTCGGCGGCGCAGGCGGCGTGCTGGGTGGCGCGCAGCAGATGCAAGGACAGCTCGTGCATCGGGCTCACTCCCATGCTGTCGCGGGTTCGTGCCTACCGGTCGGAGTCCGTGCCAACATCGGGCGGTTACCGGCGTGCCTCGGCGGCGCGCCGGCGCAGGTCGGTCACGCCGCTCTCCAGCCCGCCGTCGTAGGAGAACAGGGCGCTGCCGGCGCAAAAGGCGTCGGCGCCGGCCGCGGCCCCGCCGTCGACCTCCAGCTCCACGGGGTGGTCGACCTCGGCCAGCAGTTGGCGGGCCTCGGCGATCTTGGGTTCCATGGACGCAATGTAGCCCTGGCCGCCAAAGCCGGGATTGACGGTCATGACCAGAAGCAGCGAGGTGAGGTCCAGCACATGGCGCACCGCTTCCAGCGGCGTGGCGGGGTTGACGGCCAGGCCCGCTTGGGCGCCGGCGGCCTCGATGAGCGTCAGGCTGCGGTGCAGGTGCAAACACGCCTCGGCATGGATGATCACACAGCTGCAGCCGGCGGCGACGAAGCGCTCGACCAGCGAGTCGGGGTCGGAGACCATGAGGTGGGCCTCGAAGGGCAGGGCCACGGCCTCCCGGCAGGCGGAGACGACATCCGGGCCGAACGTCAGGTTGGGCACGAAGTGCCCGTCCATGACGTCCCACTGGATGCGGTCGACGCCGGCCTTCTCCAGCTCTCGGCAGTCCTCGCCGAGCCGCGCGAAGTTGGCGGGCAGCACCGAGGGGACGATCTTGGGGGTGGGATCGGTGGCCATCGGTGTCCTCGTGTGTGTGGCGGAGCCGCGAGATGGTGGCGCTGCAGCGGGGGCTTGTGAGCATGCTCACAAGCGAGTGCGACGAATGCGGCCCTCAGTGCCTGCGCCCCTTTAGAGCACTGATTGCGATCTAGGATCACGCGCCGCGGTGCGCCTCACGTCCCCCTGCAGGGGGACCACACGGAGGAGCCTGGGCTGACCGCGAATTGCCAGAGCCCTCCCGCCGCCGGATGTGAGCGGTAGGTTGGTCCCATGGTCGACGAACCGGAGGGATCGGCTGACGCCCTGCGGCTAGTGGTGGTCGACGACCACCAGATCGTGCTGGACGGGCTGCGGGCGATGCTGCACGCCTACGGCGACCGCGTTCAGATCGTGGGAGAGGCCCGCAACGCCGAGGAGGCCCGCCGCCTCGTCTCGGAGACCGAGCCGGACGCCGTGCTGCTGGACGTGCGGCTCAAGGGCGACAGCGGGCTGGACCTGTGCGCCGACATCGTCAAATGGCGCCCAGAGTGCAAGGTCGTGTTCCTGACGGTCTACGACGACGAGCAGTACCTGTTCCAGGCCTTGCGCCTGGGGGCGGCGGGCTTTTTGCTCAAGCGCGTGCAAGGCGGGGAGCTGGTCGAGCACCTGGAGCGGATGCGCGCCGGCGAGGTCGTCATCGACCCCACGCTGGCTGGCCGCGTGGCGGTGTCGGCGGCCAAGCTGCACAGCGGCGAGTTCTGGCCCGGGGCTCACCTCGGGCTGAGCCAGCGCGAGAGCGAGGTGCTGTCGCTGCTGGTCACGGGCCTGTCCAACAAGGCCATCGCGGCCAAGCTGGTGGTCAGCGAGGAGACGGTCAAGACCCACGCGCGCCAGATCTATCGCAAGCTCGACGTCCCCGACCGGTCGGGCGCGATCGCCGTGGCCCTTCGGGAGGGCGTCTTCCATTGACGTCGCCGTCCGCCGGCCAGCCCCAGCCCTTTCAAACGGGCGCACAGGCCGTGCCGACGGGCATGGCCGGCCCCGAGCAGAAGGCGCGGCTGCTGTCGCGGGTGATCGACACGCTCACCACCGGGTCGGGCCTGGCGGAGGTGGTGCAAGCCGTCGCGGGCCTGGTGACCGAGTCGACCAACACCGACGTGTGCTTTGTCCACCTGCTCGACGAGGACGGCCACAAGCTGCGCCTGATGGGCGCGACGCCACCGTTCGACGAGCTGGCCGGCACCGTGGAGCTGGCCATGGGCGAGGGCGTCTCCGGGTGGGTCGCCGCGCATGGCGAGCCCGTGATCATCACCGACGACAAGCGCGCCGATCCGCGCTATCGCTACATCCCGTCGCTGCGCGGCGAGGAGTTCGTGTCCATGGCCTCGGTGCCGATCACCACCGGCGGGGGCAGCCGCGTGGGGGTCTTCAACGTCCACACGCGCACGCGCCGGGAGTTCACCGAGCCCGACATGGAGTTGCTGCGCTCGGTGGCGGCGCTGGTCGCCGGCGCCATCGAGAACACGCGCCTGCACCAGCGCCTGGCTGATCGCGAGGAGGCCCTGGAGCACTTCGCCGAGCGCATGGTCGAGCTCCAGGAGAGCGAGCGCCGTCGGTTGGCCGGGGAGGTCCACGACGGCATCAGCCAGCGGATCGTGGGGTTGTCGTTCCACCTGTCGGCGGCGGCCGACGCCGTGGCCACCGCCCCACAGTTCGCCGCCGAGCAGATCGCCTCCGCCCAGCACCTGGCCGACGCCGCCCTGGAGGAGACCCGTCTGGCCATTGCCGGGCTGCGACCGCCGGTGCTGGACGACCTCGGCCTGGCGGCGAGTATCGAGAGCCTCGCGCGGTCGGTGCCCAGCGAGGAGGTCACGATCCACGTCGACGCCGCCCCCTGCGAGCTGGCCGAGCATCTGGAGACGGCCATCTACCGCATCGCCCAGGAGGCGCTGCAGAACATCGTCAAGCACGCCGGAGCCCAGCGGGCCGAGGTGCGCCTGCGACAGACTGACAGCAGCGCCGTGCTCGACGTCAGCGACGACGGCCAGGGCTTCGACCCCGCGGCGCTGCCCACCGGTGGTGGGCGTCCCGTGGGCTACGGGCTGTCAGGCATGCGCGAGCGCGCCGAGCTCATCGGGGCCCGCTTGGAGATCGACGCGGAGCGCGGCCAGGGCACCCGCCTGACTCTGACCGTGCCCCGCAACGGGGGCAGCCGCACCTGACCGGCTCCCGCGCTCGGCATTACGCGCTCGGCTCTGAGGCGACTCGGAAAGGCCCGCGCCGACAGGAAAGCGCGGGCCGCCGCGCGGCGTCGATCAGGGCTGGCGGTGGCGTGAGCCCCGACGCACGGCACCGCCAGAGCGCCGCGCGTCGGGTGCGAGAGCCGCGCTTACACGCCCGCGGGCTCGGGCTCCATGTCGGTGGAGTAGGCCGCGTCGCGGGCGGCGGCGTTCAGGCGAGCGCGGGTTGCCAACACGCGTTGGGCGAGCTCGACGTTCTCGGCCTTGCCGCGCCAGGCCTCCAGCACCGGCTCCTGCAGAGCGCGGGCGTAGGAAAAGGTCAGGTGCCACGGCTGGGGGCCGCGAGCATTGAGCGCCTGCAGGTGCTGGGTGGCCGAGTACACGCCCTGGCCGCCGGACAAAAACGCCACGCCCGGCAGGGCCGGGGGCACGGTGCGGTGCAGCACGCGCAGCGTCCGGTCGACGACCTCCTCGATGTCGGCCTGTCGGGGGTGCTCGGTGCCGGCGAGCACCATGTTGGGCTTGAGCACGCAGCCCTCTAAGCGCACGTTCTGGTCGATGAGCTCGCTGAAGATCGCGCGCAGCGTCGTCGTCGAGGCTTGCTCGCAGCGGTCGATGCTGTGATCGCCGTCGATGAGCACCTCGGGCTCGACGATGGGCACGATGCCCACTTCCTGGCACTGCGCGGCGTAGCGGGCCAGGGCGTGGGCATTGGCGTGGATGCACTGCCAGGAGGGCTTGTGCTCGCCGTCGATGGCGATCACGGCGCGCCACTTGGCGAAACGCGCACCCATGCCGGCGTACTCCTCGAGGCGCTCGCGAAGGCCGTCGAGGCCCTCGGTTACCTTCTCGCCGTCGGAGCCGGCCAGGGGCTTGGCGCCCGTGTCGACCTTGATGCCGGGCATGACCCCGTTCTTCTCGGCCAGCTGCACCAGCGGTGTTCCGGCGTCGTCGGTCTGGCGGAACGTCTCGTCGTAGAGGATGATCCCACTGATGTAGTCCCCGAGGCCCGGCGTGGTGATCAGCAGGTGCCGGTAGGCGCGGCGGATGTCCTCCGTCGACTCGATGTCGACGGCCTCCAGCCGCTTGCCCATTGTCCGGTTACTCTCGTCGGCGGCCAAGATGCCTTGGCCGGGTGCCACCATCGCTCGCGCCGTCGCGTCGAGGTCGCTTGCCGTCATCGGGCATACCTCCTTGAGGCCCTTTCCGACGGGGCCCCTTCGCGTCGGCTCTGTGTCCCGCGCGCGACGCTAGCCGCTGGTGACGGTATCTGCTCTCCCCTTGCGGTGGGAGCTCGGGGGGAGTTCGAACTCCCCGGTGCCCACCACGTGCTCGACGAACCGCCGGACGGTGGCCGGCAGGCTGTCGCCGGGGGCCACCAGATGCCACTTGCGCCGCAGCGGGGTGTGGGAGACGTCGAGCTGGGCCACGCGGCCCTCGTGCAGCTGCCGGGACACCGCGTCGCGCGAGATGAGCGTGACGCCCAGCCCCGCGGCCACCCCTTCACGGATGGCCACGTTGGAGCCGACCGTCAGCGTGCGGGGATTGGCCTCGAGCTGCTCGATGAACGCCTCGGTGGTCGCGCGCGTGCCCGAGCCCTCCTCGCGCAGCAGCCAGGTCTGACGCCGCAGCCACGCCTCGGGCTCGTCGGGGTCGGGGGGGTGCTCGGTGGGGGGAGCGATGCACACGAGCTCGTTGTCGCGCACGGCCAGCGTGACGGTCTCGCCGCTCTCGGAGGGTCGGCCGCTGATGACCAGGTCGACCTCCCGGTTCTCCAACAGGGCCGTCACCCGGTCGCGGTTGCCGACCTCCAGCGACAGATGGGCCTGGGGGTAGGCCGCGCGAAAGCTCGCCAGCAGGCGGGGCGCGAGCTGCTCGCCAGCCGTGGTCACCGCTGCCAGGCGCACCGGTCCCGCCCCGGGCTCGGGGTCGCCGAGGGCAGCGACCCGAGCGGTCTCCAGCAGGCCCAGCGCCCGGCGGGCGTAGGCCGCATAGGCCTGACCAGCCGCGGTGAGCTGGACACCGCGCCCGTGGGGGGCCACCAGGCGGATCTGCAAGGAGCGCTGCAGGGCCGCCAGCGCCGCGGAGACGGCCGACTGGGTGACGTTGAGGCGGTCCGCCGCCGCGCGCACCGAGCCCGCGTCAGCCACCGCGAGAAAGGTCTGCAGCTGGGTCAGGGTCACCGGGCGGGCCCTCGCGTTACCGAACAGTACTCGATCGCCGAGCCTATTATAAGCGCCAGTTCATGGGTACAGGAATATCCTCAATAGACAACGAAAGGCAGCTCGGGCATCCTGCAGGGCTGAAGGGCAAGCCCGGCCGCGCTCGACGGCGTGGCCGGAACCACACCGGTCGGCTATCAGGAGGCGACTGATGTCACAGGACGGTGAGACGAAGCGCTGGGATCCCGGCGTCATCCCCTATGCCCAGATGGGCTACTACGAACCCGACTACGTACCCAAGGACACCGACATGCTGTCGGCCTTCCGGGTCTCGCCCCAGCCCGGCGTGCCACCAGAGGAGGCCGCGGCGGCGGTCGCCGGTGAGTCGTCGACGGCCACGTGGACGGTGGTGTGGACCGACCGCCTGACCACCTACACCCACTACCAGGCCAAGTGCTACGACTACGAGAAGGTCCCCGGCAAGGACAACCAGTACATCGCCTACATCGCCCACGACCTCGACCTGTTCGAGGAGGGCTCGATCGCCAACATGACGTCGTCGATCATCGGCAACGTCTTTGGCTTCAAGGCCCTCAAGGCCCTGCGCCTGGAGGACCAGCGCATCCCCCCCCACTACATCAAGACCTTCCAGGGGCCCGCCCACGGGATCGTCATGGAGCGGGAGTACCTCAACAAGTTCGGGCGTCCGCTGTTGGGCTGCACGGTCAAGCCCAAGCTGGGCCTGTCGGCCAAGAACTACGGCCGGGTGGTCTACGAGGCCCTCAAGGGCGGCCTGGACTTCACCAAGGACGACGAGAACATCAACTCCCAGCCCTTCATGCGCTGGCGTGACCGCTACCTGCACGCGATGGAGGCGGTCAACAAGGCCATGGAGAAGACCGGCGAGATCAAGGGTCACTACCTCAACGTGACCGCTCCCACCATGGAGGAGATGTACAAGCGGGCCGAGTTCGCCAAGGAGCTGGGCACCGTCATCATCATGATCGACCTGACGGTGGGCTACACGGCGATGCAGTCCATCGCCAAGTACGCCCGCGACAACGGCATGATCCTGCACCTGCACCGCGCCGGCCACGCGACCTACACGCGCCCGAAGGACCACGGCGTCAACTTCCGGGTGATCGCCAAGTGGTGCCGCTTGGCAGGGGTCGACCACATCCACGCCGGCACCGCGGTGGGCAAGCTCGAGGGCGATCCGAATATGGTGCACGGCTACTACGAGACGTGTCGGCGGCTCAATCTCAAGCGGGACCCCAAGTACGGGATCCTGTTCGACCAGGACTGGGTGTCGATGCCCGGCACGATGCCGGTGGCCTCCGGCGGCATCCACGCCGGCCAGACCCACGACCTGCTGCACTACCTGGGTGAGGACTCGGTGCTGCAGTTCGGCGGGGGCACGATCGGCCACCCCATGGGCATCGCGGCCGGTGCCGAGGCCAACCGCGTGGCGGTCGAGGCGATGGTCAAGGCCCGCAACGAGGGCCGGGACTTCCACATGGAAGGCCCCCAGATCCTCGACCAGGCCGCCAAGCACTGCCGGTCGCTGCAGGTCGCGCTGGACACGTGGGGCTCGATCACCTTCGACTACGAGAACACCGACACCCCCGATCTCGCGGCCACCCCGAGTAGCTAGCCATCGCGGCCCCCGACCCCCACACGAAAGGACACACCATGCGCGTGATGCAGGGAACGTTCAGCCATCTGCCGGATCTCACCGACGAGGAGATCGAGCTGCAGATCCGCTACGCGTTGAGCCAGGGCTGGGCCGTCGGCGTCGAGTACACCGACGACCCCCACCCCCGCAACTTCCTGTGGGAGATGTGGGGCCTGCCCATGTTCGACGAGCAGGATCCCAAGGCGATCCTCTCCGAGATCGACTCCTGCCGCCAGACCTATCCGAACCACTACGTTCGGGTGACGGCCTTCGACGCCTCCTACGGGCGGCAGACGATGGGCCTGGCGTTCATCGTCCACCGCCCGCCCGAGGAGCCCGGCTTCCGGATGCAGCGCCAGGAGCTCAACGACCGCCACATCGCCTACACGTTCGAGCCCTACGTCACTGAGCGGCCCGAGGGCCAGCGCTACAGCAGTGACGGGAGCGGTGTTGCATGAGCGAGAGCACGCAGTCAGCCGGCGGCTTCGGCATGTCGCAACCCGGCTCATCTGAGGCCGGGGCCGCGGCGGCGGACGCCAACGGCGCGGGTGGTGGCGAGCCCGAGACGCTGTCGCCCGATGCCACGCTGGACCTGTCGAGGGTCCAGCGGGATGCTGCGGCCGACGAGGTCCTCGAGCGCATGGACGGGGACCTCGTCGGTCTCGAGCCGGTCAAGACGCGTATCCGGGAGATCGCCTCGCTGCTGATCATCGACGGTGCTCGCCGGCGCTTCGGGCTGGGCTCGTCGCCGCCGACGCTGCACATGTCGTTCACGGGCAGCCCGGGCACCGGGAAGACGACGGTGGCCCTGCGCATGGCCGAGCTGCTGAAGGGCTTGGGCTTTCTGCGCAAGGGCCACCTGATCACGGCGACCCGGGAGGACATGGTCGGGGAGTACATCGGCCACACCGCGCCCAAAACCAAGCAGATGATCGCCAAGGCCCTGGGTGGCGTGCTGTTCATCGACGAGGCCTACTCGCTGCACCGTGCCGAGAACGAGCGGGACTACGGCCAGGAGGCCATCGAGATCCTGCTGCAGGCCATGGAGAACCAGCGTGAGGACCTCGTGGTCATCTTCGCCGGCTACAGCGAGCCGATGCGGCGGTTCTTCGGCATGAACACCGGCTTGGCAAGCCGTGTGGCCCATCACATCGAGTTCCCCGACTACACCACCGACGAGCTGATGGCCATCGCCTCCAAGATGCTGGACGAAGAGTCCTACGAGCTCACCGAGGAGGCTGATGCGACGTTCCGTCGCTACCTCGAGCATCGACGTGCCCAACCGAACTTCGCCAACGCCCGCAGCGTGCGCAACGCCCTGGAGCGGGCCCGGTTACGGCACGCGAACCGGCTCGTGCGGCAAGGCGGCGAGGTGAGCCGGGAGGATCTGACGACCTTGACGGCGAATGAATTCTTGAAAAGCCGGGTTCTCCAAGACACCGGCGACGAGGAGGAGGACGCCACCGAGGGCGAGTCCGCCTAAAGCAGCGCCTGCCCGCCGCGGGCGGGGCCAGGCTCGACCCCGCCCCGTCCGAGACCGGAAGGCTCCTCGGCCACAACCCAAGCCAGGGTGGCTGGCTCATGGTCCCTGAGTGGGCTGGCCCCCAGACCCCCATCGCGGCCGTACGCCCGTCGCTCCCCCTCCCGGCGGGCTGTACGCTCCAGGGGCCAGCTCACCGACTGCGGGCCGGTGGGCTGGCCCCTTACCTCTTTTCGGAGGCGTCTTTTCTCCAGGCGTTGGAGGGGGTTTCAGCGCGGCGGGTCGGTGCGGTGACAGAGGCTGGCGAGCGTGCCGGCGGTGACCGCGCCGTCCTCCAGCAGCTCAGCGCATCCTTGCCACACGGTCGCTTCCCGGAAACCGTCCACGACCAGCTCAGCGCCGCTGAAGTCCTCCTGACGGGTGTAGTCGTTGACCACGATCACACACGGCACTCCGGCGGCGCTCGCCGCCGCGAGCCCGTTGGCGGAGTCCTCGACTGCCACCACGTCGCCAGGGCGCTCCACCGGTAGCTGGCGCAGCACCTCGTCGTAGACGTCGCTGGCGGGTTTGCGCCGGGGCACCTCCGAACCCGTGACAAGCAGGTGGAAACGCTGGAGGCCGAAGTTGCGCTCGAGCAGCGGTGCCACCCAGTCCCGGGTGCCGGTGGTGGCCACGGCGATCGTCGAGCCCGTTTGGGCGCAGCCGTCGAGCAGCTGCTCGACCCCCGGACGGGCGGGAACGCGGCCTTGTCGGCACAGCTCGATGAATCGTGCCGTCTTGTCCTCGTGGAGGCGGCCGGCGAGCTCGTCGGCCTCACCCTCGGCGTGACCCTGGCTCAGCAGGAACGTGCGCAGGCGTTGGCGCCCGCCGGCGGTGGCCAGCAGGCGGCCGTAAGTCGCCTCGTCCCACACGTAGGGAAGGCCGAAGGCGGCCAGCGCCTCGTTGAACGCCACCCGGTGCCCGTAGCGCTCGCTGTCGACCAGGGTGCCGTCGACGTCGAAGACCACGGCGGGGGCCGCACTGTTGGACGTCATGGCCACAACAGGGGCCACAGCGGGGTTTGGCAGGCTGGCGCCAGCACGACCAATGCGCCGTCCCTCACAACGCAGTGCTGCCGACTGGCGAGGGCGAGGCGGTCAGCAGGTCTCGGACGGTCTCTGTGATGTGGGCGGCGTCGATGCCGGCGGCGTGGAGCTGCTCAGCGCCCGTGGCTGACGCCGGGAGCTGGCGCACCGCCAGCGACGTGACCCGCGGCGGCTCGTCGCTGTCGGCCAGGGCTTCGCGGACCGCGTCGCCGAGACCGCCTTCGGCGGCGTGGTCCTCGACGGTGATGACCGTGCCGGTGACGCGGGCGGCGTCCTGCAGGGTGGCGACGTCGATCGGTTTGATCGAGTAGCAGTCGATCACGCGCACCCCGATGCCGTCCTCGGAAAGCTGATCCGCCGCCGACACGGCCTCGTGGACGGTCACCCCGGCGGCGACGACGGTGACCGCGTCGTCCCGCTGCTGGCGCAGCACCCGGCTTCCGCCGAGGCGCACAGGCTCCTGCGGGGGAGTGAGCACCTCGGTGGCCGGTCGGTTGGTGCGCATGTAGCACACGCCGCCGCGGTCGGCGAGAAGCCTTACAAGCCGCGCGGCCTGGTTGGCATCGGAGGGGTAGACCACCGTGCTGCCCAGCACGGCCCGGAACATGGCCAGATCCTCCAACCCCATCTGCGACGGGCCGTCAGGCCCGATGGAGGTCCCGGCGTGGGATCCGGTCAAGCAGATGTCGGCGTGGCTGATCGGCGCCATGCGGATGAAGTCCCCCGCCCGGGTCAAAAAGGCGGCGAAGGACGACGCAAAAGGCCGCCAGCCGCGGCTCTGCATGCCCACCGCGGCGGCCACCATCTGCTGCTCGGCGATGTAGCACTCGAAGAACCGCTCGGGGTGGGCCTTGGCGAATATGTCGGCCTTCGTGGAGTTGCTCACCTCGCCGTCGAGGGCGACGACATCGCCGCGCTCGTAGCCCAGCGCCGCCAGCGCCTCGCCGTAGGCCGCGCGGGTGGCGGCCTTGTCGCCGAGGTCCCAGCGGGGCGAGCGGGCTTCAAAGGAGGTGGAAAAGCGGTGGGCGATCCCGCGCCCACTGGGCTTGGCGACCTCGACTCGATGGTGCGTCACGCCACCGAGGGCAGCCACGGCGTCGTCGGCGTCCTCCAGCGGCTTGCCGTGATGGCCGTCGCGGTTCTCAATCGACGGCACCCCCCGGCCCTTGACCGTGCGGGCGATGATGGCCGTGGGCCGCCCCGCGGTCGCCTTCGCAGTGCGATAGGCCTCGTCGCACGCCTTCACGTCGTGGCCGTCGACCTGCAGCGCCTGCCAGCCGAACGCCTCCAGGCGTCGGCTGTATGCGTCGAGGTCCCAGCCGTGGCGCGTGGGGCCGCGCTGACCCAGGCGGTTGACATCGATGATGGCCGTCAGGTTGTCCAGTCCGGCGTGGGCGGCGTGCTCGAAAGCCTCCCACATGGAGCCCTCGGTCATCTCGCTGTCGCCGCACAGGACCCAGGTGTGGTACGGCAGACGGTCGAGGTGGCGGGCGGTGAGCGCCAGGCCGACGCCGATCGGCAGGCCCTGACCGAGGGAGCCGGTGGCCACCTCAACCCATGGGAGGTGGGGGGTGGGGTGGCCTTCGAGCCTGCTGCCGCGCTTGCGATAGGTCAGCAGCTCTTCGTCGCTGATGGCACCCACGGCGCGCAGCAAGGCGTAGACCAGGGGAGATGCGTGACCCTTGGAGAACACGACCCGGTCGTTGTCGTCGTTGCTGGGGTTGTCGAAGTCGTGGGTTAAGTGGGATTTGTAGAGCACGGCCATGAGGTCCGCGGCCGAGAGGCTCGAGCTGGGATGGCCAGAGCCGGCGGCGTCGCTGGCCCGGATGATGTCCACGCGAAGCTGTCGAGCCACGTCCGCCGCGCTGCCGGAAGCGGCGGGTGTCGTCTCCCTGATGTCAGTGGGCGCATTCGTGGTCTCCGTCATATCTGACACACTGGCTCGGCGCCGGAGAATAGGCATCCCCCTCCGGGGCGAACGCGGGGAGGGTTGTCCGACTCCCCGAAGCTTCCGCCCACGCACTTCCTTGAATGCGGGTCGACGCGTCGGCTTTCGGCAGGCATGGTGTGTGTTGTCGGGAACATGCCTGCTCTGCCTATTGAGAGGGTGCCTCCGATGAGTTTCACGAAACGATTGCGCGAGGCGCTGGGCGGCGAGGACCCCCGAGAGACGGATGTGGAACGGCAGGCCGCCGAGGAGCTCAGGCGTGCCCGTGGGCCGGCCGGCGGCCCCGGTGCGGCCGGAGCGCCCTCGCCACCCGGATCGGGGCCACCGGGCCAGCCCTCGTCGCCTCCGCCAGGCGGGTCGAGCTTCAATGCGCCGGCTCCCCCCTCCGGACCCGCCCCGGGGCCGAATAACCCCCCGCCGCCCGGACCGCAGCCTGGTCCGGGGACCTCTCCGCCGCCGGAGGCGCCAGCTCCCCCCTCGGCGTCGCCGGGGGGTGCGCCAGCGCCCTTCTCCTCCTCGAGCCCGGGGGAGGCCGCCACCCCCGAGGAGGAGCGACAGGCGTTGAACGAGATGGCGCTTGAGGATTTGGGCGGATCGGCCGCCGACGGCGGGCTGCAGGTGGACCCAGCTCAAGCGGAAGCGATGCGCGACCGCGCGTTGGCCCAGTACATGCAGCGCAAGGAGGAGTTCGACCGGTTCCGCCAGCAGGAGGCACAGCGTCGCGACCGGCAGCAGACGCAGTCTGAGCCCTCCCAGACACAGCCTCGAGGCCAGCAAGGGCCGATGCGACTGCAGAACTCAGCCCAAGCGCTGCAGGGTCAAGCACAGCCCCAGACAGAAGAGGATCCCGAGCTCGACGAGCTGCATGAGCGGCTCGGCGCCCTACCGGGCGTGACGCGCACGAAGCTGGAGGCGTTGCTCAACGAGTTCGACTCGATCGAGGCTCTGGAGCAAGCCAGCGAGGACGAGCTGGTCCAGGTCGACGGCATCGGACAGCGGCTGGCCGCCAAGATCGTGCGCGCCCTGCAGTAATCCCTCGAGTGGCGGCCGGTGCACGCGACGCGTGTGCGCCTGCGCTCATGGTGTCGTCAGGGATGGCCCCCGATGTGCTCGGAGCCCGCCACGGGGCGGGCTCCGAGCCGACGGTGTGAGGTCCAGGCGGGGACTAGCTCCGGCGCGCGTTCTCCAGAGCGAACTTCTGCAGGGTCCGCGTGACGTGCTGGACCTTGTGCTTCGACTGGAGGTGCTGCGTCAGGTTCTGCAGCAACTCCTCCTGGCTGTTGCCTTTGATGGACGCCTGGCACGAGGCGCCGGCGTCTGCTCAACGAAACTCGAAGGCCATCCCTGTGCTCCTTTTTGCCCTCGGGGCCTGGGTGTGCCCTCAGGCTGTCACCGGCTACGGCCGGTGGGTTGGTGACTCGTGGACTGGCGTGCGCTCCTCGGCGAGCTCGCGGAGGCGGTGGCAGAGGCCCCGCCTTCGGGATCGGCTTGCGTGCCGGGCCCCGAAATGGGGGCGTTGGCCTCCACACTCGGGGAGTAGCCAGCTTGGTGCTGGGGGTCCAGCCCTTCGACGAACCGGTGAAGCGTCTGTTGGCTGGCACCGAGGTTCGTGTTGATCTGTCGGAAGCGCTGGCCAAGAGGCTGTGCCTGCATTGCGATGGCACGCACGCCAGCGATGATCGTGCCGAGGTTGAAGCTCACCGTGCGCAGCAATACCGCGACCCAGATCAGGTAGATGGCCAGGGCAGCGACGATGAGAGCAACACCGATGAGGGTAACGATCCCAGCAAGTGGCATTGCGAAGCTCCTTCTGTGCTAGGTCAGCCTTTCGAGTGCTTGGCAGTAACGCTGCACGCCGGCGTTGACGCGCTCGGACGCCTCCGCAGTGGTGTCGAGGTCGTCGAGAGTGTCGAGCTGAGCGATGAGCAGCACGCCGTGCTCCAGCGCGTCCTTGGCGTAGGCGTCGATCTCCTTTGTCACGGTGAGCACGTCCCGTAGCAGCACGACCACCACGGGGAACACGATCACGATCAACACGATGTTGGCGATCCACCACAAGACCATGTCGGGGTCCTCCTAGACGTTCAGTGCCCGTTCGAGGGCGTCGGTCTCTTCCTGGATCTCGTGCATCCGCACCAAGAGATACACGGTGCGCAGAACCGCCTCGCACTCGCCGGGATCACGCCCGAGGCGATCACGCCCGCGGCCGGGCCGGGAAGGCCGTAGCACGGCGTGCGCGGCCAGCCCCAGCAGCAGGTCCCGGTGGGTAATGCGGGCGAGGTGGGCCCGCATCTGCGCTTCCGTGGTGTGCTCTTCTCGGACGAACGTGTGGCTGACCACGGGCAGCGTCAGCGTTGCAGCGCCACCGTCCCCGGGGCACAGGAGCTCGCAGAAAAAACGCCCGGCGTGGCGGATCCGCTCGGCATGCAAGGGATAAGTCGCAGCCGTGCTCTCTACGAGCATCGCCGCCACGGGGTTGGTCTCCGCAAGGTGACGGCCGGGCTCCTGGCGAACGAGCACCTCGGTGAGGCGGTCCTCCGTGACCCGCATCGTCCTCTCCGACCGTGTGTGACGCACGGTGTCTGACGCACCAGCGGCGAAGCCACCTCACCCGGCGGCCCGCTCAGCCCTCTGGGCCAGGTTGGGCAGGTCCTGGTCGGAGAGCTCGCTCATCAGCTGGTTGAGCTCGCGCACCTCGGAACCGATGGTCACCTGCTCCTCGACGGCGCGCACGCCGAAGGCCACCTTTGCCAGGTTCGCGGCGATGGAGCGCAGCTGCTTCGTCACCACCCGCAGATAGATCCCGAGCACCAGAACGAAGAGCACGACCTCGATCACGGTCAGGGTCATCAAGAAAGCGAAGCTCATGGTTGCTCCAGCAGTCTCTCGTGTTCGCGGACCTCTTGCTTGAGCCCACGCGCGGAATTAAGGGTGTTCTGCAGCTGCCACGTGGTGGCGGTGTTCGCTGCGAGCCTCGTCGCGGTCGCCCAGACCTCGGCCACGCCGCCGTCGATGTAGCGCACGAGGCGCACAAGAAGCGTGAGCAGCGTGATGACGACCAGGATCACGACCAAGCCGATGCCGAGGGCGACGATCCAGAATGTCTGGTCTGCGCCGCTCACTCCGAACGTGGGGATCATTGTTGGGCCTCCAACTGCTCGCGTGCCTTTCGGGCATCGTCGAGAATGCCCTTGGCCGCCTCGTTCGTGTGGTGGAGATCCCACAGTGGGAGGGTGTTGATGCGACTCTGGTCCAGCGCATCGATCGCGGCCCTCGCTTGCCTACCGATCCGGTTCGCGAGGGCGAGGATCGAAGCGACGATAACCACCACCACGACGATGATGACGAACGCCACGGCAAACCCGATCAGCCAACCGACGTTCTCTCCTAGCATGTCGCCTCCCGACTACCCGCTAGATGTGTGCTGCTTATAGCCTAGTGCTTCAGTGCCGCGCGGTAAAGCCCGAACGGGCGGTTGCGGGCGGCTGGCGGGTGCCCGCGTTTCGACCCTGATACGCGTCCCGACCCTGATAGGGGTGTTGCCCGACATGGCCCTCACCAAGATGAGCTACGCCCGACTGGCGGTCATCGGCGTCTCGGGCGCGGTCTTTCTCGCCGCGATCCTCATGGCGGGGATGCTGTTCGGGCATGCGGCGTTCCCCACGCCGGGGGACGCCTCGCCCGCCGTGTCGCCGACTCCCTCGCCCCAGCAGAGCCCACGGGTGGAGTTCGTCGAGTTTCGCGACGAGCAGGCCGGATTCAAGATCTCGTATCCCGCGACGTGGGGCCCGCGCTCGTCCAGCGACCCCGAGGTGGCCTTTCTGGCCTCTTCGGTCGACGACCAGAGCTCGGCGTTGGTGCGGATCACGCCGTTCGATCGGCAACAGGCCCTGCAGCGACTGGAGGAGGAGCTCGGCCAGGAGGCGACGACGCTTGACCTCAACCTCCAGCTGACCGAGCAGCGGGTGCGCAACGGCGAGAGTGTCCAGGAGGTGCTGCTGGGACCAAAGATCGTGGACTTCGCCGGCGGCCGCGCCAGCTACTACGTCTACAGCTTCGACGCCTCTCAGGACGGCTCTCAGAACGGCCAGACCGGGGTCCACGCGCAGTACTTCTTGTTCGAGGAGGACCGCATGATCACGTTGGTGCTCCAGGCCATCCCTCCCTCCGAGTTCACCAGGTTGGCCAGCACCTTCGATCGGATCGCCCAGAGCTTCGAGCGGTTGTCGTCGCAGGGCTCTAGCTCCTGACGCGCCGGCGCTGGGCCGACGGTAAAAAGGTCGGGCGCATCCCCCACGGTGGCGGCTGGGCGCGCCCACGGGCCGCGGGGACGGCCGTCGCGGCTCGTGGCATCGGCGACGACTCCCGGCACACGGCGGCCGATGACCGCACGCGGCTGGCCGACCTCGAGGTGCTGGCCCACAAGACCGGTGCCACCACGGCCGGCTTCTTGCCGCCAGCCGCCGCCTGGTTCGCCGCCCACGGGGTGGCCATCCAGCGGGTCATGACCGACAACGCCGGTGGCGATCGCACCTCACAGGCGTTGGCCGACGCCTGTGGCCAGGCTGGCGGTCAGCAGACCGCTTCTCCCGCTGTGCCCATGAATGCGGACCGCTTCTCCCGCTGTGCCCATGAAAAAGGGGTGGGCGAGGAGCCCGGGGCTCGCTCGCCCACCCCTTGTGGGAAAGGAGTCGCAGGTGGGGGCTACCCGTTTGCGACGCCAGGCGGGTGGCTAGCTGGCGCCACCCAGTACGTTGCTCAGGCCCGGCAGGTCCAGCAGGCCGCTGGGTAGCTCGCCGGGCAGGGGCAGCGGGCCGCCGGGGCAGTCGGCGCCGCCGGTAAGGCCGCCACT
>PXPH01000057.1 GCA_003021615.1 Actinobacteria bacterium QS_8_72_14
CCTGGCGGCGTCGTTTGCCGCATACGAGTCCGCGTGTCGACAGCGCGCCCGCCAGGCCAACGAGGCGGCGCGGGCTGAGCCGCTGAGGGAGCAGCTGGCATCGCGCCGCCAACTCGAACAGGTGCACGCCGATCAGCGGCGCCGCCACAACGCCGCCGCCCAGGCCATCCGCGACGCCGCGGACGCCGCGGCGCTGCCCGACCGCGAAGACGCCACCCTGGACGAGCTCGCGGCGGCGCTGGGCCGCTGGCAGGCCGAGCGGGAGGCCCACCGGGAGACGGGCCAGCAGGCACAGCGGCGCTGGAACAAACTGCAGACCCTGCTGGACGGCTCGACCGTGGAGCAGGTCGAGGCGGAGCTAGCGCGCCGGCGCGAGGAGCACGCCGCGCTGGCCGACGTCGAACCGCTGACGCTGCCCGACGACGACGGCCAAGCGGAGGCGGCGCTGCGCCAGCACGAGGAGGCGGCAAGCCAAGCAGACCGCGAGCTCGCCGGCCTGCAGGCCCAGCTGGCCGACCACCAAGCCCGGGTGCCCAGCGTCGCCGAAGCCGAGGAGCGCCTCGCCCGAGCCGAGGCCGAGCTCGCCCGAGTCCGCCAACTCGACCACACCCTGTCGACGACCATCAAGTTCCTCGAAGAGGCGCGGGAGCGGGTGCACCGCGATATCGCCCCGAGCTTGAAGAACTCAGTGGAGGCGCGGTTGCCCACCGTCACTGGCGGGCGCTACGACGAGGTGGGCGTCAACCCCGCCGACCTCGCCGTGCGCGTCCGCTCGGCCAGCGGCGCGTGGCGGGACGCGACGCTGCTGTCGCATGGCACCGCCGAGCAGGTCTATCTGCTGCTGCGGGTGGCCATGGCCGAGCATCTGGCCACCACCGGCGAGCCGATCCCGCTGCTGCTCGACGAGCCCACCGCCCAGGCCGATCGCGAGCGCACCGAGGCCGTCCTCGACCTGCTGCACGAGCTCAGCGGCCAGCACCAGGTGATCCTGTTCAGCCAGGAAGACGAGGTCCGCCACTGGGCGCAGGGCAATCTCGCCGCGCCGGACGACGCCCTGATTCGCCTCGACCCCGGGGCGATGCCCGCCTGAGTGTCATGCATCGCACCGACGGCCTCCTCGTGCTCAGCCCCTCCGAACTCGTCGGCTTCCTCACCGAGGCGACGCCGAACCTCGCTGAAGGCGTGCAGCACCGGCGTGTGGCTCTCCCATGAGTCGTAGGGTCCGGCGCGACGACGATCTCGCTGGCGCCGGTGTCCACACCGACCAACACCAACACCGGCTCGCCTGCAACGAACCAGTCCACGCCAGGTGGCAAGGCGTGGCTGCGTGCGTCGTCGCCTCCGCCGGTCAGCTCATGCACCGCGGCCGGCAGCAGCTCGCGCACTTCGTCGTCGGCCAGGCCAAGCAGCCGCGCCAGACGGGCGTCGTCGGGATCACGTCCCATGGCGGACAGCATTCTCAGCGGCCGCGCCGGGGCGGCGAGCCGGCTCGGCTTGCTCGACATAGCGGCACAGCGCGTTGACCAGCCACATCTGCCGCACCGTGCGGCAAGAGGCCTCGAGGAGCCCGGGGCTTGCCACGAGCACCGAAAGAGCCTTTGCTCGTGAGACGGCGACGTTGAGCCGGTTGAGGTCATAGAGGAACTCGATGCCGCGCGGCACGTCGTCGGGAGTGGAGGCAGCCATGGAGATCACGACCGCGGCGGCCTCCTGCCCCTGGAAGCGGTCGACGGTGCCCACCCGCACCTCGTCGGGCAGGCTATGGCGGCGCAGCGCGGCGCGGATCTCCGCGACCTGGGCGTTGTAGGGGGCGACGACGACCACCCCGCTGTGAGCCTCGAGGGGATGGGCCGCCCCCTCGTGGTCCCACCAGCTCCGCGTCAACAGGCCCCCGACGACTTCGGCGACGACGTCGGCTTCCAGTCACTCACGACGGTGGCGAGAGCAATGGAGTAACACTCGTGCGCGTGAGGCGATAGATGAACGGTCCTTGGCGATCGGCCAACCGTTCAACGTCGCGCCATCGACTCATGATGATCTCGAGCTGGCGCCACTTGTCGAGCTGCTCTGCGCTGGTGATCGCGAACAACTTCACGCCGTAGGCGATGACAGCCTGTTTCTCCGCGGGACGCCGCTCGATGCGCCGGTCACGGGTCAGCACCGCCCAGCCGTTCCGACCGACCTCCGGCAGCCATTCGTGATCGGGCACCCCCGGGCTCTGGACCCGACAGGGCGGGCGATTGCGCCGCTTGACCATCCCTCCAGGATCACCGGGATAGGTGACGTCAGCCCGAAGGTCGGCCAGGACGTGAGCCACCCCGAGCAGGTCAGCATCGACGTAGAACCGGACACTCACGTCCGCTCAGGCGGCCGCCCACTCGTATGCCAGTGCGTACCGCAATCGTTCCGGCGCCAGGCCGTAGTCGCGCGCCACGTCTTCGAGCGGTTCACCGGCCTCGACCATCTCGGCGAGCACCTCGGTGCTAATGCCGTCCACCGTCGGCGACCCGAAGTTGAATGCTGGATCGATGACCACCGGTGACCCCTTCCCCGCGGGATAGAGCCGCTCTGCCCAGTGCGGGTCGTCTTCGGCGAACTCCACCTGCGCGAGGAAGGATTCGGCGGCCGGCGTCAGCATCTGCTGACCATCCACCACTGCCACCATCCGGAGCCAAGGTGGGATATCCAGTTGCCGTTCCAGCTCGAGGACCAGCTTGCGACCCGGTCCCACGAATGGCTTGAAGTGGGCCAGCGGGTACGGCACCTCGAACTCGGCGCGCAAGGCGTCGATGACCTGTCGGAGATGCTGCAGGGAAACCTGATGGCGGCGCCGGTATTCGCGGAGGTAGCCGGCTTCGACGAACTCGCCCCAGGTGACCGCTGTCGATCCTGTCGGCTCTACGCGAATCACGGGCGCGTAGCCCGAGCCATCGTCGCCCGCCTCGCGTCCCTCGAGCCACCACTTGAGCGTAGAAGCGGGCACACGGAGCAACCGTGCTGCCTCAGAAACCGTGTAGAGCTCCGTGTCGAGCACGCCTACCGACGGCATGGCACACCTCCGTGTCCGGGTAGCACCCTACAGGCCGGGCCAGACGGACGCGCCGCCCGAGTCTCCACCGCTGTGGATCCCGCAGCTCATCGGTTCGGCTGCGAGCCTGAACCATAATTCCGACAGCGCAGAGCCGGGACACCTCGGATTGCTCGTAAGTCGTGTGACTAGGAATCACACGACACGTCAAGATCGCTGTCCCATCTCGGTTGCGTGATCAGCATGCCGCACCGTGCCCTCCCGTCCCTCCACCACGGCTTCGGGTGACGCCAGCAGTCCTCCACCGTGAGCGATCCCGTCGCTCGGGCGTGCTTCCCGATACAGCTCGAGACGAGCTTGAGGTCGACCCGCACCGTCCAGCTGCCTGACGTAGGCCTGGAGCCGAAAATTGGAGCCGATCTCGTTCGGGGGCCTGCTCACGCGCGAGCCGCAGTAGGAATCGGACACCGCTTTGGCGGACCTCAGCGATCAGCGGTCTGGCATCCAACCCGGCTCGACGCCA
>PXPH01000058.1 GCA_003021615.1 Actinobacteria bacterium QS_8_72_14
AGACGGGGGTGGACGGCGTCGTCCGGCGGCAAGGGCGTGTCGATACACTCGGCGTCGCGATGGCTACGCCCGCCGACCTCGAGCTTTTGGCCGGCCTCAACGAGCCTCAGCGCCAGGCGGTGGCCCACAACGGCGGCCCGCTGCTGGTGCTGGCCGGGGCGGGCTCGGGCAAGACGCGGGTGCTGACCCACCGGCTGGCTCACTTGGTGCGCGACCGCGGCGTGTCGCCGTATGCGCTCCTGGCGATCACGTTCACCAACAAGGCCGCCGACGAGCTCGTTGAGCGCGTGGCGCAGCTGGTCGGTGACCGGGTGGTGGGCGTTGACCGTGACGAGTCGGGGCGGGTTCGCCGCCGCCGTTGGGGCGGCATGTGGGTGTCGACGTTCCACTCGGCGTGTGCGCGCATCCTGCGTGCCGAGGCCACGCGCCTGGGCTATCCGCCGGCGTTCTCGATCTACGACGCCACCGACGCCGGGCGGCTGGTCGCCCAAGTCTGTGCCGATCAGGACTTGGACGCCAAGGCCACCCCGCCCAAGGCCGTCGCCGCCGAGATCAGCCGGGCCAAGAACGAGTTGATCGACTTCGAGACCTACAAGCTGCGCGCCCAGGACGCCTTCCAGCGCGCCGTGGCCGACGTTTACCGCGAGTACGCTGCGCGGCTGCACCGAGCCGGGGCCTTCGACTTCGATGACCTGCTGGTCAAGACCGTCGAGCTGTTGTCGTTGTTCGACGACGTGCGCGGGCGCTATCGCCAGCAGTTCGCCCACGTGCTGGTCGACGAGTGGCAGGACACAAACCGCGCCCAGTACGAGCTGGTGCGCATGATCGCCCAAGAGCACCGCAACGTGTGCGTTGTCGGTGACGACGCCCAGTCGATCTACCGCTTCCGCGGTGCCGACATCCGCAACATCTTGGAGTTCGAGCGCGACTTCCCCGACGCGACGCGCATCACCCTGGACCGCAACTACCGGTCCACCCAGACGGTGCTGGATGTCGCCAACGCCGTGATCGCCCACAACACCGAGCAAATCGACAAGCGGTTGTGGACCGACGAGGGCTGGGGTCCGGCCGTGCGGCGCTACTCCGCCAAGCACGAGTCGGACGAGGCCGCGTTCGTGGCCACTGAGCTGGAAGCGCTGGTCGACGCCGGCGAGACCGGCCACGGCGACATCGCCGTGTTCTACCGCACCAACGCCCAGGCGCGGGTATTGGAGGAGCTGCTGGTGCGCCTGGGCACGCCCTATCAGGTCATCGGCGGCACGCGCTTCTACGAGCGCGCCGAGATCAAGGACGTTTTGGCCTATCTGCGGCTGCTGGTCAACCCCGCCGACGACGTGGCGGCGCGGCGCATCGTCAACACCCCCCGGCGGGGTGTGGGCGCCAAGAGCCTCGAGGCCCTCGAGCGCTTCGCCGCCCGGGAGGAGGTCCCGCTGCTGGCCGCGTGCCGCCGCGCCGAGGAGAACCACCAACTGGGCCGGCGTGCCCAGGGGGCGGTGGCCGACTTCGTGGCGGTGCTGGACCGGCTGGGCACGGCCGCCGCGGAGGGGGTGGCGCTGGCCCGGCTCATCGACATGGTGGGCGAGCTCACCGGCTATCACGAGCAGCTGCGCAGCGAGCGCAGCGTCGAGTCGCTGGGGCGTTTGGAGAACCTCTCCGAGCTGGCTGGCGTCGCCGACGAGTTTCAGGCGGCGTACCCTGACGCCGACGTCGCCGGCTTCTTGGAGCGCGTGGCGCTGATCAGCGACGCCGACGAGCACAGCGAGCAGGGTGAGGGCGGGGGGCGCGTGACGCTGATGACCATCCACAACGCCAAGGGCTTGGAGTTCCCGGTGGTGTTCGTGGTGGGCCTCGAGGACGGGGTGTTTCCCCACTACCGCTCGCTGGGCGAGCCCGAGGAGATGGCCGAGGAGCGCCGCCTGTGCTACGTGGCCATGACCCGGGCCATGACACGGCTGTACGTCACCCACGCGTGGACGCGCACGCTGTTTGGCGCCACGCACGCCAATCCGCCGTCGCGCTTTCTGCGCGAGCTGCCCGACGAGCTGGTCGAGGCCGCCGAGCCGGAGAGCGGCACGGCTCAGCGGGCAGTGGCCGCTCCCGCCCACCACGCCGAGGCGGGCGGGGCCTCCAGCGAGCCCCCGGGACCCGGCGAGCGGGTGGGACACGCCCAGTTCGGCCCCGGCACCGTCGTCGAGCAGCGCGGCGAGAAGCTCCGCGTGGATTTCGACGGCTACGGCGAGAAGTGGCTGCTGGCCGGCTACGCGGGGCTGGCGCGGGCGTAAGGCTGTGCCCCGCGATACTCGTCGCTGGGTCGCGGGTTCCTGGGTCGCGGGTTCTCACCTGCCGGCTGAGTGTCGGCGAAGCCGGGTTGCTAGGCTTGCGGGTGACGACGCCGACTCCGCCCGTGAAGGAGCGCCCCCGATGGTCTACATCATCGCCGAGCCCTGCATCGACGTGAAGGACAACGCCTGCGTCGAGGAGTGCCCGGTCGACTGCATCTACGAGGGCGGGCGGATGTTGTACATCCAGCCGGATGAGTGTATCGACTGTGCGGCCTGCGAGCCCGTGTGCCCCGTCGACGCCATCAGCTACGAGGACGACACCCCCGAGGAGTGGCAGGAGTTCATCGCCATCAACCGGGAGTTCTTTGGCGACGAGGTCACGGGCCTGGGGGAGCCGGGCGGCGCGGCCCAGGTCGGCCCACTGGAGGTGGACCACCCCAAGGTGGCCAACTGGGACTAGGCCGCCAGCGCGGGGCAGCGCCCTCGTCATTGGGCAGGATTGCACGCGGCGGGGCCGGTGAGCGTGACGGGGCCATGAAAGCCTATGGGGAGGGGCAGGCGGGGGCCGCGTCGCCGTCGGCCGGCGCAGGCGCCGGCGCCGGCTGTGACACCGCGGCGTAGATCACCCCGGCGTGCACGTCGGTGGGAACCGGCCGCAGCGACGCGCCGTCGGCGCTCACGCGGCGCCCGTCGAGGCGCCACACCGTCCCGCGGCCGTCGGCGCGCACGACCAGCACGTCGCCCTCCTCGGTGGGCATCACGGCGGCTTGCCCGTCCGTCAGGCGTTGCAGCTCGGTCAGGGCCACGAACGGCTCCTGGGGGGCGCCGCCGCGCAGCAGGAACACCGCGCCGGCGCCGAGCACGATGAGCCCGGCGACCACCGCGGCGATCGGCCAGCCCAGCGCCATGGGCTCGCGCAGCACGATCTTGCGCGCCCTGTTGGCGGCGCGCTGGGGCAGATAGCCGGGGGGGCCGAACTCCGCGTCGTCGCGCGGCTCGTCGTGTGGCGGGGGTGTCCAAGACACCCGCAACCCCCTGCCGCGCCGTTTGGTGACACGCACCCGGGGGCCCGTCGGGGCGGTGGCGGCGTCACGGTCATGGCGTCTATGCTCGGCAGTCGCCCGGTTGCGGGCCGGCTCGTCGGCTTGGCGTGATCGCCGCGAGTGGGGGACGCCGTTGCAGGCGGCGAGGGCTCGCAGCACAACGCGCACGATCAAGGGAGGCCACGTGGCGGTGCGGGTGCTGGTTGCCAAGCCCGGCTTGGACGGCCACGACCGCGGCGCCAAGATCGTGGCCCGGGCGCTGCGCGACGCCGGCATGGAGGTCGTCTACACCGGTCTGCATCAGACCCCCGAGCAGATCGTGGAAGCGGCGCTGCAAGAGGACGCGCAGTGCGTGGGGCTGTCGATCCACTCGGGGGCCCACATGACCCTGTTTCCCAAAGTCGTGGAGCTGTTGGCCGAGCGCGCTGCCGGCGACGTCGTCGTGTTCGGCGGCGGCATCATCCCCCGCGAGGACATCGCTGAGCTCAAGCGGCTTGGGGTCGCGGAGGTCTTTGGCCCGGGCACGCCGACTAGCGAGATCGTGACGTGGGTCCGCGAACACGTCGCGCAACGAACGTGACGGCCAACGGCAAGGGGCGTGGGCTGTGGACCTGATGGAGTATCAGGGCAAGGAGCTATTCCGGCGGCTGGGCATTCCCACCACGCCGCCGGGTGAGGTGGCAACCACCGCCGAGGAGGCCGCCCGCCTGGCCGAGGGCTTTGCCACCCCGGTGATGGTCAAGGCCCAGGTGCTGACCGGCGGCCGCGGCAAGGCGGGCGGGGTCACGTACTGCGCCACGCCGCAGGAGGCCCGCGCCGGCGCCGCGGCGGTGCTCGGTCGCCAAATCAACGGTCACGGCGTGGACCGGGTGTTGGTGGAGCCCGCCAGCGACGTCGCCGAGGAGTATTACCTCGCGGTGCTGTTCGACCGCGTGTCCAAGGGCTACAAGATCATCGCCAGCGTCGAGGGCGGCGTGGAGATCGAGGAGGTCAACCGCCGCGCGCCCCACAAGGTGGTCCAACACGCCGTCGATCCAACCGTCGGCTTGGACGCGGCCACCGCCGGCGAGGTGATCGACCGCGCCGGGTTTCCCGCCGCGGCCCGCGATCAGACGGTGTCGCTGCTGCGGCGGCTGTACGACGGGTTGGTGAGCGCCGACGCGACGCTGATGGAGATCAACCCGCTGACTTTGACGGGCGGGGAGCGCGTGATCGCCCTGGACGCCAAGGTCTCGATCGACTCCAACGCGCTGTTTCGCCACGAGGACCTCGCCGGGTGGCAAGAGGCCGTGGGCGGCCACCCCCTGGAGGTCGCCGCCAAGGCCAAGGGGCTGCAGTACGTCAAGCTCGACGGGAGCATCGGCGTGATGGGCAATGGCGCCGGCCTGGTCATGTCCACGTTGGACGTCGTCAGCGAGGTGGGGGGCCAGCCGGCGAACTTCCTCGACGCCGGCGGTGGGGCCAGCGCCGAGAGCATGGCCACCGGCATCGCCTTCGTGCTGTCGGATCCCGACGTCGAGACGATGTTCATCAACATATTCGGCGGCATCACCCGCTGTGACGACGTCGCCCACGCCGTGCTGGGTGCCATCGAGCACATCGGCGAGGTCACCCAGCCGATGGTGGTGCGCCTCGACGGAACGAACGCCGAGCAGGGCCGGGCGATCCTGGAGCGCGCCGGCCACCCCAAGGTGGTGGCCGCCGCCGACATGATCGACGCCGCCCAGCAAGCGGTGGCCCTGGTCACGGAAAGGACGACGGCGTGAGCATCCTGGTCGACGCCAACACCCGGCTGGTGGTCCAGGGCATCGGTCGCCAGGGGACGTTTCACGCCAGGCGCAACGCCGATTACGGCACGCGCGTGGTGGCCGGGGTCCACCCCACCAAGGGCGGCACGACCTGGCAAGAGCTCGACGTGCCCGTCTATGCCACCGTCGGGGCAGCGGTCGAGGCCGAGCAGGCCAACACCTCGCTGGTCATGGTGCCAGCGCCGGCGGCCAAGGAGGCGATCTTGGACGCCGCCGCGGCCGGGGTGACCACGATCGTGGTGATCACCGAGGGCATTCCCGTCCACGACATGGCGGTCGTTGCTCACACGTTGTATCCCCGTGATGCCCACGGCTCGTTCGACAAGGCGGGCCGGCCGGTGTTGATCGGGCCGAACTGTCCCGGGGTCATCTCGCCTGGGGCGGCGAGCGTGGGCATCATCCCCACCGAGATCACCAGCCCCGGCCGGGTGGGGGTGGTGTCGCGATCGGGCACGCTGACCTATCAGATCATGTACGAGCTCCACCAGGCGGGGGTGGGGATCTCGACCTGTGTGGGCATCGGCGGGGATCCGATCATCGGCACCGACTTTCTGGACGTGATCCCGCGTCTTGCCGCCGACCCCGACACCGACGCGATCGCGCTGGTCGGTGAGATCGGCGGCACCGAGGAACAGAAGGTGGGCCGTTGGATCGCCGAGCACATCCCCAACATGCCCGTTACGGCCTACGTCGCCGGGTTCACGGCCCCGCCGGGCAAGCAGATGGGCCACGCCGGGGCCATCGTCACCCAGGGCGATCACAGCGGCGAGACCGCCGCCGACAAGAAAGCCGAGCTGGAGGCGCTGGGCATCAACGTGGGCACCAACCCCACCGAAACGGCCCAGAAGATGATCGCCGCGCTGGGCTCGTAGCCTCGGGGCTCAGAAGATGATCGCCGCGCTGGACTCGTAGCGCCGGGGGTGCGCGGCCTTGGCGGATCGCCGCGCGGCGTTAGCCCGCCGGCAGCACGTAGCGCCAGATGGCCAGGTAATGGCACACGCTGCCGGCCAAAACCAGCAGATGGAACACTTCGTGGAAGCCGAACACGTGCGGACGCGGATCGGGCCGGCACCGCGCGTAGACGATGGCGCCCAGTGTGTACAGCGCCCCGCCGAGCACGATCAGTCCCACCCCCTCCCAGGGCAACGCCTGGATCAGCTGGGTCATGGGCAGGATCGCGAGCCAACCCACCGCCAGATAGCCGGCGGCGCTCATCCATCGGGGCCCGCGCAGCGACGAGGCCGCCACCGCCGAGCTCGTGATCGCCACGCCCCAGGCGACCACCAGCCCCCACACGCGCCAGTCGCCGCTCAAGCTGAAGAACGCCATGGGGGTGAAGGTGCCCGCGATGAACAGCGGGATCATGGCCGCGTCGAAGCGGGACAGGATGTAGCGGGTCCGCCCCGGCCAGGCCGGGACGTGATAGAGGGCGCTGATGCCGTACAGGCCCACCAGCGAGGCGCCAAACACCGCCACGGCCAAGCGGGCCGACGTGCTGGGCACCGGCGAGGTCACCAGCCACACGGCGCCCAGCGCCGCCAGCGGGGTGGCGGCGGCGTGGATCCAGCCGCGCAGCGCCGGCTTGACCCCCGCGTCGGTCACGTTGCCTCCGATGGACCCCTCGACCTCGTGAGACATGGCGGCCTGCAGACCCCAATCTGACCCACCGGGGCCGGCCGCGCAAGCCCGTGGCCGCTCCCCCCCCGCGACATCGCCGGGCGCGGTGGTCGGCGTATAGGGTGACGGGGCTCGCCGACGGCGCGAGGGCGCCGATGCGGGCGGGCAGGGCCGCTGTCGACGCGCTTGTCACCCAGTGAGGTCATCGTGCAGTGCTCGCCGGCGCCATGAGCGGACGTCTGGTGGTGTTGGCCTCGGGTTCGGGGTCGAACCTGCAGGCGCTGCTGGACCACGGCGATCCCCTCGAGGTCGTGCGGGTGGTCGTCGACCGTCCCGAGGTGGGCGCTGTGGACCGCGCCGCTGCCGCCGGCGTGGGGGCCGCCATGGTCGACGTTGCCGCTTACGACGAGCGCACCGCGTGGGAGCGCGAGCTGCTGGCGGCTGTGGCCGCCGGCGAGCCCGATCTCGTGGTGCTGGCCGGCTTCATGCGGCTGCTGGGCCCCGAGGTGGTGGGTCGCTGGCCCATGATCAACGTCCACCCGTCGCTGCTGCCGGCGTTCCCCGGCCCCCGGGCGGTGGAGCAGGCCCTGGCTCACGGCGTGAAGGTGACCGGGGCCACGGTCCACTTCGTCGACGAGGGGGTGGACACGGGCCCGATCGTCGCCCAGCAGGCGGTCGCGGTCGAGGCCGACGACACGGTCGCGTCGCTGCACGCGCGCATCCAGCCGGTCGAGCACGCGCTGCTGCCGCAGTGCGCCGTATGGCAGGTGCAGCAACGCTTGCGCGTCGACGGCCGACACGTCTACACCCCGACCGACGCGGCGGCGGTCACCGACCGCCGCCGCTGATCTCGACGAGGAGCGGCTGGTGAGCCCGTCCGACGTCCGGCCGGTGCGCCGCGCGCTGATCAGCGTGGCCGACAAGACCGAGGTCGTCGAGTTCGCTGCGGCCCTGAGCGCCAGGGGCGTCGACCTCGTGGCGACGGGCTCGACGGCCGCCACGCTGCACCGCGCCGGCGTGGCCGTCACCGATGTCGCCGCGGCCTCGGGCTTTCCCGAGATCCTGGAGGGGCGGGTCAAAACGCTGCACCCGGCGGTGCACGCGGCGGTGTTGGCCGACCGCGACAACCCCGCTCATCGCCAGCAGCTGGAGCAGCACGGCATCGAGCCGTTCGATCTGGTGGTGGCCAACCTGTATCGCTTCGAGGAAGTCACCGCCGATCCCGACATCGGCGAGGCCGAGGCCATCGAGCACATTGACATCGGCGGGCCGGCGCTGCTGCGAGCGGCCGCCAAGAACCACTTCCACGTGGGGGTGGTGGTCAGCTCCGACCAGCACGCCACGGTGCTGGCCCATCTCGATGCCCACGGAGGCTTGGACGCCGCGCTGCGCCGCGACCTGGCGCGACGGGCGTTCACTGCCACGGCGGCCTACGACGTCGCGATCCACCAATGGCTCCATCGCGGCGAGGCCTTGCCCGAGACGCGCTTCGATTACCGCTGGCGCGCCCGGTCGCTGCGCTACGGCGAGAACCCGCACCAGGGTGCCGCCTTCTACACCGACCCGCGCCACGCGTGGGGGTTGTCGGCGGCGACCCAACACCACGGCGCCGAGCTGTCCTACAACAACCTCGTCGACGCCGACGCTGCCTGGCGCCTCGTCGGCGACTTCGCCGAGCCGGCGGTGGCGATCATCAAGCACAGCAACCCGGCGGGGTGTGCGGTTGCGGCCACGGTGGCCGAGGCCTACGCCAAGGCGCTGGCCGGCGATCCCACCAGCGCCTTCGGCGGGGTCGTGGCCGCCAATCGCCCCATCGATGAGGCCACCGCGACACAGATCAGCGAGGTCTTTACCGAGGTGGTTATCGCCCCTGGCTTTCACACCGGCGCCCTGTCGCAGCTGACGGCCAAGAAGAACCTGCGCGTGGTGGAGCTCGCCCACGCCCATCCGCCGCAGCCACAGCGAGCCGTGCGCAGCGTCGCCGGGGGGGTGTTGGTCCAGGACGCCGACACCGCCATAGAGCATCCCCAGGAATGGCAGGCGCCCACCACGGCCCAGCCGGATGCGGCGGTGCGCGCCGAGCTGGGCTTTGCCTGGACGGTGTGCAAGCACACCAAGTCCAACGCGATCGTGCTGACCCGTGACCGGGCGGTGGTCGGCGTCGGCGCAGGGCAAATGTCGCGGGTGGACAGCGTGCGCCTCGCCATCGACAAGTCGGATGGTCGCGCCGACGGATCGGTGCTGGCCAGCGACGCGTTCTTTCCCTTCCGCGACGGGCCGGACGTGGCGCTGGCGGCAGGCGTCACAGCGATCGTCCAGCCCGGCGGTAGCGTCCGCGACGAGGAGGTCGTGGCTGCCTGCGACGAGCATGGCGTGCCAATGCTGTGCACCGGCCGGCGCCACTTCGCTCACTGAGCGCCACGTCGCGCCTGGAAGGTGGCGCCGGCGACGAGGCCGCGGCCTGGCCCCGGGCGATGTCTCGCGCGCCGCTGCGTGCATGCGAGACTGGCCGGGCACGTGTGCCGTGCGAAGAGCTCGCGTTCGTGAGGAGGAAGCGTGTCGGTTGGCCGCGTCATCCCCTGGGTGTTGCACGAGTTCATCGAGTACATCGCCGGCGTGTTCCTCATCGTCGCCCCGTTCCTGTTCTTTGGCAGCGTGGCTGACGTGGTCGACACCCCCGCGTTCCCGCTGTTTGTGGGCGTGGGCGTGGCGGTGGTGGCCGCGCAGCTGCTCACCCGCGGCAAGGCCGGCATCGCCGAGCTCTTGCCCATCCGGGTCCACGCCACGCTGGATTACCTGGTCGCGCTCTTTCTCGTCATCAGCCCGTTTTTGTTCGGGCTCACCGACGCCGATAACCCCGCTGCCCTGCTGATCCCGATGCTGCTGGGGGTCGCCCACCTGGTCATCACGCTGCTGACGCGCTTCCCGCTGGAGCAAGCCCAGACGACCGCCGCGGCGAGTTCGGGGCAGGTGTCAAGCGACGCTTCGGCCTCCTCGACGCCGGCTTCGCCGAGCAACACGGGCCCAGGATCTGCCTCCTCGGGCGACGTCGCGTCTGACGACGCCGCGTCCAAGCGCTCTCCGGGCCGGTCTGAGCCCCCGGCGTGAGCGGCGCCACGACCCGCTTGCAACGCGCTCGCCCGCGCCCACGCGCTCTGTCACCGGAAAGGTTGTGGCGATGACGGCCGAGATCATCGACGGCAAGGCGGTGGCCGTCAGCGAACGCGAGCGCATCGCCGCCGAGGTCGCCGAGCTGGGCCGCCGCGACGTCGTGTGCGGGTTGGCGCCGGTGCTGGTCGGCGACGACCCCGCCAGCCACGTCTACGTGGACCAGAAGGAGCGCATGTGCCAGAAGGTGGGGATGCGCGCGCTGGGAACCCGCCTGCCGGCTGACGTCACCCAAGCTCAGCTGCACGCCGAGATCGACCGCCTCAACGCCGATCCGGCCGTCAGCGGCATCGTCGTTCAACTGCCGCTACCAGACCACCTCGAGCCGTTGGCGGCCCAGGAGCGGGTCGAGCCGGCCAAGGACGTCGACGGGCTCCACCCCATCAACGCAGGCCGGCTGCTGCGCGGCGACCCGGGGTTCGTGCCCGCCACGCCGCTAGGGATCGTGACGCTGCTGGCCCACGCCGGGGTGCCCCTGGCCGGGGCTCACGCGGTGGTCGTGGGCCGCTCGTCGCTGGTGGGGCGGCCGCTGGCCAGCCTGTTGAGCCTGCGCCACCACAACGCCACGGTGACCGTGTGCCATACCGGGACACCCAGCCTGCAGACCCACACCCGCCAAGGCGACGTCGTCGTGGTCGCGGCCGGCTCGGCGAATGCGCTGACCGCCGACATGGTCCAGCCGGGCGCGGCGGTGGTCGACGTCGGCATCCACCGCGCCGAAAACGGCTCTTTGTACGGCGACGTCGACTTTGCGGGCGTTGCCGAGGTCGCCGGGCACATCACGCCGGTTCCGGGCGGCGTGGGGCCGATGACGGTAACGATGCTGCTGTCCAGCACGGCCCGGGCTGCTCGTTGGCAGGCGGGCGAGGGCTGACGTGAAGATCACCATCGTGGGCGCGGGCAAGTACGGGTCGACGCTGGCCCACCGCGTGGCCATGGCCGACTACGCCGACGAGCTCGTGATGGTCGACGTCGTCGAGGGGCTGGCCCAGGGGCTGGCGCTGGACATGAATCAGGCACGCCCCATCGAGGGCTTTACCACCCGCGTGGTGGGCACCACCGACTACGGCGACACCGCCGGCAGCGACGTGGTCGTGGTCACCGCCGGCAAGCCGCGCACTCCGGGCATGAGCCGAATGGACCTGTTGACCGACAACGCCGAGATCGTGGGCGGCATCGCCGAGCGAATCGCCCAGCACTGCCCGCGGGCGGTGGTGATCGTCGTGTCCAACCCGTTGGACGAGATGACGGCATTGTTCCAGCGAGCGTCGGGCTTTCCCACCCAGCGGGTCGTGGGCCAGGCGGGGATGCTGGACAGCGCGCGCCTGGCCGACAAGACCGCCGGCGCCGCCGGTGTGGCCCCCACGGAGGTGGCAGCGATCACGCTGGGCAGCCACGGCGACACGATGGTGCCGGTGCTGTCCAAGCTGACCGTGGGCGGCAAGCCTGCCCGCGAGCTGCTCGACGAGGACACCCTGGAGGGGCTTGTCCGGGCCACCCGCGAGGGCGGCGCCGAGATCGTCGCGCTGCTGCAGAGTGGTTCCGCGTTTTACGCGCCGGCGTCGGCGGCGAGCCAGATGGTGCAAGCCGTGGCCCAGGACACCGGGCAGACGCTGCCGGCATGCGCCTGGCTGACCGGCCACTACGGCATCTTCGACGTCTATCTTGGGGTGCCGGTGGCGCTGGGCCGCGAGGGCGTTCGCGACATCATCGAGATGGAGCTCGCCACCGACGAGCTCGACGCACTGCGCCGCGCCGCCGAGGCGGTGCGCGACAAGCAGCGCGACGTCGATGACCTCGTGTGAGCCACCCCCCAGCGCCCCGACGGGCGCACACCTTTGGCTGTCGCCACGTCCCCGACCCAGGAAGGGCGCCTTGTGACCCGCAAGCGACGCAACCCCCCGCCCGAGGCGACTCCGCGGCGCACACGCGCGCGCGCCAGCGGCGCTGCGGAGCGCGCGCGGCGCCGAATCGATGCCTCCCCCGAGATCGAGCTGACCGACGAGGAGATCGACGCGCTTGCCGACGAGGGCATCGATCCCGAGGACCTGCGGCGTGTGGCGCGCCAGCAGGCCGGCGACGCCGACCGCCCCGTAAGCCCCCACGATCGCGACACCGCACGCGACGACCTCGAGGGGTTGGCCTTGGAGGACGAGGACTAAGCCTGCCACCCGGCGCGGTGACCGCGGCGAGGTCGTGACCGGCGCCCGTTGTGGCCGGCGAGCGCCTGCTGCGACCCCCTGTTGCCGTGGGCGCCGCGTGGCTAGCCTGCCGTAGCCGGCCACGTGGTGCGCCCCATGCGAGCTCGCCGTCGGCTGGACCAGGAGGGTTGCAATGAGCGCCGAGCCCGAAGCCGCCATCGAAAACCTCTACCTTGAGCAGCGCACCTTCCCCCCGCCATCGGAGTTCGCCGCTCAGGCCAACGCCGCCGACGCGTCGATCTATCAGCGCGCCGAGGCCGACTGGCAGGGCTGGTGGGCCGAGCAGGCCGGTCATCTGCGGTGGATGCGCGGCTGGGACACCGTGCTGGAGTGGACCCCGCCCCACGCCCGATGGTTCGTGGGCGGCCAGCTCAACGTGGCCGACAACTGCCTCGACCGCCACATCGAGGCCGGCCACGGCGACCAGGTGGCGTTCCACTGGGAGGGCGAGCCTGGCGACACCCGCAGCCTGACCTACGCCCAGCTGCGCGACGAGGTGGGCCGCTGCGCCAACGCGCTGCAGCAGCTGGGGGTGGGCAAGGGCGACCGCGTCAATATCTACCTGCCCATGATTCCCGAGCTGCCGGTGGCGATGCTGGCGTGCGCCCGCATCGGGGCGATCCACTCGGTGGTCTTTGCCGGCTTCTCCTCGCGGGCGCTGGTCGACCGCATCGAGGACGCCGACGCGCGGACGCTGATCACCGCCGACGGCGCCTTTCGCAAGGGCCAGACCGTGCCGCTAAAGGACAACGCGGACGCGGCCATGCAGCAAACGAGCCGCATCGGCGCCTGCCTGGTGGTCCAGCGCACCGGCGAGGACGTGACCATGCGCGATGGCCGCGACCACTGGTACCACGAGCTCGTTGGGGGCCAGTCCACCGACTGCCCCCCGCAAGCCATGGACGCCGAGGACCCCCTCTACATCCTCTACACCTCGGGCACGACCGGCAAGCCCAAGGGGATCGTGCACACCACCGGGGGCTATCTCACCCACGTGACGGCGACCACGCGCCTGGTCTTCGACGTCAAGCCCGACACCGACGTGTACTGGTGCGCCGCCGACATCGGCTGGGTCACCGGCCACAGCTACATCGTCTACGGGCCGCTGGCCAACCGGGTGACGTCGCTGCTGTACGAGGGCGCCCCGGACCATCCGGCCCCTGACCGCCTGTGGGAGATGGTCGCGCGCCACCGCGCCACGATCCTGTACACCGCGCCCACCGCGATCCGTGCGTTCATGAAGCACGGCCCAGAGCTGCCGGCCAAGCATGACCTGTCCAGCCTGCGCCTGCTGGGCACCGTGGGTGAGCCCATCAACCCCGAGGCGTGGACCTGGTATCACCAGCACGTCGGCGCAGGCCGCTGTCCCATCGTGGACACGTGGTGGCAGACCGAGACCGGCGGGATCATGATCACCCCCCTGCCCGGCCTCACTCACGCGAAGCCGGGCTCGGCCATGCGGGCCTTTCCGGGCATCAAGGCGGTGGTGGTCGACGAGCAGGGACAGCCCGTCGAGCGGGGTCAGGGGGGCTATCTGACGATCCAACGGCCATGGCCGGGGATGCTGCGCACGATCTGGGGCGATGACCAGCGCTACCGGGACACGTACTGGTCGCGGTTTGGTCCCGACGTCTACTTCGCCGGCGACGGCGCCAAGCTCGACGAGGACGGCGACATCTGGCTGCTGGGCCGCGTCGATGACGTCATGACCGTGGCCGGCCATCGCATCTCGACGACCGAGGTCGAGTCGGCGCTGGTGGACCACCCCAAGGTCGCCGAAGCCGCCGTCACCGGGCGCCAGGACCCCACGACCACCGAGGCCATCGCCGCCTTCGTGATCCTGCGCGCCGGCTACGAGCCCAGCGACGAGCTCGCCGCCGAGCTGCGTGAGCACGTCGCCGCCGAGATCGGCAAGCTCGCCCGGCCGGCCAACGTGCTGTTTACCCCCGATCTGCCCAAGACCCGCTCGGGCAAGATCATGCGCCGGCTGCTCAAGGACCTGGCCGAAGGCCGCGAGCTGGGCGATGTGACCACCCTGGCCAACGCCGACATCGTCGAGTCCATCAAGCAGCACACCACCGCCGGCGGCTAAGCGCTGCGGTGTCCGCCCGGGGCGCTCAGGCCGACACGGCCGCGAGGCGAGGCGCCCCGGCCGGGGGCTGGGGTCGGCTGAGGGGCGCGTGGGCGCCGCGTTGCCGCCTGTGACGCGCCAGCGCCGCCGTCACTACCATTGCCCGGCGCGCAGACGGCCGACGAACGGAGGACAGCGTGGCGCGCGTGCTCAGCGGCATCCAGCCCACCGGGGATTTGCACCTGGGCAACTACGTGGGCGCGATTCGGCGCTGGGCCGTCGAGCAGCAGCCCGAGCATTTCTACTGCGTGGTCGATCTGCACGCTTTGACGGTCGACTACGACCCGGCCGAGCTGCGCTTGGCCACCCGCGAGCTGGCGACGTGGCTCATGGCCGCTGGCCTGGATCCCACGACGGTGACGCTGTTCGTGCAGTCACAGGTGCGCGAGCACAGCGAGCTGGCCTGGATCCTGCAGTGCGTGGCGACCTACGGCGAGCTGCACCGCATGGTGCAGTTCAAGGAGAAGGGCCAGGGCCGCCAGTCGGTGCCGGCCGCGCTGCTGACCTATCCGGTGCTGCAGGCCGCCGACATCCTGCTGTACCACGCCGACGAGGTCCCCATCGGCGCCGACCAGCGCCAGCACCTGGAGCTGGCGCGGACCGTCGCGGCGCGGTTCAACCAGCGCTTCGGGGAGGTGATGACCGAGCCCACCCCCACCTTCCCCGAGGTCGGAGCGCGGGTCATGGACCTGCAGCAGCCCGAGCGCAAGATGTCGAAGTCGCTGCCGGCCGCCGGCGGGCTGTTCTTGGGCGAGGACGAAAACGCCACGGCCAAGAAGGTCCAGCGCGCCGTGACCGACTCCGGCACGGAGGTCCGCCGCGGCGACGACAAGCCCGGCGTGACCAACCTCCTGGAGCTGTTGAGCGCGGTGACCGGCTCCGACATCGCCGATCTGGAGCAGCGCTACGCCGGCGCGGGCTACGGCGCCGTCAAGCGTGATGTCGCCGAAGCCGTCAATGCCTTCCTCCGTCCGGTGCGCGAGCGCCACGCCGAGCTGGCCGCCGACCCGGGGGCGGTCGAGGCGGCGCTGCGCGACGGTGCCGAGCGCGCCCGCGAAGTCGCCGCGGCGACCATGGAGCGCGTGCGCGACGCGGTCGGCCTGCTGCCGTAGCCCGTTGACGCTGCTGGGCCTGACCGCCGTCACCAAGCGCCACGGCGACCGCGTGGTCCTCGACGGCGTGTCGCTGGGCGTCGAGCGCGGCGACCGCGTGGGGGTGATCGGCGTCAACGGCTCGGGCAAGTCCACGCTGCTGCGCCTGGCCGCCGGGCCCCGGGCCACCGTCACCGGAGGCCACGGCGAGCTCGACGAGCCCGACACGGGCAGCGTGGTCCACGCCCGCGACGCCCGCGTGCACTTCGTGGGCCAAGAGCCCCGGCTGGCCGACGACGCGACCCCGGTGGAGGTGGCGTTGGCCGGCGACACCCCGGCGGCGACCGCCGCCCGGCGCTTTGCCGCGGCCAGCGCGGCCGCTCGGCGGGCCAAGGGCTCGGCTGCCGGCGACGACGCCGAGCTCGCCGAGCTCGAGGCGGCCACGGCCCAGATGGACGCCCAGGGTGGCTGGGCGGTCGAGTCGGCCGCGCGGGCGGTGTTGGACCGATTGGACGTCGACCGCGTCGACGCACCCCTCGCGCAGCGCTCCGGTGGCGAACGCAAGCGGGTGGCGCTGGCCGCGGCCCTGGCCGAGCCCCCCGATGTGCTCATCCTCGACGAGCCCACCAACCACTTGGACGTGGCCGCTGTGGAGTGGCTGCAGGGCCAGCTGCGCGCCTGGCCCGGCGCCCTGCTGCTGGTGACCCACGACCGCTATCTGCTGGACGCGGTGGCCACCCGCGTGGTCGAGGTCCACCGGGGGGCGCTGCACGCCCATCAGGGCGGCTATGCCAGCTATCTGCAGGCCCGCGAGCAGCGGCGTGCCCAGGCCGAGGCGGCCGCGCGCCGAGCAGCCAACCGCGCCCGCCAGGAGCTGGCGTACCTGCGCCAGGGGGCAAAGGCGCGCACGACGAAGTCGAAGGCGCGCGTGGCCCAGGCCCAGCAGGCCGTCGAGGCCGCCGAGCCGGATGGACCCGACGACGAGCAGCTGCGCGTCGAGCTGCCCACCCCGCGGCTGGGTGCCAAGGTGATCAACCTGCACAACGCGGGCGTGGCCGTGGCCCGCGGCGCCGATCGCCGATGGGTGCTGAGCGACCTCGACTGGAAGCTGGGGCCCCACGAGCGCATGGGCGTGGTGGGCCCCAACGGGTCGGGCAAGACGACGCTGCTGCAGCTGCTGGCCGGCGAGATCGAGCCCGACGCGGGCAGCCGGCGCGCCGGCGAGACCGTGCGGGTGGGCATCTACCGCCAGCGCCCCGACGACCTGGCGGGCCAGACGCGCGTGCGTGACGTCATCGAGGCCGAGGTGCGCTCAGCCGAGCTCACCAGCGGCCATCGTGTCAGCAGCAGCCAGCTGCTGGAGCGCTTTTTGTTCGACGCCGCCCTGCAACGCGCCTACGTCGAGGAGCTCTCCGGAGGCGAGCGCCGCCGCCTCGAGCTGCTGCGGGTGCTGGCACAGGCGCCCAACGTGCTGCTGCTCGACGAGCCCACCAACGACCTCGACCTGGACACCCTGGGGGTCCTGGAGAATTACCTGGACCAGTGGCCGGGCGCGGCGGTCGTGGCCAGCCACGACCGCTACGTGCTGGACCGCGTCTGTGGACAGGTCGTGGCCGTCGAGGACGGAATCCTGCGCCATTACCCCGGCGGGTGGCGCGACTGGAAGGCGGCCCATGCCGGCGGGTCGTCCCCCCTCGAGTCCTCGCGGGGGCCCACCGCCGAAGCGGAGACGACGGCCAATCCCAGCCGCGCGTGCCGCGGGCCGCAGGGCCGGCGGGAGCGCAAGCGCTCCTACCACGAGGAGCGGGAGATGGCGGCTGCCGAGGCGCGCCTGGCCGACCTCACCCAGCGCCGCGACGAGCTCGCCGCCCGACTGCAGCAGGCCGGTGACAACCACCAGCACGCCGCCGAGTTGGGAACCCAGCTGGCGTGGGTCAACGACGAGCTGTCCCAGCTGGAGGAGCGCTGGCTGGAGTTGGCGATGATCGGAGACAACGCGTGACGCAGCCACAGGCGGCGCTGGCCCAGCCGTTGGTGTGGGTCGATCTGGAGATGACCGGCCTGGACCCCACCGGCGACGTGATCCTGGAGATCGCCGTCATCGTCACCGACGGCCAACTGGAGCAGGTGATCGAAGGCCCCGATTTGGTCATCCACCAGCCCGAGGCGGCCCTGCAGGGCATGGCCGACGTCGTGGCCCGCATGCACGCCGGCAGCGGGCTAACCGAGGCGGTGCGCGCCTCGCAGACGTCGGTGGCCGCCGCCGAGCGCCAGGTGCTGGACTTCGTCCGCGGCTACGTCCCCGAGGCCCGCACGGCGCCGTTGGCGGGCAACTCGGTGCACGCCGACCGGGCGTTCTTGGTGGCCTACATGCCCGATCTCGAGGCCTACCTGCACTACCGCAACGTCGACGTGTCCACGCTCAAGGAGCTCGCTCGGCGGTGGCGCCCCGACGCGCTGGCCTCCGTGCCCCGCAAGACCGGCGGGCACCGGGCCCTGGCCGACATCCGCGAGTCGATCGACGAGGTGCGCCACTACCGCACCATGCTGTTCGGCGGCCACGGCGGCTAAGGGCGCTGCCGACACTGACCGTGTCCGCGGCGGGACTGACTCGTTGAATCCCCTGAGGGGATGGGCGTTCCGCTGCGCGTCCTCCCCCGGGCATCGTGGCGCGATCGCGCGTCTGCGGGCGCTGGTGGTCGCGTGGGTGAGTGCGTCGGACCGCTGTCGAGGCGGGCTGGAGTTGTCGTGTCCCAGAGTGAGCAAACCCGGTCGGGCCTGTCACGGCGCCGCGTGCTGACGCGCGGCGGCGCGCTCGCGCTGGGAGCGACGGCCGCGCTGGCCACCCCGCGCTCCCTGTCGCTGAGCGCCTTGGGCGCCTCGGTGGTCGACCTCGAGTGGCTTCAGGACCTGCCGCTGCTGCGCACCGGCGCGCTGGGCCAGATCAGCGAGGAGCGACAGGCGCCGTTGGCGTTCTCGGCGCTGGGCGCCCGCGCGCCGGCGGAGGCAACCGTGCGGGTGCGCACCGCCGACGACGGCGCGTGGAGCGACTGGCAGGTTCTGCCCCGCCAGCTCGACGAGGGCCCCGACCGCGACTCCTCGGAGCACTCCGGCGTGGCGCCGCGCGCGCCGGCGTGGGTCGGGGCGGGGGGGGCTGGCGTGGCTGGGCTCCGGAGTCGGTATGCCCGCGGCGCACGCCGTGGCGGGGCCGTCCATCATCACCCGCCCCGAGTGGGGCGCGGCGCCCGCCGGGGCGCCGCGCTACGCCGACGCGGTGCGCTTCGCGCTGGTCCATCACACCGTGACGTCCAACGACTACACCCCCGGCGAGGCGCCGGGCATCGTCCGCGCCATCCAGCGCTACCACATGCGCGGCAACGGCTGGCGCGACATCGGCTACAACTTTTTGGTCGACCGCCACGGCCAAATCTTCGAGGGTCGCCGCGGCGGCATGGACCGCCCCGTCATCGGCGCGCAGGCGGCCGGATTCAACGCCGGCTCCACCGGGGTGGCGCTCATCGGCGACCATCGCAGCGGCGGCGTCACCCAGGCTGCCCTGAGCGCCGTCGCCGACCTGCTGGCCTGGCTGTTCGACCTGCACGGCATCGACCCGCGGGCGACGACCGTCGAGACCAGCGGCGGGTCGACCCGCTATCCCCAAGGCGCCCGGGCGCGCTTCGACACCATCAGCGGCCATCGCGACGCCTCGGAGACGAGCTGCCCCGGCCAGGCGACCTATCGCCAGCTGGACTCGGTGCGCGACGGCGTCGCGGTCAGGCTGGGAGAGGGGAGGTCGAGCTCGGCGCCCAACGACTCGCGGCTGGGCCGTGTGGGCGGGCAGGACGCGGTCGCCACGGCCGTGCTCGTCTCGCGGGCCGCGTTCAACAACGGCGAGGCCGACCACGCGGTCGTCGTCAACGACCGGGTGTGGCCCGACGCCGCCACCGCCGGGCCGCTGGCCGGCCCCCATGGGCCGGTGATGCTCACACGCCCAGACGAGTTGGACGAGCGCGTCAACGACGAGCTCGAGCGCGTGTTGCCGGCGGGCCGCACCGTGTACGTGCTGGGCGGGCTCACCGCGTTGAGCCCGGCGGTGGCCTCCGAGCTCGGCCGCCGGTGGGACGTGCGGCGCGTGTCCGGGTTGAGCCGCACCAGCACCGCGGCCGAGGCGGCCGAGCACGTCGTCGACCGCACCGGCAGCCGCACGGCGCTGGTGACCCGCGCCGGCCCGGACTCTGCCTGGTCGGACACGCTGGCCGCCGGCGCGTACGGCGCCCGGCACGGGACCCCGCTGCTGCTGACCGACAGCGACCGGCTCAGCCCCGCCACCCGTCGCGCGCTGCGCGAGCTAGACATCACGCACACGATCGTCATTGGCGGCCGGTCGGCCGTGTCGGACGAGGTCCTCCAGGAGCTGCCGGATCCGCGCCGGGTGGCCGGCTCGGGGCGGGCGGGCACCGCCGCGACGGTGGCCACCGAGCTGTGGGACGCCGTCGACGGCGTCGTGGTCGCCAGCGGCTACCGTGCGACGGCGTGGAAGGACCCCCTGGCCGCCGCCCCGCTGGCGGCCAAGCGCAACGCGCCGGTGGCCCTGGTCGACACCGACTGGCTGCCACCGCCCACCAAGCATGGCCTGACGGCGTTGCATCGCGACGGGGTGGGCGCCGACGACGCCGTGGTGATCGGTGGGCGCGGCGCGGTCGGTGACGCGGTGGCTTCCCGCTGCGCCCGCGCTCTGGGCTAGCGCCCCCGGCTCACCGGCCGGCCACCGGGTCGCTGCCCCAGACGGTGCCGGTGGTTTGCAGCAGCGCGAACCGGGCGAACAGCTCCTCGGCGTACCAGCCCTCGGCGTGGGTGCGGCGCACCGCGTCGCGGTGGGCGGGGGCGTGATAGGCGAAGTCGGTCAGCGCCGCCGTCGAGGCCCACACGCTGAAGGTGCCCTGCACGCCCACCGGGGCTTCGCCGATGCCCAGGCGCAGGCACAGCCCGCGGGCCCCGGCGAGCTCGGTGGCCACCGGCGGCACCGCCGCCCAGAAGCGCCGCGCCCGCGACGCGCCGTGGTGGGCCTGGCCGGCTTGCGATGGCACCCGGAAGGGATCGTGGCCGCCCCAGCTGCCGCGACTGGCCAGCACCGCCAGGTCGGCCCGGAACCGCTCCTGGGCCAGACGGGCCCAGCCGCGAGCCACTGGCGAGCAGCGCTCGAAGGCCGCCAGCGCCGGCGGGTCGCGCCACACCGCCAGCAGCGCCCACGTGCGCACGTCCGCGTCGCGGACATCGAACGTGGCGCCGTCGCCGGTGCCCAGCAGCCGAGCGAAGGCCAGCCCGTCGGTTGTGGCCAGCGCGGCCCGGTCGGTGGCCACGCGCGCCAGCGCGGCCGGCACGTGGCGCAGCGGGACCCGCCACAGGTGGAGGGTGACCAGCGGCGAGGTGGGCATCGCCGTGACGGTAGCGCGCGCCCTGCCGGGCTGCGCGGCGCTGCGGGTGGGTGGCGCGCCACCCGGCGTCAGGTCAGCGGCACTGTGGTGCGCTCGCCGTAGGGCTGGACGGTCACCCGCTTGCTGCGCACCGCGACGTCGAGGGGCTGCACGCCCGACAGTGAGAAGCTGATCTCGCGGTGGGTCAGCGTGACGTGCAGCGTCTGGGCGCGCACCGTCAGCTTGAACGCCAGGTGGTCGAACTCGCTGGGCAACCGCGGGTCGAAGGTCAGCACGTGGTTGTTGCGCATGCCGGCGAATCCGTTGACCAGGATCTGCCAGGTGCCGCCGGCGCAGGCGACGTGCACGCCGTGGTCGGCGTTGCCGGCCACGTCGGCCAGGTCCATGAACAGCGACTGGCGGAAGTGGTGCATGGCCGCGGCGTGCTGGCCGATCTCGGCGGCCACGATGGCTTGCACCGGTGGTGACAGCGACGAGTCACCGGTGGTCAGTGGCTCGTAGTACTCGAAGTTGCGCCGCTTTTGCTCGGTGTCGAAGTCGTCACCGAGCAAACACAAGGCCATGATCATGTCGGCTTGCTTGAGCACCTGGTGGCGGTAGATCACCAGCGGGTGGTAGTGCAACAGCAGCGGGAACTTCTCTTGGGGGGTGGCCTTGATGTCCCACACGTTGCGTTCCAAAAAGTGCGCGTCCTGGGGATGGACGCCCCACCAGCTGTCGTAGGGCACGAACATGGCGTCGGCGGCGCGCTCCCATTCGACGATCTCGGCCTCGGCCAGCCCGATGTCCTCGCGCAGGACCGCAGCTCGGTTCGGGTCCTCCTCGGCGATCTCGCGCATGACCCGCGCGGCGAAGCGCAGGTGGTGGCGGGCCATCAGGTTGGTGTAGGTGTTGTCGTTGACCAGCGTCGTGTACTCGTCGGGGCCGGTGACGCCGTGCAGGCGAAACGTCCCGTCGCTGGCATGGAAGCCGAGATTGCACCACAGGCGGGCGGTCTCGGCCAGCACCTCCGCGCCGCTCTCGCCCAAAATGCTGCGGTCGCCGGTGGCCTCGACGTAGCGCTCGAGGGCGTAGGCGATGTCGGCGTTGAGGTGGTATTGGGCGGTGCCGGCCTGGTAGTAGGCGGACGCCTCCTCGCCGTTGATGGTGCGCCACGGGTACAACGCGCCGTGATGGTCCAGCTCGCTGGCGCGTTCGCGGGCGTGGTCCAGCAGGCTGCGGCGCCACCGCAGGATGTTCTTGGCGATGCGCGGCTGCGTGTAGCACAAGAACGGCATCACGTAGATGTCGATGTCCCAGAAGTAGTGGCCCTGGTAGCCGTGCCCGGTCAGCCCCTTGGCGGGAATCGAGGTGTTCTCCACGCGCTGGGCGGCTTGCAGTAGCTGGAAGAGGTTCCAGCGCACGGCCTGCTGGACGCGCTCGTCGCCGCCGACTTGCACGTCGGCGCGCTCCCAGAACGCGTCGCAGTCCTCGGCTTGGTCCTCGACGATGCGGTCGAAGCCCACCTCGGTGCCGCGCGCCAGCACCCGGTCGGCGCGGTCGGCCAGCTCGTGGCTGGGCACCGTGTCGGAGGTGTGATAGCTGGCGAACTTGTCCAGTCGGAACGGCTCGCCGGCCTTGGCTTGGACCGTGTAGATGACCTTGCCGACGTCGTCGGTGACCTCCCGCGAGACCTGGTAGGCGTTGCGTGTGGTGACCTCGTGCTCCATGCCGGCGGCCAAGGTCATGCGGCTGCGGCTGGTGCGATAGCCCATGACGATGCGCTGGTCGCCCTCGCGGGCCAGCTCCGGGTTGAGCACCCGCCGCGTGAACGTCTCGGTGGTGCGGGGATCGAATTGCTCGCCGCGCTCGTCGGGGGGTGTGGCGTCCTGGCGGTTGTGCAACTGCGAGCTGATCACCACCGGCGCGTCGGCGTTGAGGACGGTGACCTCGTAGGTGAAGGCGGCGAGGTGGCGGTGGCGCAAGCTCGTCAAGCGCCGCGAGCGCACCTGTACCAACTTGCCCGACGGCGTGTCCCACACCAGCGAGCGGTCGAGGGTGCCGGCGCGGAAGTCGAGCACGCGCTCGTAGCTCGACAGCGGCGCGCTGGGCAGGTACAGGGGCTCGTCGTCGATGTAGAGCTTGATGATCTTGGCGTCGGGCACGTCCACGATGGTCTGGCCCGTGCGGGCCAAACCGTAGGCCTGCTCGGCGTGCTCGATGGGCCAGGTCTCGTGGAACCCGTTGACCAGCGTGCCGTGGTCTCTGACCGGCCGGCCCTCCTCGGGGTTGCCGCGCATCCCCAGAAAACCGTTGGCTACGGCGAACAGCGTCTCGGTGCGCGGCAGCAGCCGCTGTGACGAGCGGCGCTCGATCAGCCGCCACGGGTCGATGGGCCAGTCGTGCTCGGGCGGCAGCTCGGGATCGCGAGGCTTCATGGGCGGCACTTCGTTGCGCAGGAGGGTTTTTTGGCACACGTCGGACAGCACGACGTCAGCCGGAAAGCAGGGCCTGGACGTGCGCCCGCAGTGGAAGGCCAGGCTCTGCCCCGGCGACAGTGGCGGCGTGGGCGCCCGCGGCGCACGCGAACTCGGTGGCCGAGACGAGGTCCGCGCCCTCGGCCAGAGCGACCGCCAAGGCCGCAGTGAAGCTGTCGCCGGAGCCGGTGGCATCCACTGCGGCGATCTCCGGGGAGGATATCAGGCCGTGGGCGCCGCCGGCGGCCCACGCCGGCCTCGACGCGGTTGGGCACGACCACGTCGGCGAGCTCGACCAGCTCGGGGCCGATCGCACCGACGGGGGCGGGGTTGAGCACGACCAGGCCGCCGCGGGTGGCGATGCGCTCAGCCGCGGCCTGCGACGTGGGTGCCGGGACCTCGCCTTGCAGCAGCAGCAGGTCGCAGGCGGGCAGGTCGTCACAAGCTTGCGGGCCCAGATGACGGTTGGCGCCGGGATGCTGCACGAAGGCCACCTCGCCGTCGGGGGTGACCAGCGGCACGGCCACGCCCGTGGACTGTTGGGCCAGCTCCACCAGCCCGGTGGTGTCGACGCCTTCGTGGGTCAAAGCCCGGCGCATCTGGTCACCGTGAGCGTCGGCGCCGACCGCCCCGACCATGGCCACCTCGGCGCCCAGACGAGCCAGGGCCACGGCCTGGTTGTAACCCTTGCCGCCGCGGTACGTGGCGAAGTCGGTGGCTATGACCACGTCGTCGGTCTCGGGTCGGTGGGGCACGCGAAAGACCAGGTCCATGTTCAGCGAGCCCACGACCACCGCCCGCACCGCCATGTCAGGCCCCTCCATGCACCTTTGATCCTGGACGCTGGCGCAGCCGAGCACGCCCTGGCCGGGCGCCCTTTGGCCCAGCGGGGCTCGTTGACCAAGCCGGAGGCCTGGCCGGGCGCCCTTTGGCCCATCGGCGTTCGCTGACCAAGCCCAACGCCTGGCCGCCGGCCATCCCCGACCGGGGAGGGTGCCCACGGGTTGTTTCCTTGGGCCGACCGCCGCGTCCCCGCTTGCAGCCCGAAGGGGCCCTGCCGGCTGCAGCGCCGGCACGCGCGGGGCCCATCCGTGCCCCCGGGAGGAATCGAACCTCCGCTCGCGGTTTAGGACACCGCTGCTCTGTCCCCTGAGCTACGGGGGCAAGCGGCCATCATGGGCGCCGGACCTGCGACGGCGCGCGCAGGCGAGCCTAGGCGCTGGCAGACACCGTGCCACGGGTCAGGCGTTGAGGGTGACAGCCAATGGGCCCACCTCGTCTGTCTCGGCGGGCCGTGTGGCCTTGCCACACGCCCGTGATGGGCTCGCACAGGCGCTTGGTGGGACCTACGGTGAGCCCCGTCGGCACGCCGTGATCGCTCCTCGATCGCCGAGGGGCGCCGCCGAACTGTCGCCACCTCGAGAGGAGCCGTGCCATGGCGGAAACCGACCAGCTGGGACGGCCGGTGCAAGACCTGCGCGTCTCGCTGACGGATCGCTGCAACTTCCGCTGCACGTACTGCATGCCCCGCGAGATCTTTGGACCCGAATATCAGTTCCTCCCCCAGGAGGAGCTGCTGGCCTTCGACGAGATCGCCCGCATCGCGCGGGTGTTCGCGCGCATGGGGGTGGGCAAGGTCCGGCTGACCGGCGGCGAACCGCTGCTGCGTCAGGGCATCGAGGATTTGATCGCCAGGCTGGCGGCGATCGAGGGCATCGAGGACCTGAGCCTGACCACCAACGCCTCGCTGCTGGCCGGCAAGGCCGAGATGTTGCGCCAAGCGGGGCTACACCGGGTCAACGTCAGCCTCGACAGCGTCGACAACGCCACCTTCCGCCAGGTCAGCGACGTCAACGTCTCCCTGGAGCGGGTCCTGGAGGGCCTCGAGGCCGCCCAACGGGCCGGTTTGGAGCCCGTCAAGGTCAACGCGGTCATCCAGCGGGGGGTGACCGATGACGGCATCGAGGACCTGGCGGCCTTCGCTCGGGCCAGGGGCTACACCCTGCGGTTCATCGAGTACATGGACGTGGGCAACACCAACGGCTGGAAGCTCGACGACGTGGTCCCAGCGCGTGAGATCGTGGACCGCCTCGAAGCGCGCTGGCCGCTGGAAGCGATCGAGCCCGCCTATCCCGGAGAGGTCGCCGAGCGTTACCGCTACCGCGACGGCGCCGGGGAGGTCGGGGTGATCGCCTCCGTCACGCAGCCGTTCTGTGGCACCTGCACCAGGGCCCGCCTCTCCGCGCAGGGAGAGCTGTTCACGTGCCTGTTCGCGAGCCAGGGTCAGGACCTGCGCGGTCTGTTGCGCCGCGGGGCGGACGACGCTGAGCTGGAGGCGTCGCTGCGCGGGACCTGGGCGGCGCGCACTGATCGCTACTCGCGGCTGCGCGCCGTGGCGACGACGAGCCAACCAAAGGTTGAGATGTCCTACATCGGAGGGTGATTTTTGCTAGTATATGTTCGGAGCCTATAGCCTGCCTGGCCTCATCGACGTAAGAGGTCAGCGGGTCCGGCTGAGCGGTGGTGGCCACAACAGGCGATCGCTGTGCGCCCGGTGTTGTCCTCATCGGTGCGGACCGAGCCTCGATCGAGGGGCGCTCGGTCGGGCAGCCGAAGGACGTGATAGGGGTATCCGTGTCATTCACACGGCAGTACGCGCAGCGCGACGAGTTGAACACGTTGCAGTGCGCCACGGATCCGATCGACCGCCTGCTCGCGGGCGAGCGCCTGCTCTCCAGCCTCACCGCGGAGCGCAACCGCGCGCTGGTGGCGGCGTGTGCGGAGTACGGCCGCGGGGAGGTGGCACAGTGCCTGGGGATCTCACGCCAGGCCGTGTACAAGCGCTTGCAGAGCAGCTCGGTGGGCGAGATGGTGGCGTCGCCGGAGCCACCGCCGGCCCCCTCCCGGATTCGCTCGGTCATGCCGACGAGCGTGCCCGCCCCCATGGAGGGCGAACAGCACACAGACAGGTCGGCGGCCAATGCCGATGCGGCGTCCCGCTCCGAGTCGGCGGGTCAGCCCGAGTTCGGTGGGCAGCCAGAGCTCGTGGGTGACGACCCGTCTCAGATCCCGCCGGCGACGCCGGCGGCGGCGCAGTAGACGGCGAAGCCGCTCAGGGGCGCTCGGGCCACGAGACGCAGCAACCAGCGGATCGCGATCAGGGCGGTGACGAACGCGACGGCGACCGCGCCGGCCAGCCCGACCCAGCCCACCGTGCCGGTGCCCTCGGTGGCCATCTCCAGCGCGCTGAGCACCACGGCGCCTCCCAGCGCCGGCAGCGCCAGCAGGAAGGCGAAGCGGGTGGCGGCCTCTCGCGTGAGGCCGGTGATCACCCCCGTCATGATCGTGGTGCCCGACCGCGAGATGCCCGGCAGCACAGCCACGGCCTGGCCCACGCCGATCAGCAACGCCGCCAACGGGGTGAGTCGGTCGAGGGTCGACCCGCGCGGGTCGTCGGCGTCGACGCCCACCGCAATCGCTGCCGAGACCGCCGGCTCTTGGTGGGTGTCTCGGTGCCGCGGGCCATCCTGGGGTCCGTTTGCCACCGCCCAATCGCCCATCCCGTGATCGGACCCCACCGGGGCGTTGGTGTCGGCCTCGTCAAAGCCGGGCCGTGGGGCGTGCGCCGCGCGCCGAGCGCGCCACCGCTCGCCGGCGAGCAAAATCACCGCGGTGGCCAGCAGCCCCGTGGCCGCAGCTGGCGCGTCGACGAAGGCGGCCTCGACGGCGCCGCGCAGGGTCAGCCCCACCACCACCAGCGGCACGGTGCCCACCACCACGAGGCCGGCCAGGCGCCGGGCCAGCCGCGCGTCGCGGTCACGGCGCCCGGCGAGGCCCTGGGCCATGGCCTGAAGCTCCCGGCGAAAGACCACCACCAGGGCCCCGGCGGTGCCGCCGTGCACCAGCGCGTCGAACACCAGCCCGGGGTCCTCGGGCCACCCCAGAAGCGCCGGCGCGAGCCCCAGGTGGCCCGACGAGGAGACCGGCAGGAACTCGGTCAGGCCCTGCAGGGCGCCGAGGATGAGTGCCTGCCACCACTCGAGGGTCATCCGGTGGGAGCCTGCAGGTTGACCCACCGGCTGCCACGCGAGCCGACCTCGCGCTTCCACACCGGGACGCGGGCCTTGAGCTGCTCCAGGGCGTGCTGGTTGGCCTGGTAGGCCTCGGCGCGGTGCGGCGACGAGCACGCCACCAGCACCGAGTGGGCGCCCACCGCCAGCTCGCCCACGGCGTGCAGCAGCGCGATGCCACACACCGACGGCCAGCGGGCGCGGGTCTCGTCGGCGATGGTCGTCATCACCTCGCGGGCCATGGGCTCGTAGGCCGAGTAGTCCAGGCGGTGGACGGCCGGGTCGCCGCTGGAGTGGTCGCGCACACGCCCCAAAAACACCGCCTGGGCGCCGGCGGCCGGGTGGGCGATCGCCGCAAGGACCTCCTCAACGACCAGCGGCGGCGGGCGCACGTCGATGACCACCGCGGCGTCGCCAGCCCCCTCCGCCGCGCCGCTGCCGGCCCCGCCGGCGAAGGGCGGCAACAGCGCCACTTCACTGTCGGGCTCGACCGGCGTGTCGCCCGCCGCGATGTCGAGGTCGACCGCCAGACGGCACTGTCCGATGAGCTCGGCGGCGTCGGGGTGGGCGGCGACCAGCGCCGCACGGACCTGCCCGGCGGTTGCGGGCGCGCCCACGTCGACCTCGACTCTGGGCCCGAGCCGCTCGGCGGCGGCCGCATAGCAGCGCACCGTGACGCTCATCGCAGGGCACCGTCGCTGTGGCCGGGAATATCGCCGTGACCGTGGTGGGTGTCACCGGCCAACAGCCGCAGCGCGTGGCCCAACGCCTGGCTCACCGCGTCGAGGCTTTCCCCCGCGCCCTTGGGGCTGCCGGGGAGGTTGAGCACCAGCGTTGCCCCCACCGCGCCGGCCAGCCCCCGCGACAGGTCCGCCATGGGCGTGTGGCGGCGGCCGGCGGCCCGCATCGCCTCGGCGAGCCCGGGCACGAGCATCTCGACGACGTCGGCGGTGGCCTCCGGGGTCACGTCGCGCGGGCCAAGCCCCGTGCCGCCGTTGGTGACCACCAACCCCGCGTGGCCGACCAGACGGCTCAGCGCCCCCGCGACCACGTCGCGCTCGTCGGCGACGACCTCACGCGCGACGACCTCGAAACCGTCGTTGGCCAGGCGCTGTGCGACGGCCGCGCCCGTGTCATCGTCGCGCGTTCCTGCGGTCACCCCGTCGCTGACCGTCAGCACCGCCGCGCGAGCGGCGTGGGTGTGCTCGGCCATCCAACTCCTCGCGGTGGACCTCGCCTGGCGGGCACAGATCGTCGCCATGCCAATCTAGCCCGGCTGTGCGATCGCAGGGCAGACCTCGTGTGACGCCTGCGCCGCCCTGAGCGCCACCACGACCACCCCCATCGACGCCTAGCGTGGTGGCCAACGCCCCGAGGCCACCTTCGCCATCGAGGCCTGAACGACCCCACCCGACGTGGACACCTGGGCCGACTACCGGGCGCTGCTTGGCCGCGACGGAGAGGAGCCGGGGTGGAGGCGGCCACGACCCCTGCGCTCGGCGAGGTCACCGTCGATCTCGCCGCGGTGATCCTGGCGGTCACCGAGGGCTCGCCCCGAGTGCTGACCGTGCAGGGCGAGGCCGACGCGGAGTGGGCCGGCGAGGCGGGGCGCCGGTGGGTGGCCGAGCGCACCGGTATGCAGCTGGGCTACGTCGAGCAGCTGTACACCTTCGGCGACGCCGGCCGCGACCCGCGCGAGCGGGCCGCCGGCGCACGCGTGCTCAGCGTGGCCTACCTCGCGTTGGTGCGCGAGCAGGCCTTTGAGGCCGCCGGCGCCACCTGGCGCGACGTCTACGAGCTGCTGCCGTGGGAGGACCGTCGCGGCGGCGAGCCGGAGGTGTTGGCCCAGGCGATCGAGCCCGCCCTGTCGCGCTGGTGGCTGGCCGCCGGCGACGAGCCCACCGCCTCGACCACGACCCTGGACACCGCCGGCGGGTCGCCGCGCGAGCGCGCCGAGGTCGCCTTCGGCCTCGGCGACCTGGGATGGGACAGCCAGCGCGTGCTGGAGCGCTACGAGCTGCTGTACGAGGCCGGGTTGGTCGGCGAGGCCGGCCGCGACGCCGGCGAGCCCGAGCGCGGCGGTCACGCCCAGGCGCGCCTGGGCAAGGCCATGGCGCTGGACCACCGCCGCATCCTGGCCACCGCGCTGGGGCGGGTGCGCGGCAAGCTGTCATATCGCCCCGTGGTATTTGAGCTGCTACCCGAGCAGTTCACGCTCTCGGCGTTGCAGCGCGTGGTGGAGGCGCTGGCGGGCCTGCGGCTGCACAAGCAGAACTTCCGGCGCCTGGTGGACCGCGCGGGGCTGGTCGAGCCCACCGGGGTGCAGGCCCACACGGCCCGCGGGCGTCCCGCCGAGCTGTTTTGCTTTCGCCGCGAGGTGCTGCGCGAGCGCCCCGCCCCGGGAGTGGGGCTGCCGCGCTCGGGGCGCTAGCCGTTGGCGCGGGCGCAGCGCGCCCGCAGGGGCGGGCGCGGCCTCGCGTGCTCTATGCTCACAGCGAGCATAAACTGGGGCGTGACGTCCACCGGGAGGAGCCCGCCCGTGGCAGCCCCCACCGTGCCGCTGCCGCAGCTGTACGAGCGCGTCGAGACGATCATGCCCGCCGCCGAGTGGGCGGCCCACGCGCCGCTGATCGCCGAGATCAACGCGCTCAAGGCCGAGCGCGAGGCGGTGATCTTGGCCCACAACTACCAGACCCCGGAGATCTTCCACGGCGTGGCCGACATCACCGGCGACTCGCTGAGCCTCGCGCGCCACGCGACTCAGGTGGACGCCAGGGTCATCGTCCAGTGCGGCGTGCACTTCATGGCCGAGACCTCCAAGCTGCTCAACCCCCACAAGACCGTGCTGTTGCCCGACCTGCGGGCGGGTTGCTCGCTGGCGGAGTCGATTACCGGCGCCGACGTGCGGCTGTTGCGCGAGCGCTACCCGGGCGTGCCGGTGGTCACCTACGTCAACACCTCGGCCGAGGTCAAGGCCGAGTCGGACGTGTGCTGCACCTCCTCCAACGCCGTGGACGTCGTCGAGTCGCTGGGCACCGACCGGGTCATCTTTTTGCCCGACGAGTTCCTCGGCCAGCACGTGGCCAACCACACCGACGTCGAGGTGATCGTGTGGCGCGGCCACTGTGAGGTCCATGAGCGATTCACCGGTGGGCAGGTGCGCGACTACCGCGCTGGCCACGAGAGCCTCACGGTGCTGGCCCACCCCGAGTGCCCCCAGGACGTGCTGGCCGAGGCGGACTACGTGGGCTCGACCAGCGGCATGGCCCGCTACGTGGACGAGCGTCAGCCCGCCAAGGTGGTCATGATCACCGAGTGCTCCATGAGCGACAACGTCGCCGCCCAGCATCCCGAGGTCGAGTTCGTCCGCCCCTGTAACCTGTGCCCGCACATGAAGCGGATCACCCTGCACGGCGTGCGCGACGCGCTGCGCGACCTGGCCCCGGCCGTCGAGATCGACCCGTCGGTGGCCGTCCCGGCCCGCGCGGCCGTCGATGCGATGCTGGCGGTCGGGCGGCGCTGAGCCGGTCGCCTCAGCCGGGGGCTCGCTGCCACCGTCCCGAGCGGCCACCCGCTTTCTCCTCGAGCGCCACGTCGGTGATCGTCGCGCCGCGCTCGACGCTTTTGACCATGTCGTACACGGTCAGCGCGGCGACGCTGGCGGCGGTCAGCGCCTCCATCTCCACACCGGTGCGGTCGGCGGCGCGGGCGGTGCTGGCCATAGTGATCGTGCCGGCGGCGGTGTCGACGTCGACGACCACGTCGACGCTGGCCAGCGCCACGTGATGGCACAGCGGCAGCAGCTCGGGGGTGCGCTTGGCCGCCTGGATCCCGGCGATGCGGGCCACGGCGGCCACGTCGCCCTTGGACAGCCCGCCCTTGGCGACCTGGGCGGCCGTCTCGGGCTGCACGCGCACGGTCGCGGTCGCCCGCGCGGTGCGGTCGGTGACGGCCTTCTCGCCCACATCGACCATGTGGGCGCGGCCGTCGGCGTCGAGGTGCGAGGGCGTCTCGGCCATGAAAGCCACGCTAGCGGCCCACCCGGGGGCGAAAGCTCGCGGGCGCGACCCGCACCGGCGGGGTTCGGGCCCGGGCGGGGCCCAGAGCCGGGCGAGGCGCCGCTGAAAAGCTGCCCGCGGCCACCAGCGCCGCTTACGACTCCGCGGGCTGTGGCGGCGGCGCGTGGGTCAGGCGCACCGCGTCGCGATCCGCGGCGGCAACGGCAGCGACCTCGTCGACGTGCAGGCCGATCAGCGCGGTGGGCCGGGTCCCGTCGCCGCGCACCTGTAGCACCGGACGGCTGGTGGCCACCGGCCCGCCCGCGCCGGCGGTCCCGCCAGCGCCGTCGGCGCCCTCGACCCACACGTCCCCCCACCCGCCGGCCTCCACGCCCCACCCCTTGCGCACCGCCACCGGCAC
>PXPH01000059.1:0-18009 GCA_003021615.1 Actinobacteria bacterium QS_8_72_14
GGGGGCCGCGTCGAGACGGCGCAACAGCGCCGCGTAGTCATCGGCGACGTCGGCCAGGCGGAAGGGGGCGCTGGGCCGCGTGCCGCGGCCGTGGCCGCGGTGGTCCGGCGCCAGGACCCGCCCGAGCTCGCCCAGCGGCCCGTAGGAGGGAAACCAGTTCAGGTCGGCGGGAAACATCCAGCCGTGCAGCAGCAGGATGGTGGGCGCGTCCACCGCCGTGCCCGTGTCGCGCACAAACAGCTCGCCGTGACCGGGCACGCGGACCGTGTACGCTGGTGGCAGGCTGTCGGGCGGATCGGGCGGGCCGGACTCGGGGTCGGGATTGCGGGTGCGGGCGCTCAGCGCGACCATGCCGCCGACGCCCGTCCCGAGGCCGGCCGCGGCGACGGCCGCCAGCGAGCGAAGCCGGGGCACGCGCATGCGGCCACCTTACAGGGCGCGACTCGGCCGGCGGCGTCCGGCGCTTGTCACCGCGCGCCCTCTCGGTCTATAGTGCAGTTGTGAAACGGTCGGCGCTGTGTCGGACCACGCGGCGTCGGCCACGGGTGCGCTCCCTCGCGTCCGTTGCGGTTCCCGGCTCGGCTCACCGTCGGCTCGGGGCGCAACGGCGCAGTCGTACCGCCTGCGGTCGGGGGAAGCCGCCGCGGCCCGGTCACGAGCTCGCCTGAAACCCGCCCGATCCTGTGCGGCTGGAGGACGACGCATGAAGGCCATCGTTGGAAGCTGGGACCACCGTCCCGTCGAGCAGCTCGCCGAGGTCACCGCGCTGCGCGGTCGCGTGCGGGATCTGCAGCAGGCGCTGGCGCGCGCCGAGGAGGAGAACGCGGCGCTGCGAGCGCGCCTGCGCGAGCGGGCCATCGAGCTCGAGGACCTCTCCGAGGTGCACGTCATCCCCGAGGCCGGCGACCGGGTCGAGCTCGGCGCCTGAGCCCAGGCGTGAACGCTGAGCCGCTGGCTGGGGCCAGCGGCTCGTTGCTGTTCGCCGCCCGGCGCGCCCCGCCTGCTTTGGCCCCGGGGGGGTGGTGACTACACTGCCCGCGCCGCGCCGGGTTGTGGCTGGTCGACTCGCCCCGAGGGAGGGCCGCCCGGCGGCGATTCGCTCTGACCCGCCCGAAAGCAGGGAGGCCCCACGGCGTGCACCTTCGGTCGGTGACTCTGCGGGGCTTCAAGTCGTTTGTTGAGCGCACCGAGCTCGAGCTCGAGCCGGGCGTGACCGTGGTCGTGGGCCCCAACGGCAGCGGCAAGTCCAACGTGGTCGACGCGCTGTCGTGGGTGCTGGGCACCGCCAGCCCCAAGTCCCTGCGCGGCGGCCAGATGGCTGACGTCATCTTCGCCGGGGCCCCGGGGCGCTCCGGGCTGGGCCGCGCCGAGGTGGCCATCACCATCGACAACCGCGACGGGGCGTTGCCGGTGGACTTCAGCGAGGTGACGGTCTCGCGGGCGATCTATGCCACCGGCGAGAGCGAGTACGCCATCAACCGCGAGACCTGTCGGGCGTTGGACGTTGCCGAGCTGCTGTCGGACACGGGGCTGGGCCGCGAGCACCACACGATCGTGGGGCAGGGCCAGCTCGATGCGATCCTCGACGCCCGCCCGGAGGAGCGCCGCGGGTTCATCGATGAGGCCGCCGGTATCCTCAAGTACCGCAAGCGCAAGGAGCGCACCCTGCGCAAGCTGTCGCAGGTCGACGAGCACACCGAGCGCGTCACCGATCTGTTGCGCGAGCTGCGGCGCCAGCTGCGCCCTCTCGAGCGCCAGGCGGAGGCCGCGCGCACCCACCAGGAGCTGAGCCAGCAGCTGACCACGGTTCGGCGTATCCGCGCGGCCCGCGAGCTCGACGAGCTCCAGCGGCGGGTGGCCGCCGCCGACGCCGAGGACGCCACCGCCCGCCAGGCGCTGGCCGCCGCCGAGCAGGCCGCCGGCGAGGCCCACGCCGAGGTCGCCCGTCTCGAGGGGGAGGTCAACGAGCTCACCCCCCAAGTCGACGCCGCCGCGCGCACCCACTTCGCGTTGGCCAACATCACCGAGCGCCTGCAGGGACTCAGCGACCGCCTGGCCGAGCGCCGCCGCGGACTGGTGGAAGCCAGCGAAGAGCCCGTGTCGGGCCGCGATCCCGATGAGCTGCGCCAGCGCGCGGCCGCCGCGCGCGCTGAGCGCGAGGGCATCGAGTCCGAGCGGGCCGAGGCCGCCTGCACGCGCGAAGAGGCCGAGGGCGAGCGCGCCGCCGCCGAGCAGGCGCGCCGCGCCCATGACCAGGCCGTGGCCGCCGAGGCCCGCCGGCGGGCCGCGGCCCGCGAGCAGCGGCTGCGGTGGGAGGGCGAGATCGCCACGCTGCGCCAGTCGGTGGCCCAGGCCGCCGGCGAGGAGGGGCGCCTGGACAGCCAGATCGCCGGCTGGCAGGCCCGCGCCGAGGAGCTCGATGCCGACATCGCCGCCGTCAACGCCGAGATCCAGCGCCTCGACGGCCACACCGACGAGCTCGCCGAGCAAGTCCGTTCCTGCGAGGCCAAGGTCGCCAAGAAGAAGGCGGCCGCCGAGGAGGCCGCCCGCAACGAGCGGGAGCTGGAGCGGCGCCGCGCCAGTCTCGAGGCCCGCGCGGACGCGATGCGGGCGGCGGCCAGCACCGATGAGGGCGGCGTCGAGGCGGTCCAGCAGGCCGCCGAGCGCGGCGAGCTGGCCGGCGTCGTGGGCCCTTTCGCCGAGCAGGTGCGCATCGCCGAGGGGATGGCCCCGGCGGTCGCCGCGGCGCTGGGCGGGTTGGGCGAGGCCGTCGTCGTGGACTCGCCACAGGCCGCCCACGAGGCGTTGGCGTTTTTGCGCCGCGGGGACGCCGGCCGGGTGCGGCTGCTGCCCGTCCAGGGCGCCACCGAGGAGTCGGTGACCGACGCCGGCCACGTCGACGACGCCAGTGACGCCGACGACGCGACCCCCGGCCAACGGGCTCGCCGCGACACCGGGCAGGGGGCGGGCGCCGACGCTGGGCAGGGGGCGGGCGCCGACGACGAAGGGCGGCCGCTGGCCGAGGCGATCGAGGCGCCCCCGGCGCTCGCCGATGCCCTGCAGCAGGCGTTGAGCGGGGTGTTCGCCGTGGCGGACCTGGATACCGCCACCCGCCTGGCCACCCAGCGTCCCGGCGACACGTTCGTCACCGTCGCAGGCGAGTTGGTCGGCCCCGAGGGCTGGGTGGGGGGCTCAACCCCCATGGCCGGCTCGGTGGTGGCCGCGGCCGCCGCCGACGAGGCCGATGCCGAGCGCGAGCGCGTCGAGTCGGAGCTGCTGGTGGCCCATCGCCAAGTGGCCGACGCCGACCGTGAGCTGGCCACCGCCCGCGAGGAGCTGGAGGCCTCCCAAGCCGCCCAGCAGGAGTCGGACGCCCAGCTCACCGCGGCCGCCGAGCGGCTCGGGCGGCTGGAGAAGGAGCGCCAGCGCGCCAGCGAGGCGCTGACAGAGCTGGGCCAGCAGCGCGACGAGCTGGCCACCGAGGCCGAACAGCGCCGTCAGCGCTTAGCCGAGCTTGAGCAGCAGGGCCCCCCTGAGGAAGAGGAGGAGGGCGCCGGCCCCGATCAGGAGGCCGAGCGCCTCGATGACGCGCTGACCGCCGCGCGCGAGGCCGAGGTCCAGGCGCGCATGGCTGAGCGCAGCGTGGTCCAGCGCTTGGAGGAGACCGACCGGCGCGTCACGGCGCTGGAGCAGGAGGCCGACGAGGTCGAGCAGCGCCTGGCTGACCGGGAGCGACGCCGTCAGGCGCGCCAGGCCGCGGTCGCGCGCTGTGATGAGCTCGCCGACGTCGCCGCCGCCGCCCTGGCCCGCGCGCAGGCGTCGTTGGCCGCCGCCGAGCAGGAACGCGCCCGCCTCGATGCCCAGCGGGCCGAGCGCCAGCAGGCGTTGGGCCTGGCCCGGGAGCGTCAACGCGAGGCGGCCGACGCCTTGACCCAACGCCAAAACGAGCATCACGAGGGCGATCTGGTGCGTGAGCGAGCCCAAGCCTCGCTTGTCAGCGCCCGCGACCGCGTCAGCGAGGAGCTCGGCGAGGACCCCGACGAGCTGCTGGCCGAGGCCCGCCACGCCGAGGGTGACGACGCGCCGCTGACCGGGGGCGCCGAGCGCGACACCGAGTTGGAGCAGCAAGAAGAGCGCCTGGTGCGCAAGATCGCGTTGCTGGGCACGATCAACCCGCTGGCGCTGGAGGAGCTCGAGCAGCTGCAGGAGCGCGAGACGTTTTTGACGGGTCAGCTGGAGGACTTGCGCAGCTCCCGGGCCGACCTGCTGGCGGTGCTGGAGCAGGTCGACGATCGCATCCGCGAGTTGTTCGCCCAGGCCTTTGCCGACGTCAACGCGCAGTTCCAGGCGATGTTTCCCCGCATGTTCAACGGCGGCGAGGGGCGCCTGGTGCTGACCGATCCCGACGATCTGCTGGCCACCGGCGTCGACGTGGAGGCCAAACCCCCCGGCAAGCGGATCAAGCGGCTGTCGCTGCTGTCGGGCGGCGAGCGCAGCCTGACGGCCCTGGCGCTGTTGTTCGCGATCTTTGCCGCGCGGCCCTCGCCCTTCTACGTGCTCGACGAGGTCGAAGCGTCGCTGGACGACGTCAACCTCCAGCGGTTCTTGGAAGTGGTCGGCGAGTTCCGCGCGACCAGCCAGATGATCGTGGTCACCCACCAGAAGCGCACCATGGAGATCGCCGACACTCTCTACGGCGTGTCGATGCAGTCCGACGGCGTGTCCAAGGTCATCGGCCAGCGCATGAGCGAGGCGCCGGCCACGACCGGATAGCGCTGCCCGGGCAGCGGCGCCGGGCGGCGTGGACGCACAGGGCCGCGCCCGCGGGCGACGCGACTACGCTGACCGGCCGCCGCCGGTGTCGTGTCCCCGTTGGCAGGAGCCGACCGCCTCATGGAGTTCCTGACGGACGTCCAGCCGATCGTCGCCATCGTCATCGGCGTGGTGGCGATCGTCGCCAGCTTCGGGCTCGGCGTCATCGTCGGTCGGCGGGGCCGAGCGTCGGCGGGTGAGGAGCTCGTCGCCGAGGCAAAGGGCTTGCAGGAGCGCCCCCCTGGGACAGAACAGGCGACCGGCACGGCGCGGGCCCCCGCGTCCTCGCCCGACCAGGCTCCGGCGATCGCCGGTGAGCCCGGCTCGCAGGTGGTCGCAGCACAGGCCGCAGTCGAGGAGGCGGCCGCCGAAGCGGCTGCCGTTGAGGAGGCGGCCGCCGAAGCGGCCGACGTCGAGGAGGCCCCGGCTGACGAGGCCGCCGTGGCCGAGGCGGCGCCCGGCGAGGAGGCCTGGCCGCTGGGGCCGATGGCCCGGTTTCGGGCCCGGCTGTCGCGCAGCCGGGAGAGCTTTGGCAGCGGGCTGGCGGCGCTGTTTCGCTCCGGGCTCGACGAGCAGGTCTACGAAGAGCTGGAGGAGCGCCTCATCGCTGCCGACGTGGGTGTGGAGGCCGCCACCGTGATCGTCGACGGCTTGCGCCAGCGCGCCCGCGAGCAGCACCTGTCCGACCCCGACGAGGTGTTGGCGCTGCTCAAGGAGCTGTTGCGCCTGGAGCTGACGGTGACTGACCGCACCCTCGCCCGCCGCGACGACGGACCCACCACGTGGCTGGTCACCGGCGTCAACGGCACCGGCAAGACCACCTCGATCGGCAAGCTCGCCGCCCGTGCCACCCGTGGCGGCGAGAAGGTGGTGATTGCTGCGGCCGACACGTTTCGCGCCGCGGCGATCGAGCAGCTGTCGGCCTGGGGCGAGCGCGCCAACGCCCGGGTGGTCAAACAGGCCGAGGGCGCCGACCCCGCTGCGGTGGCCTACGACGGCTGGCAGGCGGCCAGCGCCAACGACGCCGAGCTGCTCATCGTCGACACCGCCGGACGGCTGCAGAACAAACGCGCGCTCATGGACGAGCTCGCCAAAGTCAAGCGCGTGCTGGAGAAGGGGGCCGGCGCCACTGACGAGGTCCTGCTGGTGCTGGACGCCACCACCGGCCAGAACGGGTTGAGCCAGGCTCAGGCATTCACCGAGGCCGTCGACGTCTCCGGGGTGGTGCTGACCAAGCTCGACGGCACCGCCCGCGGGGGCATCGTCATCGCCATCCAGCGCCAGCTCGGGCTTCCGGTCAAGCTGGTCGGTCTCGGCGAGGAGCTCGACGACCTCGCCGAGTTCGACCCGGATGCGTTCGTCGAGGCGCTGTTCGCCGACGTCGCCCAGGACGTCGACTTGGAGGAGAGCTAAAGGCTGAGCATGCGGGTGGCCGACTTGGACGGGCGCACCGTCGCCGAGGCGCTGACCCTGCTGGGGGCGCGCGACGCGCCGACCCATCGCGCGGCGGCCGCGCGCCAGCTGCGCGAGATCCTGGAGGGTCACCGCACGGTGCGCGACCTGCTGGAGGCCGCCCCCGACGCCGGCCGCGACGCGTTCGTGGCGCTTGCCACCGAGGGGCCCGCGCGCGTGAGCGATGTGGCCGACCGCGGGTGGTCCGGCCGGGGCAACCTGCCGTTCCCGCTGGACTGGCTGCAGCGCCGCGCGCTGGTCGCGCCCGACGCCAACGGGCGCGTCCACGCCGTCGACGAGGCCCGGCGAGCCTACCTCGCGCCCACCCTGGATCTGCAAGCGGCCGCCGAGCCCGACTCCGAATCCGAGCCCGATCCCGCCCCCGAGCCCGCCCCGGAGGAAGCGGGGGTGGCCCCGGGCGGGGCGACGGACACGGCACCGCCATCTGAGGCGATCGTGCACCCGGCCCGGTCGGTGGTCGTGGCCGCCCCCGAGACCATCGACCGGCTGTGCAGCGACGACGAGCCGGGCCTGGAGGCCATCAGCGACACCGTGGCCATCGGCGACGCCGATGCCGAGGCGGTGCGCGCCGCGCTGCGGCGGGCCGGCGTGCGGCTGCTGGGCGAGGAGGCCGTCGTCGTCGACGCCCACGCGCCGGCGCTGCCCACCGCCCCCGAGCGCGCCGTGGGCCCCAAGCAGGTGCGCTCGCTATTGGACCGCGCCGTGGAGCAGCGCCGTCAGGTGTGGCTTCGCTATCACACCTCCAGCCGGGGAGGAGCGACCACCGAGCGCGTGGTCGATCCGTGGTCGTTGGCCGAGGACCTGCTGGTGGGCTGGTGCCACCTGCGCCGCGACGAGCGCACCTTCGCCGTGGGCCGCATCGGCGAGGCCGTGCTGCTGGCCGACGAGATTGCTTCCACCTGCGACTGACCCGCGGTGTGTCGAACAGTGGCACCGCCGGCGGGCTCGAGGCGGTGGTCACGGGCTCCTCGCGGCAGGCACCTAACGGCGCCATCGGTACACTTGCGCCGCCCTGCCCGGTACCCGTGGGAGCCGACGAGCGCCATGTTCGACACCCTGACCGATCGCCTCGATGCCGCCCTCGAGCGCCTCAAGGGCAAGGGCAAGCTCAGCGAGGAGGACGTCGACGAGGCCCTGCGCGAGATCCGCCGGGCGCTGCTGGAAGCCGACGTGAACCACAAGGTCGTGCGCTCGTTCACGTCGCGGGTGCGCGAGCGCGCGGTCGGCAGTGAGGTCCACGAGGCGCTCAACCCCGGCCAGCAGGTCATAAAGATCGTCAACGACGAGCTGCAGCATATCCTCGGCGAGGAATCGGCCAGCCTAAAGCTGGGCAGCTCCTCGCCGGCGGTGATCATGCTCGCCGGCCTGCAGGGCTCGGGCAAGACCACCGCCGCCGGCAAGCTCGCCGCCCACCTCCACAAGAAAGGCCGCACGCCGCTGCTGGTGGCCGCCGACCTGCAGCGCCCGGCCGCGGTCGACCAGCTCGAGGTGCTGGGCGAGCGCGTGGGCGCACCGGTCTACGCCCCCGAGCGGGGCGGCGATCCCGACGCCGACCCGGTGGCGGTCGCGCGGAGCTCGCTGGCCGAGGCCACCCGCCAGGGCGCTGGGGTGGTCATCGTCGATACCGCCGGGCGGTCCAACATCGACGATGAGATGATGGACCAGGCGACGCGCATCTCACAGACCGTGCAGCCCGTGGAGACCCTGTTCGTCATCGACGCGATGATCGGCCAGGAGGCGGTGACCGTCGCCAAGGCCTTCCAGGAGGCCGTCGACTTCAGCGGCGTCATCTTGAGCAAGCTCGACGGTGACGCCCGCGGCGGGGCGGCGCTGTCGGTGGCCGAGGTCACCGGCCGGCCCATCAAGTTCGCCTCGGTGGGCGAGAAGCTCGACGAATTCGAGGCCTTCCACCCCGACCGCATGGCCAGCCGAATCCTGGGCATGGGCGACGTGCTCACCCTCATCGAGAAGGCCGAGGAGACCTACACCGAACAGCAACAAGCCGAGCTGGAGGACAAGCTGCTCGGCGGCGGGGGCTTTACCCTTCAGGACTTCCTCGAGCAGATGCAGCAGGTAAAGAAGATGGGCCCGCTGCAGGGCCTGTTGGGGATGATGCCCGGGGTGGGCAAGGAGCTCAAGGACGTCGAGGTCAGCGAGGACGACCTCAAGCCGGCCGAGGCGATCATCCAGTCGATGACCCCCGAGGAGCGCCGCAACCCCAAGATCCTCAACGGCAAACGCAAGCGGCGCATCGCCGCCGGCGCCGGGCGCACTCCTCAGGAGATCAACGAGCTGCTGCGCAACTTCGAGCAGATGCAGCAAATGATGCAACAGCTCGGCGGCGCCGGCGGCAAGGGTCCCTCCGCCGGCGACGCGCGCCAGTTGGCCAAGGCCGGCGGGGGCGACATGGACATGTCGGCGCTGATGGGCCAGATGAGCGGCGGCGGGCAGCTGCCCGGGGCCAAGCGGGTGCCCGACCGCAAGAAGAAAAAGAAAAAGAAGTAAGCCCGCCGCGCGCAGCCGGCGGCGACCGCGGCTGCGTTGCGGGGCTGAGCTAGCTGTCGCCCGCCAGCGGGGCGTCACCCACCAACGGCCCAGGCAGGCTCATCCCGCCACGGCGCGCCGGCCGACGACGGCGGGAGCCAGGGGGGCTCAGCGCGCGACGGCGCGCCGGCCGACGACGGCGGCGGCCAACGCCCCCGCCGCCGCGGCAGCCGGCCAGTTGGCACGCAGCGCGGGGCCGGGGCCGGCGGCGCCCTCCAGGGGGGCGGCGATGTCGCCGTCGGTAAAGGCCGCGCGCAGGACCTCGTGGGTGTGGACCGGGCGCAGCCCGGTCAGCTGGGCGACCTGCTCGCGGCAGCTGTAGCCGCTGGTGATCACCAGGGTCCCCTCATCGTGGGCCCGGCGGGCCGCGGGCAGTAGCCGCCGCTCGGCACAGGCCACAGAGACCGCCTGGTGGCCCTGCTCGAAGCCGAACGCGCCCGCCATGCCACAGCAGCCCGAGTCCAGCACCTCGTAGTCGAGCTCGAGCCGCGACAGCACGGCGCGGTCGGCCTCCATGCCCATGATGGCGGCCTGATGGCAGTGGCCGTGGACCACCGCCGGGCGCGGCAGGCGGGGCCAGGCGATGTCGTCGGCGTCGCGGGCCAGCAGCTCGGTGAGCATCAGCGCCTGGCAAGACAGCCGCCGGGCGTCCTCGTCGTGGGGCCACAGGTTGACCAGCTCGTCGCGAAACACCGTCAGACAGCTGGGCTCCATGCCCACCACGGGCACCCCCGCCTGCAGCCAGGGGCGCAGCGCCTCCAGGATCTGTGACAGCTGCCGCCGAGCGAGGTCGAGCATGCCGTAGTCGTACAGCGGCCGTCCGCAGCACAGCCCGCCGGGGGCTAGCTCGACGCGGTAGCCGCAGGCCTCCAGGACCTCCACTGTCGCCTTGCCGACCTCGGGGTGGTAGTGGTTGGTGAACGTGTCGGGCCACAGCACCACCGGGGGACGGTCGCCGGCGCCGGGCGCGCCGGGCGCGACGCGCCCGCGGTCCTGGAACCACTCGGTGAACGTCCGGCGGGCGAAGCGGGGGGCGTCGCGCCCTGGCGCGACGCCCGCTAGCGCCTTCAGCGCCCACGACACGCCGGGGGTGTGGGTCACGGCGTTGACGACGTCGGGCATGGCGGCGGCCACCCGCGCCGTCCACGGGATCAGCCCCAGGGCGTAGGCCTGGCGGGGCCGCAGGCGGCCCTTGTAATGGTGGGCCAGGAACTCGGCCTTGTAGGTGGCCATGTCCACGTTGACGGGGCACTCGGTCTTGCAGCCCTTGCACGCCAGGCACAGGTCCAGCGCGTCGCGGACCGCCTCGCTGCGCCAGCCACTCACCGGCGAGTCGCCCTGCAGCATCTCGAACAGCAGCCGCGCCCGCCCGCGGGTGGAGTGCTGCTCGTCGAGGGTGGCCATGTAGCTGGGACACATCGTGCCGGCCTCGGTGCGTCGGCACTTGCCCACGCCCACGCAGCGCAGCGCCGCCTGGGCCAGGCTGCCGCCGTCGTCAGCAAAGGCGAAGTGGGTGTCGGTGGCCATCGGCAGCGGGCGGTAGTCGGCGCCGAGCCTGAGGTGCTCGGTGAGCCCGGACGGCTCGACGACCTTGCCGGGGTTCATGGCGCCCTCGGGGTCCCACAACGCCTTGAACTCGCGCATGGCGCCCACCAGCTCGTCGCCAAACATCTTGGACAGCAGCTGCCCGCGGGCCTGGCCGTCGCCGTGCTCGCCCGACAGGGACCCGCCGTAGGCGACCACCAGGTCGGCGGCCCGGTGGACGAACGCCTCGTAGTCGGCCCGCCCGGCGGCCGTGCGCAGGTCGAACGGCAGACGACAGTGCACGCAGCCGTCGCCGAAGTGGCCATAGATCGTCGCCGGATAGCCGTGCTCGGCCAGCAGCCGGCGCAAGTCCCGCAGGTAGTCGCCCAGCGCCGCCGGCGGCACGGCCGAGTCCTCCCATCCGGGCCACGCCATCGGCCTGCCCGGCAGCCGGGCGGCCAGGCCCAAGGCCGCCTCGCGCAGCTGCCACACGCGTCGCGCCGCGGCCGGATCGTCCAGCAGCGCCATGCTGGGCGCGGCGACGTCGCCGCCCAGGCCGGCTCGGCACGCGCGCGCCCGCTGGTGGGCCTGCTCATCGGTGTCGCCGCCGAACTCGACCAGCAGCCACGCGTGGCCGCGCGGCAGCAGCGCGCGGTCGGACGAGCTCGGGTGCCCGGGCGCCACGGCGGCGACCAGCTGGCCGTCGAGGGCCTCCAAGCCGATCGGCGACCACGCCAGAATGCCGGGGGCGTGGTCTGCGGCCCGCTCGATGCTGGGAAAGCCCACCACCAGCAGGCTGCGCGCGGCCGGCTCGCTCATCAGACGGCAGGTGGCCGACAGCACGGCGGCGCAGGTGCCCTCGGTGCCCACCAGCGCGCGGGCGACGTTGAAGCCGTTCTCGGGCAGCAGCTCGTCGAGGTTGTAGCCCGACACCCGCCGGGGGATGTCGGGGTAGGCGGCGCGGATCGCCGGGGCGTGGCGGTCGACCAAGCGCTTCATGCCCGCGTAGAGCTCGCCCTGACGGCCGCCGGCGGCGATGCGGCGCTCGAGCTCGGCGTCGCTGGTGGGGCCCACCGTGATCCGTAGCCCGTCGACGGTGGCCACCTCGAGCTCGTCGACGTTGTCGCAGGTGCGCCCGGCCGTGATCGAGCGGATCCCACAGGCGTTGTTGCCGATCATGCCACCGAGGGTGCAGCGGTCGTGGGTGGCGGGGTCGGGCCCGAACGTCAGCCCGTGGGGGCGGGCGGCGCGGCGCAGGTCGTCCAGGATCGCGCCGCTGCGAACGCGGGCACGCCGGCGGTCGGCGTCGAGCTCGAGGATGTCGCGCTGGAACTTGGACCAGTCGACGACGACCCCGGCGTTGATGGCCTGGCCGGCTAGGCTCGTCCCGCCGCCGCGTGACACCACGGGCGCGCCGTGCTCGCGGCAGGTCTCCAGGGTCGCCACCGCGTCGTCGGGGGTGTGGGGCAGCACCACCCCCAGCGGCAGCTGGCGATAGTTGGACGCGTCCGTGGCGTAGGCGCCGCGGGTGCCCGCGTCGAAGCGCACCTCGCCACTCACCCGCGCGCGCAGGTGTCGCTGCAGCGCGTCGACGTCCACGCTGAACGCGCGGTCTTGCTCGCGCGGCTGGGTCATGGCGGCTCCTGGGGCGCGCAGGGCCAAGGCGGCGAGCGCCGCGGCGGCGTCACTCCCAGCCCAGCGCGTGCAAATCCGCTTCGTCGATGCCCACGTGGTGGGCGAGCTCGTGGACCACCGTGACCGCGATCTCCTCGACGAGCTCGTCCTCGTCGGCACACATGTGGCACAGCGGCAGGCGGAAGATGGAGATCTTGTCTGGCAGCTCGCCGCCGTAATCCCACCGCTCGGTCAGCGGCACGCCTTCGTAGAGCCCCAGCAGGTCTGGATCCTCGTCGTGGCGGTCGGCGACGACCACCGCGACGTTGTCGAAGCGCTCGGCGAGCTCGACGGGAATGCGTTCCAGGGCGTGGTCGACCAGCTCGCCGAAGCGGTCCTCGTCGATCGGTCGCATCGCCGGGCCTCGCTTGCTGGCGGCGTCGGGTGGCGGCCGCTTTGCTGCGTCCGCGATCGGTGGCCTCGCTACGCGCGCGGCGAACCCCGAGCTGGCGCGTGCGCCGCCGACGTGGCCGTGGACGTGTTCGGTGCCAGCCTGCCAGAGCTGGCGGTGTCGACCCTGGCCGCCGTTAAGGCCACCCAGGATCTGCGCGCATGGCGGGTGTGACGCTGCTCGCCGCTGTCCGTTGCTGCCATGCCGCTGTCTGGATCGGCGGAGCCACCCCGGGATGGCGCCACGCGGACGCGCCGCGCTATCCTCGTCGTCCAGCCCGCTACTGCGGGCCGACCGCGCGTGTCGAGGCCGAGGTCGCGCATCGCCCGCCGACGAGGGCGAGCCGTTTTCGCACGCCACGCCCGCCTCGATGGCACGCGACAACCGGCGCCGAGAGCGCGCGCCGAGCCGAAAGGTTTCCCATGGCCGTCAAGATGCGCCTCCGACGGGAGGGCAAGACAAAGCAACCGAACTACCGCGTGGTGGTCGCCGACGCCCGCTCGCCACGCGACGGGCGTTTCCTGGAGGATCTCGGCTACTACCAGCCACTGGCCGAGCCGTCGGCCATCAAGATCGATCACGACCGGGCCCTGGCCTGGCTGCGCCACGGCGCCCAACCCTCCCAGAGCGTGGTCAACCTGTTGCGTATCGAGGGCGTGTGGGAGGCGTTTCGCCCCGGCGAGGCCGACGCGCAGGCTGAGCGGCGACAGCGCCGCGCCCGCCGCCGAGGCTGGGGCGGGCGAGACCGCGGGGGGCGACGCCGAGGCCGGTGAGGGCGAGGAGCCGCTGACGTGATGGCCCGCGAGGTGCTGGAGTACATCGCGTCGAACCTCGTCGACAAGCCCGACGAGGTGCGCATCCAGGAGGTCTCCGACGATGGCGAGACGGTCCTGGAGCTGCGGGTCCACCCCGAGGACATGGGCAAGATCATCGGCAAGCGCGGCCGCACCGCCAAGGCCATCCGGGCCATGGTCAAGGCGGCCTCGACGCGCGACGGGTCGCCGGCGACGGTCGAGATCGTGGAGTAGGCCGGCGGGGTGGCCCACGAAGGGGCGCCCGTCGGGGGGACGCCCGTGCGGCTGGGGGTCGTCGGTCCCGCCCACGGGATTCGCGGTGACGTCGTGGTCCACCCCGATGCCGACTTGGCCGACCTCGTTGAGCCCGGGCGGGTGTGCTGGCGCGCCCACGGCGAGGCGCTGGAGATCGCCGAGGTGCGCCAGCACAAGCAGCGCACCCTGGTGCGCTTTGTCGGCATCGAGGACCGCACGGCGGCCGAGGCGCTGCGCGGCACCGTGCTGGAGCTCGATCCGGCCGAGGTCGAGCCCGACGAGGACACGCTGTGGGTCGAGGGGCTGGTGGGCGCGGCGGTCGTCGACGACGCCGGGAGGGCGGTCGGCGCCGTGCAGCGAGTCGACGACGGGCCGGGGCATGACTGGTTGGTCGTGGCCGCCGATGATCGCGAGGCGATGGTGCCGCTGGTCGACGAGCTCGTCGACGTCGACATGGAGGCCGGGCGGATCACGGTCCATGCGCTGCCGGGGTTGCTCGACGACGACTGGATGTGACCCGTGAGCGACTCAAGCAGCGACAGCGGTAGTCGCCTAGACCAGAGCGACTCAGGCAGCGTCAGCGGTCGTCGCCTGGAGATCGACGTCCTGTCGATCTTCCCCGAGTTCTTCACCGGCCCGCTGGACGCGTCGCTGCTGGGCAAGGCCCGCCACGGCGGGCTGTTGTCGGTCACCGTCCACGACCCGCGCGCGTGGGCCCGCGATCGCCACGGCAGCGTCGACGACGAGCCCTACGGCGGCGGCGCCGGCATGGTCATGAAGCCGGAGCCGTTCGTGGGGGCCGTCGAGGACCGCTACGGCGACCTCGCCTCACGGCCACGCACGGTGGTGTTCACCCCCCGGGGGCGGCCGCTCGAGCAGGCGCTGGTGGCCGAGCTGGCCGCCGAGCGGGCGCTGCTGCTGGTGTGTGGGCGCTACGAGGGCATCGACGAGCGCGTCCATCAGCTGCTGGCCCACGACGAGGTCTCCATTGGCGATTATGTGCTGGCCGGCGGCGAGGCCGCCGCGGTGGTGCTTATCGAGGCCGTCGCCCGGCTGCTGCCCGGCGTCGTGGGCAACCAAGCCAGCGTGGAGGCCGACTCGTTCGCTACAGGTCTGCTGGAGCACCCGCAGTACACGCGCCCGCCCAGCTATCGCGGCTTGCAGGTGCCCGAGGTGCTGCGTGGTGGCGATCACGGCGCTATCGCCCGGTGGCGGCGCGAGCAGGCCGAGGCCCGCACGCGCCGCCTGCGCCCTGACTTGTTGGAGCGCGCCGAGGACGACGACCAGCGGGGCGCGGCGCCGTGAGCGCGGTCAGCGGCCGCTGCGGCTGGCGTCGCCAGCGGGCGCGTGCCGGCTCTGCGTCCCCTGGCGGCCAGCCTCTGGCGGGGGAGGGGGCGGGGGGTCGGCAGGGCCGGTCGTGGCCCTCGACGGTGGCCGGGATCGTCGTGCTGGCGGTGGCGGTCGCGGTGGTCGTGCAGGCGTTTTTGGTCCGGGCGGTGGTGGTGCCCTCGGAGGCGATGCGCCCGACTGTGCGCAGCGGTGATCGGGTCCTGGTCGATCGCCTCACCCTCGACGGCCGCGCTCCCGCGCGCGGCGAGGTCGTGGTCGTGCGCCGGCCGAGCGGGCCCGGCGGCTCGGGGCCGGCCCGGGCGCTGCGCTCCGTTGCCGAGGGGCTGGGGCTGGTGCCGCTGGACGCCGACGTCGCCCTCATCCGGCGCGTGGTGGGCCTTCCCGGCGAGGTCGTTGCGATCCGCGCCGGGGTGCTGCACATCGACGGACGGGCGCTGGCCGAGCCCTACGCCGCGGTGGGCGAGCACGACCTGGGCCCGGTGACCGTGCCGGGCGGGCACTACTGGCTGCTGGGCGACAACCGGTCGGCAGCGCCCGGCGGGCCGCCGGGGGTGGGCCCGGTGCCGCGCGCCGCGCTGGCGGGGCGGGCGCTGCGAGTGGTGTGGCCGCCGTCGCGCCTGGGCGCTCAGCTCCACGGCGAGCCACAGCCGGCAGTGCGGGCCCACCGCCGATTGCCCGGTGTGTCGAGCCTGGGTATGCTAGGTCGTCGGGCGCGCGTCGCCTGCTTGCCGTGCGCCGGTGCTCCTGCGTCCAGGCGGCACGACTTCGCAGGGACTCCGAGACCGCCGGACCGCGCCCCGTCTGCCCACCCCCAGAGCGGAGGTCCACGATGAAGCCGACCGACCGCGTCGACGTAGAGAGCTTGCGAGACGACGTCCCCGACTTCCGGGTGGGTGACACCGTGAAGGTGCACGTGCGGGTCGTCGAGGGCAACCGCGCGCGTGTGCAGGTGTTCGAAGGCGACGTCATCGCCCGCCGGGGCTCGGGGATCAGCGAGACATTCACGGTGCGCAAGATCAGCTTCAACGGGGTGGGCGTCGAGCGCATTTTCCCGGTGCACGCGCCGGTCATCGATAAAATCGAGGTGGTCCGCCGCGGGGACGTGCGCCAGGCCAAGCTCTACTACCTGCGCCACCGCGTCGGCAAGGCCGCCCGGGTCCGCGAGAAGCGCGAGCCGGCTAGCACCTCTTGACCACCGACGACCCTTGGCATCATCGCGACCAGCCATCGCCGGCGGCCGCGCAACCTTCCGACGCGCCGTCGCCGACCGATCAGGCGGGCGAGCCGGCGTCGACGCGCAAGAAGCGTCGGCTGCCGTTCCTGGTCGAGTTGCCGCTGTTGGTGCTGGTGGCCTTCGCCCTGGCGGTGCTGCTCAAGACCTTCCTGGTCCAGGCGTTCTACATCCCCTCGGCGTCGATGGTGCCGACGTTGGAGGTAAACGACCGCATCCTGGTCAACAAGGTCGTGTTCCAGCTCCGTGAGCCCGAGCGCGGCGACATCGTGGTGTTCCACGAGCAGGGTGGCGGGCCCAGCGGCATCGAGGGGGCGCTTAGCGATCTCGCCGCGGGCCTGGGCATCGTCCCGCCGGCCCAGAAGGACTTCGTCAAGCGCATCATCGGCTTGCCCGGCGAAACCCTCGAGGTGCGCGACGGCGTCGTGTTCATCAACGACCAGCGGCTGCAGGAAGCCACCGTCCAGCAGGGGGGGTATCTGCGGGCTCGCGGCAACGACGACTTTGGGCCGGTGCGCATCAGCGAGGGCAAGTACTTTTTGATGGGCGACAACCGGCGCAATTCCGCCGACAGCCGCTCGTCGCTGGGCACGGTCCAACGCGACGAGATCGTGGGTCGCGCCTTCGTCGTGATTTGGCCCCCCAGCAACGCGGACGTGCTGACCAGCCCCGACTTCGGTCTGTCGCCCTCACCGCCGCCGGACGCGCAGGCCGGCGCGGTCACACCGCCGGTCGTCGCCGACGAGCCCGAGCGCGCCCCGGGCGTCTGACGCCGCCGGGCGGCGCTGGCCGCTGCGCGGCGCGGGCGGTGTCGCCCGCAGCGGTTGGCGGCGGGGTTTTCCCCAGCCGCGCGGCGCGAGTGACGGCGCCGAGCGGACACGCACGCGTAGCGTCGCGGCCATGGCTACCCGCTGTCGCCGCCTTCACGGATGGCGCCGATGATCGCGCGGGCCCAGCTGGGCCGCATCGGCGAGGCCATGGCCGCGCGCCATCTCGAGAGCCGTGGCTTGGCGGTCGTGGCCCGCAATTGGCGCCCCCGCCAGCGCGGCCAGTGGGGCGAGCTCGATCTCGTGGCCCTCGACGGCGGCGTGCTGGTGGTCTGTGAGGTCAAGGCGCGCCGCGGTACGGGCGCCGGCCACCCCCTGGAGGCGTTGACCGTCGAGAAGGTGGCGCGGCTGCGCCGCCTGGCGGGCGCGTTCGTTGCCGAGGCGGCCGGTCGGACCGTCGAGGGCACGCCCATCGAGGGGGTGCGCGTCGACGCCATCGCCGTGGCCTGGCCCGACGGCGGCGGGCGCGCCGAGATCGAGCACGTGGAGGCGGTGGGATGACGCAAGCCACTCATGCAGCGAAGCGGTAGTGGCATGAGACGAAGCCACTCATGTAGCGAAGCGGTAGTGGCATAGGGGTGAGAGCGACATGAGCCTGGGACGCGCCCGCAGCATCGCGCTGGTGGGCCTGGAGGCCGTGCCCTTGACGGTCGAGGCACACGTCGGCTCGGGCCTGCCGGGGCTGCACATCATCGGCGCGGCCGGCGAGGCGGCCGGCCACGCCGCCAACCGGGTGCGCACCGCGTTGGCCGCGGCCGGCTGGCCGCTGCCCCAGCGCAAGGCGCTGGTGTCGCTGTCGCCGGCCGACGTGCCCAAGGCGGGGGCTCGCTTCGACCTGGCCATGGCCTTGGCGCTGGCCCAGACGCAGGGAGCGGTGCCCGAGGGGGCGTTGGACGGCGTCGCGGCGGTGGGCGAGCTCGGCTTGGACGCCGCGGTCAAGCCGGTGGCGGGGGTGCTGCCCTCGGTCGCCCAGCTCGGCGGGGCGGTCGCCGACCGCGTGCTGGTCGCCGACGGCAACGCCGCCGAGGCGACGCTGGCCGCCGGCGCGGCGGTCCTGCCGGTGGCCGATCTCTCCGAGGCGATCGCGGTGACGGCCGGCCGGCAGGCACCACGGCCGGCGCCGGCGCCGGCCAC
>PXPH01000059.1:18056-37320 GCA_003021615.1 Actinobacteria bacterium QS_8_72_14
GCTGCCGCCGGCGGTCACCACCTGATGCTGCTGGGCCCGCCGGGCTGTGGCAAGTCGATGCTGGCCCAGCGCCTGCCTGGCCTGCTGCCGCCGCTGGAGCGGGCCGCCGCCCTGGAGGTGGCCGCCGTGCGCTCGGTGGCGGGTCGCCTGGACGACGCCGCCCGCCTGGATCAAGCCCCGCCGTTTCGGGCGCCACACCACGCCACGACGGCGGCGGCCTTGCTGGGGGGTGGCAGCGGGGTGGCCCGCCCCGGCGAGCTGAGCCTGGCCCACCGGGGTGTGCTGTTCATGGACGAGCTCTTCGAGTGGCCGCGCTCGTTGCTGGACCGCCTGCGCGAGCCGCTGGAGGAGGGCGTCGTCCGGCTGTCGCGGGCCAAGGCCAGCGTGATCTACCCCGCCCGCGTGCAGTTGGTGTGCGCGGCCAACCCGTGCCCCTGCGGCAGGGAGCCGTGCTCCTGCTCCGATGCGACCCTGGCCACCTACCGTGAGCGGCTGTCGGGGCCGCTGGCCGACCGCCTGGACCTGGCGCCGCGGGTGGCGGCCGTCTCGGCGCGCGGGCGGCCGCCGATGCTCGCTGGGGCGAGCTCAACGCGGTCGTCGACGGCCAGGCGCTGCGGGCGACGGCGAGTTCGGCGGCATTGCGGGTGCTGGCCGACGCCGTTGAGGGCGGGGCGCTGACCGCGCGCGGCTTCGAGCGGGCCCTGCGGGTGGCGCGCACCTGCGCCGACCTCGCCGGCGCGACAGCCATCGGGCGCGAGCACGCCTCCGAGGCCGTGGCCCACCGCCTGGCCCTGCATCTCAACCGCGGGCGCAGCACGGCCGGCGCGTGAGCGGGCAGGCAGGCCACAGCCGGGCGAGCGCCACCGGCGACCCGGTGGCGGCGGTGGCCGACGGTCTCGACGTCGACGAGGTGCGCACCGCGCTGGCGTTGTTGCTGACCGCCCCCGGGCCCGACCCGCAGCGCCGCGCCATCGCCGAGCGCCTGGAGACCGCGGGCGGGGTGCGCGTGGCCGACGTTCTGGCGGCGATGGCCCGGCGGGTCACCGCCTGGCCCGACACGGCCGCCGTCGAGACGACCGCCCAGCGGTTGGCCCACCTGGGGGCCCGCCTGCGGCTGGCCGACCGTCCCGGGTATCCACCAGCGCTGATGCGCGCCTGGCCCGAGCTGGGCGCGCCGGCGTTCCTGGTGGTCCAGGCCCCCGGCGGACGCCTGCCGGTGGGCCCGGCGGTGGCGGTGGTGGGTACTCGCTCGCCGACGCTGTCGGGGCTGCGCGTTGCCGAGCGGCTCGCGGGCCGTCTGGCCGAGGCCGGCGTGACCGTGGTCTCCGGGCTGGCGCGGGGGATTGACACGGCCGCCCACCGGGGGGCGCTGGCTGCCGGCGGGCCCACCGTCGGCGTGGCCGGCGCCGGTTTGGCGGTCGATTACCCCCGCAACAGCGCCGAGTTGCGCCGGGAGGTGGCCGCCGCCGGGGGCCTGCTCGGCGAGCTCGCGCCGGCCACCCCGCCGGCGCGGCACACGTTCGTGTGGCGCAATCGCATCATCTCGGGGCTGGCCGAGGCGGCGGTGGTCGTCGAGGGCGGCGTGCGCAGCGGGGCGCTGCACACCGCCCGCATGGCCGCCGGCCAGGGCCGCGACGTGTGGGCGGTGCCCGGCCCGCTGGACGCCGCGACCGCCGCTGGCCCGCTGGCGCTGGTGCGCGACGGGGCTCAGCTGGTCACCGACATCGATGACGTAGTGGCTAGCGTCGCGGGCCGGCCGAGCCAGCCGCGGTTGACCGAGGCCGCCGGTGGCGACGCGCGTTGGGCCGAGGTCTCTTCCGCCGCCCGGCGCATCGGGCGTCTGCTGGGCCCGCAGGCGGCCCAACCGGGCGAGTTGGCCCGCGCCGGGGACCTGCCGGTGGCCGAGGCGTTGGTGGCGGTGGGCGAGCTCGCTGCCGCCGGCCTGGCCCACCACACCCCTCGCGGGGTCGTGGTTGACCCCGATGCCGGCGCCCCGCCCGCCGCCAACGGCGCCACCGAGCCGGAAGCGGGCCCCCACGAGGCCGATCCCGAGTGACCCCCGGGGCCGGGCGCCGGCCGCACCGGTCAGGGCGGACCCACGTCGTGGCGCCGAGGCCCGCCCCGGGGGTCACGGCACGGCACGGTCGTCGCTGCCGATCGCAGCGCGCAGCCGTGTCATCCATGCGCGGGCCTCGACCAGCGCCGTGGGATCGGGATGGTGACCACCGGGGTGCCAGCACAGCTGCGTCGCCGCGCCGCGGTCGGTCAGCCACGCCGCCAGCCGCTCGGCCGCCGCCGGCGGGGCGGTTTCGTCGGCGCGCCCGGCGGCGATCAGCACCGCCACGCTCGACAGATCCGGGCCCGGCCAATCGTCGGTCAAGGGCGTGTCGGTAAGTTCGCAGGGCAGCATCGGCGCCAGCAGCACCGCCCCGCGCAGCAGCCCTGGGGCGCGCACGGCTGTCGCCCAGGCCATGTTCGCCCCGTTTGCAAAGCCCACCGCCACCAGCCCGTCCAGGGGGCGGGCGTAGGCGGCACAGGCCGCCCGCGTCCAGGCGGTGAGCTCGTCGGCGCGGGCCACCAGGTCATCGAGGTCGAACACCCCCTCGGCGTGGCGACAAAAGAAGCGCAGCTGTCCGCTCTCGTCGACCGTGCCGCGCGGGCTCAGCAGGGCCGCGCCGGGCGCCAGCTGCGACGCGATGGTCACGAGGTCGTGCTCGTTACCGCCGGTGCCGTGCAGCAGCAGCACGGTGGTGCGATCCGACCCCTCGCCGGGGTCGAAGCGGTGAGCCCGCTCATGAGGGTCGCGGTCGCTCACCGTGTTGCTCACTGTGTGGAGTCCGTCTCACCGGCGGGTGAGTCGCCGGCATCGTCGCCGAGCTCGCCGAGCTTCAACGGCGGCAGCAGCGCCTCGATGGCCTCGCGTCGAGGCTCCAGCCACGGTGGCAGCCGTAACCGCCGGCCCAGCTCCAGCAGCGGCTCGTCGCGGGTGAAGCCGGGCGGGTCGGTGGCGATCTCCAGCAGCACGCCGCCGGGCTCGCGGAAGTAGATCGACTCGAAGTACTGGCGGTCGATGATCGGCGTGACGGTGACGCCGGCCTCGACCAGGGCTTCGCGCCACGCGCGCTGGATGTCGCGATCGGGCGCGCGCCAGGCGATGTGGTGGACCGTGCCGGCCGCGGTCAGGCCCTGCTGTCCGCGGGGGTCGGCCACGACGTCCACGACGCGGCCCGGGGCGGCGTCGCCCACTCCGTAGCGCGTGCGTCCAGGAGCCTCCTCGACCACCTGAAAGCCGAGGCGCTCGCGCAGCATGGCGTCGGTTCCCTCCATCGCGCCCTCGGTCAACACCACGCCGAACAGCCCCCGCACGGCGTGCTCGACCGGGACGGGCCCGTCGGGCCAACCGGCCCGCCGGTCGCCGGGGTGGGCCACCAGCTCCAGGCGCAGGCCGTCGGGGTCGGCCAGGGCCAGCACGTCGTCGGATTCGCGGGTGGCCTGCTCGATGATCTCCACGCCGCGGGCGCGCAGCCGCTGCTGCCAGTAGCCCAGCGAGCCCTCCGGCACCGAGAACGCGGTGGTCGTGGCCTGCCCGGTGCCCCGGCGGCCCCGCGGGGCGTTGGGCCAGGGAAAGAACGTCAGGATCGTGCCGGGATGGCCGGCCTCGTCGCCGTAGTAGAGGTGGTAGGTGTCGGGCGCGTCGTAGTTCACGGTCTGCTTGACCAGCCGCAGGCCCAGCACCTCGCGATAGAAGTCGACGTTGCGCTGGGGGTCGGTGGCGATCGCGGTGACGTGATGCATCCCCAGTGGCTGTGCGATGGTCATCGGCGAGCCTCCAGCGGCGAGCGCGGGCACTGGCGACGGCCCCGGCACGGGCGACGGCCCCGGCACGAGCGACGGCCCCGGCACGGGCGACGCCTGCGACAAGAGTTTGCCCGTTGCCCTGTTGGGGCGCATCTTGGCCGGCGTGGCCGAAGGTGGCGCCACGGCGTCCTTGGCGCCACGTCGGTGCTGTGCCACGCTTTAGGCCCATCGGCGGGAGTTCGGTCCGTGCCGGGCTCCCGGCTCGCCCGCGCTGTGGCCGACCGAAAGCCTGCTGTGGGCACCCACGCGTCGTCTTCTCCGCTGGGGGCCGCCCCCCGCCAGCGCGCCGGTGAGGCGCGCGCGGCGGCGTTGCCGCCGGCGTGGAGCGCTGCGCTGGAGGGCTTTAAGGCCCACCTGGCCCACGAGCGGATGCTGGCTGCGGCCACGGTCTCGGCCTATGCCGCCGACGCCCGCCAGCTGGCGGCTTTCTGCGCCGACGCTGGGCTCGACGGCCCCGAGGAGGTCGAGGCCCTGGTGTTGCGGCGCTATCTGGGCCAGCAGGTCGAGGCGGGCGTGGCGCGCTCGACGCTGGTGCGCAAGACCGCCTCGTTGCGCGCGCTGTTCGCGTGGCTGGTCGCCCGGGGTCGCCTGGCCCACGACCCCGCTGCGGCGTTGCAGGCGCCAGGCCCGGCCCGGGCGTTGCCGCGGGCGCTGTCGGGCCCACAGGTCCAGGCGCTGCTGGCGGCGTGCGACGACGGGTCGCCGCTGGGCCTGCGTGATCGTTGCCTGGTGGAGCTGGTGTATGCCACCGGGGTGCGCGTGGCCGAGCTGGTGGGCGCCGACGTGGGCGACCTCGACGCGGAGGCGGGCACGCTGCGGGTGCACGGCAAGGGAGGGCGGCGCCGCCAGGTGCCGGTGGGCGCGCCGGCGTGCGCGGCGGCGCAGCGGTGGCTGGGCGACGGCCGCGGGGCGCTGGCCCGGCCCGGCCGCCACCCATCTGCTGGAAGGCGGGGCCGACCTGCGCAGCGTCCAGGAGCTGCTCGGGCACGTTACGCTGGCCAGCACGCAGGTCTACACCAAGGTGTCGCGTCGCCATCTCCGTCATCGCTACGACGCGGCGCACCCGCGAGCGTGAGCCGACGCGGTAGCAACGGGTCGCGGCTGGCGGGAGCAGGGAAACGATGAGCGACTCCGCTACGCGACGAACGGCCGCACGAGGGGGGGCCACGCCGGCGCGGGGGGCGGCCGAGGACGCGGGCAGCCCCCCGGAGGCCGTCGACGAGGACGTCGCCCGGGCCCCGGCCGGCGAGGCCGCCGGCGCCGGCGGCGAGGCCAGCCCGCGGCCGGTGTCGGACGATCCCGAGGTCATGGCGCTGTGGCGCCGGTTCAAGGCCGACGGTGACCGCGACGCCCGCGAGCGGCTCATCCTGCAATACGCGCCGTTGGTGAAGTACGTCGCCGGGCGCGTCTCCGTGGGCCTGCCGTCGACGGTCGAGCACGGCGACCTGACGTCGTATGGGATGTTCGGCCTGATCGACGCCATCGAGCGCTTCGATCTCGACAAGGGCGTCAAGTTCGAGACGTATGCGATCAGCCGCATCCGCGGGGCGATCATCGACGAGCTGCGCTCTCTCGACTGGATCCCGCGCAGCGTGCGCAACAAGGCGCGCCGGGTGGAGCAGGCGATGTCGGCGTTGGAGCACGAACTGGGGCGCACCCCCGGCGAGGGCGAGCTCGCCGGTCGCCTCAACGTCGAGCTCGATGAGTTGCGCCGCACCCTTGCCCAAGTGTCGCTGACGTCGGTGATGGCCCTCGACGAGCCCTTCGCCGGCGAGGACGACGAGGAGGGGGGCTCGACGCTGCTGGACAAGGTGCCCGACCGGGCCTCGCCGGACCCGGAGGCCCGGTTGCAAGACTCGGAGATGCGCAAGGTGCTGTCGGACAGCGTGGCGCATCTGTCCGAGCGCGAGCGCACCGTGGTGATGCTGTACTACTTCGAGGGCATGACGCTGTCTCAGATCGGCGAGGTCCTCAGCGTCACGGAGTCGCGCGTGTGCCAGATCCACACCAAGGCGGTGCTGGGGCTGCGCACCAAGATCACCGAGCGCATCCGCGGCTAAGGCCCTCCTCCACAGGCCAGGGGTGTCGGCGGCCGGGGGGCCGGCGACCTGCCGCCTACCCTTCTGGGCGGTGGCCGCCGGCCGTGGTGCCTGCCGCGACCGTCGCGCTGCGCAACGCCGGTCTCCCCCGGAGCAGCGCCGGCGCGCCCCTGCGCAGCGCCGGAGGCGTGCCTCGCAGCAGCGCCGGCGTGCCCCTGCGCAACGCCGGCGCGCCCCGCAAGGCGATGCCGCGGCGAGAGATGACATGACAGGTAAGGATCCGTCGATGGCAATGGGCCGACGCGCCAAGGCCGGCGCCACAGGGGCTGGCTGTCGCGGTGTCCGGCCGGGGACGCTGGCGCTGGTGGCCGTCCTGGCGGTGAGCGGGCCCGCTGGCGCGGGGGTGGCGGCCGACGGCGCGGGCCGGGCCGCGGTGGCGCGCCCCTCTGGCCAGGAGAGCCCGGCCCCGGAGGCCGTGACGGCCGAGGCGGGCGGCGTGCGCCCAGTCCCCGGGGAGGTCGTCGCGGCGTTCGAGCCGCCGGCGTCGCCCTACGGCCCGGGACGCCGCGGGGTGCGCCTGGCCGCGAGCGCACACGAGGCGGTGCGCGCCGCCCGCGCCGGCGAGATCGCCTTCGCGGGGCCGGTGGCCGGCACCCCGTGGATCACCGTCGACCACGGCGGCGGGCTGGTCACCACCTACGGCCCGGTGCGCCCGGGCGTGCGAGCCGGCCAGCAGGTCGGCGCGGGGGCGGTGATCGGCGCCCTGGCCGAGAGTGACCGTGACGGGCTGCACTGGGGGGCGCGGCTAGACGGGGCCTACATCGACCCGCTGAGCCTGCTGGCGGCCTGGGAGCCGGTGTTGGTGCCGCGCCGGTCAGCACCGGCGGGGTCGGGCAGGGCCAAGTGACACGCGCTATGCTCGCCCGTCGGTCTGCCGCCGTGCGGCGGCCGACGAATCCGCAGCGTCGTCCGGGGGCCCGCGGTGCCCGCCTCGAGAGCGCTCTCGAGGCGGGTGACGGCCCGAGGTCGCCACACCGCTGCCGCGGTGGGACCCGACGGCGCGAGGCCCAACCGCGAACGGAGCGACCCATGACCGTGGCAACCATGCGCCAGTTGCTGGAGGCCGGCGTCCACTTCGGCCACCAGACCCGGCGCTGGAACCCGAAGATGAAGCGCTACCTGCTGGGGGAGCGCAACGGCATTTACGTCATCGACCTGCAGCAGTCGATCGCGCTGCTGGAGCAGGCCTACAACGCGGTGCGCGACACCGTGGTCAAGGGCGGCAACGTGTTGTTCGTCGGCACGAAGCGTCAGGCGGCCGAGGCCATCGAGCAGCAGGCGCTGCGCGTGGGCATGCCGTATGTCACCCACCGGTGGCTCGGCGGAATGCTCACGAACTTCCCCACCATCAAAGGCCGCCTGGCCCGCCTCGACGAGCTGGAGCGCATGGAGGCCGACGGCACGATGGAGCTGCTACCCAAGCGGGAGGTGCTGTCGCTGCAGCGCGAGAAGGACAAGCTCATGGCCAATCTCGGCGGGATTCGCCACCTCTCCAAGCCGCCGGACATGCTGTGGGTCGTCGACACCGTCAAGGAGCACATCGCCGTCGACGAGGCCAACCGCCTGGGCGTTCCCGTCGCAGCGATCCTGGACTCCAACTGCGACCCGGACGTGGTCGACTATCCCATCCCCGGAAACGACGACGCGATCCGCTCGGTGGGACTGCTGACCCGCATCATCGCTGACGCTTGCGCCGAGGGTCACGCGGTGCTGGCCAGTCGCAGCGCCGACGAGGTCGCCGCCGAGCAGGCGGCGGCCGCCGCCGGGCAGGCGGGCGCGGCGACCCCCGAGGCGGGCCCGGAGGTCGAGCCGCTGGCCGAGTGGGAGATCGCGTTGCAGCGCGAGGAGGCCGCCCAGAAGGCCGAGCAGGCCAGCGCCTCGGCTGCCGAGGGCGGCGGTGAGGCCAGCGGCGAGGACGCCGGTGCCGAGCTCGCCTGGTCCGGTGGCGGCGAGCCCGGGGAGTCGCCCGACAACCAGTCCGACCGCGGCTAGGGCGCCGCCGTCGACGACCGCCCGCCACTCGAAGGAGAGCCACCCCATGGCCGACATCGCCCCGGCCGACGTCAAGCGCCTCCGCGAGGCCACCGGCGCCGGCATGATGGACTGCAAGAACGCCCTGGCCGACGCCGAGGGTGACTTCGACCGGGCCGCCGAGCTCGTGCGCGAGCGCACCGGCGCGAAGATGGCCGACCGAGCCAGCGAGCGCACCGCCAGCGAAGGCCTGGTCCACGCCTACCTGCACACCCCCACCCCGGGGCTGCCGCCCAAGGTCGGGGTGCTCGTCGAGCTGTCCTGCGAGACGGACTTCGTGGCCAAGAACGAGCAGTTCCAGCAGCTCGCCCAGGACCTGGGCATGCAGATCGCGGCCATGCACCCGGCGGTGGTGCGCGAGTCGGATGTGGACGAGGCCACCTTGGAGGCCGAGCGGCGCGTCGCCGAGCACCAGGCCCGCGAGGAGGGCAAGCCCGAGCACGTCATCGACAAGATCGTCGACGGCAAGGTCAAGGCCTTCTACAAGGAGCGCGTGCTGCTCAACCAGCCGTTCGTGCGCGACGACAGTCGCACCGTTGGCGAGCTAGTCCAGGAGCTGCAGCGCACCACCGGCGAGAAGGTGGAGGTGGCTCGCTTCGCGCGCTTCGAGGTCGGCGCCTGACCACCGGCCGCCGCGGCCGCTGTGGCACCGGTACGATGCGCGTCGGCGCCGGCGGCCAAGGGGCGACGGTGAACGATGAGCACAGGCGACAGGGCTACCGCCGGGTGCTGTTGAAGCTCTCCGGGGAGGCCTTCGCCGACGACGAGAGTTCCATCAGCCCGGATGTGGTGGGCTCCATCGCCGACCAGCTGGTCGACGTCGCCTCCCGTGGCATCGAGATCGGCGTCTCGGTCGGCGGGGGCAACATCTTTCGCGGCACCAGCCCGCAGGCGGCCGGCATCAACCGCTCCAGCGCCGATCACATGGGGATGGTGGCCACGGTGATCAACGCGCTGGCGTTGCAGGACGCCGTGGACAAGCGCGGGGCCGAGTCCCGCGTGATGACCGCGGTGGCGATGCAGGAGCTGGCCGAGCCCTACATCCGCCGCCGGGCCATTCGTCATCTCGAGAAGCAGCGGGTGGTGATCTTCGCGGCCGGTTTGGGGGCGCCCTACTTCACCACCGACACCGCCGCGGTCCAGCGCGCGCTGGAGGTCGACGCCGAGGCGATCCTCAAAGGCACCAAGGTCGATGGAGTCTACGACCGCGACCCTTCGGTGCATCCCGAGGCCCAGCGCCTGTCCCACGTGACGTATTTCGACGCGCTGCAGCGCGGCCTGGCGGTCATGGACGAGACCGCCATCTCGCTGTGCATGGTCAACGAGCTTCCCATCATCGTCTTCAAGCTGCTGCAGGGGGGCAACATCCTGCGCGCCGTTCGGGGGGAGGCAATCGGCACGCTGGTGCATCCGGCCACCACCGACCCCGACGACGCCGAGATGGAGGCCACCCGGTGAGCACCCTCCAGGAGATCCTTGGTCAGGCCGACGAGAAGATGTCGGCGGCTGTGGCGCACACGCGCGGCGAGTTCGGCAAGGTCCGCACCGGGCGGGCGAACCCGCAACTGCTCAACGACCTGCCGGTGTCCTATTACGGCAGCGCCACGCCGCTGCAGCAGCTCGCCGGCGTCAGTGCCCAAGAGGCCCGCTTGTTGGTGATCAAACCCTTCGACCCCAGCGCTCTCAAGGAGATCGAGCGGGCGATCACCAACGCCGATCTCGGCTTGAACCCCAGCAACGACGGCGAGGTCATCCGGGTGGTCTTTCCCGAGCTGACCGAGGAGCGCCGCAAGGAGTACGTGCGCATGGCGCGGGAGCGGGCTGAGGAGGGCCGGGTGTCGGTGCGCAACATCCGGCGCCAGGCCAAGCAACAGATCGAGAAGCTGCAAGGCGACGGTGACGTCAGCGAGGACGACGCTCACCGGGCCGACAAGCGGCTCCAGGAGCTCACCGACCGCCACGTGGGCGAGATCGACAAGCTGTTGTCCAACAAGGAAGGCGAGCTGCTCGAGGTCTGATTCGACCTCGCCTCGCTGTCGGCGCCGTGATCACCGCCTCCTCGCATGGCCGCGATCCGCATGACCCCGCCCCCGACGACGGGGGTAGCGCTCGCCGCTTGCCGGGGCGCAACCTGCCGGTGGCCATCGCTTCCGGGCTGGCGCTGGCCGGGGTCGCGGTCGGCGCGCTGTACGTCGAGCAGCTGGTGTTCCTCGGGCTGATCATGGCGCTTGAGGCCGTGGCCCTCCACGAGCTGCACACGGCGCTGCGCGGGGCGGGCCTGCGCCCGGCCACGCCCGTGGTCGCCGGGGCCGGCATCGTCATGCTGTTCGGTGCCTACCTGCACGGTCCCTCGGCGCTGGCGGTCGGGCTCGTGCTGGCCGTGGCGGGGGCCGTGCTGTGGGCCATGGTCGTCGACCGCCTCGATCGCCGGCGCGCCGCTGGCCGTGCCGCCACCGAGCACGCCGCGGGGGCGCTACCCGGCCAGCCGGGGCTGCTGGGCGACGTCGCGGCCACCGTGCTGATGACGTGCTGGGTGCCGCTGATGGCGGGGTTCATCGGCCTGCTGCTGGACCGCCCCGGCGGTGAGTGGTATCTGCTGGCGACCCTGGCCCTGCCGGTCAGCAACGACATCGGGGCCTACGGCGTCGGTAGCCAGTTCGGTCGGCGGCTGCTGGCTCCCAGCGTCAGCCCCGGCAAGACGTGCGAGGGCCTGGCCGGGGGGCTGGCCACCGTGGTGGTGCTGGCGGTCGCGGTGACCTCGCAAGGGGCGGACTTCACCATCCTCATCGCCGTGTGCGTGGGGCTGGCGGTGGTGGTGGCCTCCACCCTTGGCGATCTCACCGAGTCGCTGCTCAAGCGCGACCTCGGCCTCAAGGACCTGGGGGCGGTCATGCCCGGCCACGGCGGCATCATGGACCGCATCGACGGCATTCTCTTCTCGCTGCCCACCGCCCACCTCGTGCTGGCGCTGTTCGGGCTCTAGTCACGCCGGCATCATGGGCGATGATGCGCCTGGACCCCTTCGCTGCCGACGACGCCGAGCTGGCCGCCGTGCTGGGCGACGAGCCCGCCTACCGGGTGCGCCAGCTGCGTGGCTGGCTGCGCCGCGGCGTGGACGACCCCGCCCAGATGACCGACCTGCCCACCGGGCTGCGCGAGCGTCTCGCCGAGTGCTTGGCGCCCCCGGCGCGGGTGCTGCGCCACTCGACGGCCGACGCCGGGCTGACCCACAAGCTGCTGCTGGAGGTCGGCGAGCCCGGTGGCGCCGAGGCCGTCGAGGCCGTGCTCATGCTGTATCCCGCCAGCGGCCACCGGCGGGCCCGCGCCACCGTGTGCGTGTCCACGCAGGCGGGCTGTGCGCTGGGGTGCCCGTTCTGTGCCACGGGACAGGCCGGCTTTCGCCGTCAGCTGACCGTCGGCGAGATCGTGGGGCAGGTCACCGCCATGGACCGCCGCCTGCGCGACGGCACCATCGCCGCCCCCACCAACGCCCCACCCGATGCCGGCCAGCGGATCCCCGACCACGTGACCCACGTCGTGTTCATGGGCATGGGCGAGCCGCTGGCCAATGTCGAGGCGACCACCGCGGCTGTGCGCTGGCTCCACGACGGCGAGGTGGGCCTGGGGCTAAGCGCTCGGTCGATCACGGTCTCCACCGTGGGCCTGCTGCCGGGCATCGCCAAGCTCACCGAGCTGGGCTTGCCGATCACGCTGGCGGTGAGCCTGCACGCGCCCACCGACGCGCTGCGCGACGACCTCGTGCCCGTCAACCGGCGCTACGGCCTCGAGGCGCTGCTGGCCGCCTGCCGCGACCACCAGCGCTCGACGGGCCGGCGCATGACCTGGGAGTACATCCTGATCGACGGCGTCAACGCCCAGCCGGACCACGCCGAGCAGCTGGCAAGGCTGCTGACCCGCCGCGACGCCCCGCGGGTGGCCCACGTCAATTTGATCCCCATGAACCCCACCCCGGCGGTGCCCTGGCACGCCCCGCCCGCCGACCAGCAACGGGCCTTCGCGGCGGTGCTGACCGACGCCGGGCTGCCGGCCACGATCCGCGACAACCGTGGTGGCGACATCGACGCAGCGTGTGGCCAGCTCTACGCCGACTACGCCGTGGGTAGCGGGCGGGTGCTGCCGGCGGCCGCCGAGGCGTGGTCGCGCTTGCCGGTCGACGCCGACGGGGCCGCCCCCGGCACGCGCACCGGCGGGGGAGCGGTGTGACGAGCGTAGCCGTGGTCGGCTCGACCGGCTCGATTGGCACCCAGGCGCTGGAGGTGATCGCCACACACCCCGAGCGCTTCGACGTCGTGGCGTTGGCGGCCGGGTCCAACGCCGAGCTCGCCGTCCAGCAGGCGCAAGCCACCGGGGCGGCCCAGCTGGCGCTGGCCGACGAGGCGGGCGCCGCACAGGCGCGCGCGGCGCTGACCGCCCCCGGCGTGGACGTCGATGCCGGCGACGACGCCGTAGCCGCCGTTGCCGGCTGTGGGGCCGACGTGATCATCAACGCCATGGTCGGTTCGCGCGGGCTGCGGCCGACGCTGGCGGCGCTGGACGCCGGCAGCCGGCTGGCGCTGGCCAACAAGGAGTCGCTGATCGTCGGCGGCGACCTGGTGGCCCAGGCCGTGGCCGACGCGTCGACACGCCATGGCAGCGGCGACGGTCACGCGCGCGCCGACCGCCTGGTGCCGGTCGACTCCGAGCACTCCGCGCTGGCCCAGTGCCTGCGCGGCAGCCGCGCGGACGACGTTGCCCGGCTGGTGGTCACCGCCAGCGGCGGGCCGTTTCGCGGCTATCGGCGCGCTGACCTCGCCGGGGTCACCGTCGCCGACGCCCTGGTCCATCCCACGTGGTCGATGGGGGCGGTCATCACGGTGAGCTCGGCCACGCTGGCCAACAAGGGCCTGGAGGTCATCGAGGCCCATCGGCTGTTCGGCGTGCCCTACGACCGCATCGAGGTGGTGGTTCATCCCCAGTCGGTCGTCCATGGCATGGTCGAGATGTGTGACGGCTCGACGATCGCCCAGCTCAGCCCCCCCGACATGAGGCTGCCCCTCCAGCTGGCGCTGGGATGGCCCGAGCGCCTCGACGGCGCGCCGACGCGCATGGACTGGACGCGGTCTCAGCCCCTGGAGTTCGAGCCCGTCGACGCTGAGACGTTTCCCATGCTGGGCTTGGCCTACCAGGCCGGCAGGGTCGGCGGTACCGCGCCGGCGGTGTTCAACGCCGCCAACGAGGAGGCCGTGGCGGCGTTCTTGGACGAGCGCCTGGGCTTTCTCGGCATTGCCGAGGCGGTCGCGGCAGTCTTGGAGTCTCACGATCCCGCGCCTGCCCGCGACCTCGACGGGTTGCTCGCCGCCGAGTCCGACGCCCGCCGCCGGGCCCGCGAGATGATCGCCGCCCTTTCGCGCTAGGCCCGCCCAGGAGCTCACCGCCGATGTTCGTTGCGATCTTCGTCGTCGCCTTGGCGCTGATCATCCTGATCCACGAGCTGGGGCACTTCGTGACCGCCCGGATGTGTGGGATGAAGGCCGAGAAGTTTTTCATCGGCTTCGGGCCCACGCTGTGGTCCACCCAGCGCGGCGAGACCGAGGTCGGCGTCAAGTGGCTGCCCCTGGGCGGCTTCGTGAAGATCGCGGGGATGAGCCCCTACGAGGAGTACCACGAGGCCGACCGCGACCGGACCTACTTTGCCCAGCCCGGCTGGCAACGCGCGATCGTGATCAGTGCCGGCTCCATCACGCACTTTGTGATGGCGGCGGTGTTGCTGTTCGCTGCCTTGGCGTTCATCGGGCTGCCACCAGAAGACGAGCCCGCCCGCAACGAGATCGCCCGGGTCGTCGAGGGGGAGCCGGCCGAGCAGGCCGGCCTGGAGGCCGGCGACGAGATCGTGGCCGTCGACGGCGAGGCCACCCCGGACTTCGCGGCGCTGGCGGCGGCGATCGAGCCCCGGCCCGGCGAGCAGGTTCGGCTCACCGTGGAGCGCGGGGACGGCACGCGGCAGGTCACCGTCACCCTTGAGGAGCATCCCGAGGATCCCGGCAACGGCTATCTCGGCTTCGCTCCCGCCCGGCCGGCCCACCAGCCGTTGGGGTTGGCCGACGCGGCGGTCGCCACCGTCTCGGGGGACACGTCCCTGCCGCGCATCACGGTGGTGAGCGTGTCGGCGGTGGCCCAGGCGCTCAGCCCCGAGGGCTTGGCCGAGTGGTTCGGCACGTTCGACGAGGGCGAGCGGTCCGACGAGGGGCTCATCAGCCCCGTGGGCGCCGGCCAGATCGTCGCGGCGCTCGGCGATCGAGGGGCGTTCTTCAGCATCCTGCTGATCCTGGTGGAGTTCAATATCATCATCGGCGTGCTCAACATGCTGCCCCTGCCGCCGCTGGACGGCGGCCACTTCGCCGTGGTGCTGGTCGAGGGCGCGGTCAACACCCTGCGGCGGGCGCGGGGCGTGGCCGGCCAGTACTTCGTGGACCCCTCGCGCCTGACGCCCCTGGCGCTGCTGGTGATCTTGTTCTTTGGCACGGTCTTTTTGTCGGCGCTGTACCTCGACCTGGTCAAGCCCGCCTCCCAGCTGGTGAACTGACACGGTCGGTGGCCCACCGCTGCGGGCTTTTTGTTGCAGCGTCGGCCCGCCGTGGCGATCATTGGGGTCGCCCCTCGGTCGCCGAGCTCGAAAGTGGCCCCGTGGTCACCAGCCTGCCTCTGTACGCCGAACCCGCGGGCGGCGGCGAGCCCGACCACGAGCAGCCGCCCGCGCGCCGACACACCCGTCAGGTGCGGGTGGGCCCTGTGCCCGTCGGCGGCGGCGCCCCGGTCAGCGTGCAGTCGATGACCACCACCGCCACCCACGACGTCAATGCCACGCTGCAGCAGATCGCCGAGCTGGGCGCGGCCGGGGTCGACATCGTCCGGGTGGCGTGCCCGCGCCAGCGCGACGCCGACGCGCTGGCCGATCTGGCCGCCAAGTCGACGGTGCCGGTCGTCGTCGACATCCACTTCCAGTGGAAGTACGCCATGGCCGCCATCGAGGCGGGGGTGGCCGGCATCCGCCTCAACCCGGGCAACATCCACCGCAACGGCGACCACTCCAAGGTCGCGGTGATCGGCGACGCGGCCAAGGCCGCCGGCGTCCCCATCCGCATCGGGGTCAACGGGGGCTCGCTGGAGCAGCGCCTGCTGGACAAGCACGGTGGCGTCACCCCGGCCGCGATGGTCGAGAGCGCCCTGGACGAGGCCCGACTGCTGGAGGACGTCGGCTTCCGCGACATCAAGATCTCGGTCAAGCACTCCGACCCGTGGGTGATGATCCAGACGTATCGGCTGTTGGCGCAGTCGTGCGACTACCCGCTGCATTTGGGCGTGACCGAGGCGGGCCCGGCCGGTAGCGGCAGCGTCAAGAGCGCGGTGGGCATCGGCGCGCTGCTGGCCGAGGGCATCGGCGACACGATCCGCGTGTCGCTATCGGCCGACCCCGTCGAGGAGGTCAAGGCCGGCATCCAGATGCTGGAGTCGCTGCACCTGCGCGAGCGCGGCCTCGACGTGGTCAGCTGCCCCTCTTGTGCCCGGGCCGAGGTCGACGTCTACGCCTTGGCCGAGGACGTCCAAAAAGGCCTGGAGGGCTTGGACGTGCCGCTGCGGGTGGCCGTCATGGGCTGCATCGTCAACGGCCCCGGCGAGGCCCGCGAAGCCGACGTGGGCGTGGCCGCCGGAAAGGGCAAGGGCCAGATCATCAAAGGCGGCGAGGTGCTATACACCGTGGCTGAAAAGGACATCGTGGCCACGCTGGTGGGCTTTGCCACCGAGATGGCCGAGGAGATCCGCGCCGAGCGCGGCGACGGCGACCCGACGGTCGTAGGCTGACGTCGAACGACATCGCCGCGCCCATGCTGAGCCCCCAGGAGGCCGACCGGTTCCTGGCCGAGCGCCACAAGGGCGTGCTGGTCACGCTCAAGTCGGACGGGCGCCCCCAACTGTCCAACATCGTCTACGCGCTGCTGGCCGAGCGCGTGCGCGTGTCGGTCACCGCCGATCGCGCCAAGACCCGCAACCTGGCACGCGATCCCCGCGTCAGCCTGCACGTGACCAGCGACGACTTCTGGCGCTACCTCGTCGTGGAGGGCGAGGCCGAGCTCAGCCCGATCGCCAGCGAGCCGGGTGATGCGGTGTGCCGACGGCTGCTGGAGCTCCACGACGCCGTCGCCTGGAAGCCGCACCCCGACCCGGCGGAGTTCCACCAGGCCATGGTCGCCGAGGGGCGCCTCGAGTTGTCCTTCGCCGTGCAGCACCGCTATCCCGTCTCTGGCAGCTGATCGGCTCAACAGGCTGATCGGCTCAACAGGCTGATCGGCTCCACACCCCGGCGACGCACGGTTGGCTCGCCCTTGTGGCGCCGTTGCCGGGGGCACAGGCGCTTGGTATTCTCTGCGGGCGCACGGCGCGGCCGGCAAGCACCGTCGTGCCGGGAACGGTGCCGGCTCCGCCGCACGCGGCTTCCCCAACCGAACCGGCACGACGCGCAAGTGGGCGGTGACGCCCACTTTTTGTTTCGATCGGGGCGCACCTTCCCGGCGACACCGGTCATCGCCGATCCCGCCGCCGGCCGACCCGTGGGGCGCAGCCACGGCGGCCGCGACCGACGTCAGCAACGAAAGGAGGTTGGGTGGTGGCCAGCGAGACCCAAGGCGTGCGGTCGCAGGCGCAGCCGATCGCTGAGCGCCACGGCCTCGAGCTGGTGGATGTGGAAGTCAAGGGCGGTGGCGGTCGGCGCTTGGTGCGCATCACCGTCGACTGCAAGGGCGGCGTGGACCTGTCGGCGTGCCGCGCCGTCAGCGAGGAGCTGTCCCAGGCGCTGGACGCGGCCGATCCGGACCCCGTGGCGGGCTCCTACGCGCTGGAGGTCACGTCCCCGGGGACCAAGCGGGCGCTGCGCGACCAGGCGGCCTTCGACCGGGTGGAGGGCCGCGAGGTGCTGGTGCACCGCGCCCGCGACGGCAAGGCGCCGACACAGCTGACGGGCACGGTGGTCGTCGCCCACCCCGACGCCGTCGAGCTGCAGGTGGCCGGCGAGGACGAGCCCGTGCGCGTGCCCTACGACGAGGTGGTCAAGGCAACCCAGACATTGCCGTGGTGACGGCGGCCAGGGAGGAGCTGCTGAGGCGATGAAGCCGATCAACATCGAGGCGCTTCGCGGCATCGAGCGCGAAAAAGGCATCGACTTCGACACCGTCGTGGATGCCCTGGAAAACGCGCTTGCCAGCGCCTACAAGCGCCAGAACCACGACGTCGAGGGCGCCCGGGTCGTCATCGACCGGGACTCGGGCGACGTCACGGTGCTGGCCCAAGAGCTCGACGACGACGGCAACGTCGTCAACGAATGGGTCGACAACCCCCACGATTTCGGGCGCATCGTCGCACAGACCGCCAAGCAAGTGCTCACCCAGCGCCTGCGCGAGGCTGAGCGGGAGCAAACCTACGGCGAGTACTCCGGCAAGGAGGGCGACCTCGTCACCGGGACCATCCAGATCCACGACAATCGCGTGACGGTGCTGGATTTGGGCAACGCCGAGGCGGTGTTGCCGGTCGCCGAGCAGGTGCCCAACGAGAGCTATCCCCACGGCACACGGCTACGGGCCTACATCACCGAGGTGCGCCGCTCCATCAAGGGCCCACAGATCATCTGCAGCCGCACCCACCCCAAGCTTGTGGAGACGCTGTTTGAGCTCGAGGTCCCCGAGATCGCCGACGGCATCGTCGAGATCCGCGGCATCGCCCGGGAGCCGGGCTACCGCACCAAGATCGCGGTCGTGGCCCACGACGAGACCGTCGACCCAGTGGGCTCGTGCGTCGGCGCCCGCGGCGCGCGGGTGCGCGCCATCGTCGACGAGCTCAACCAGGAGAAGATCGACATTATCCCGTGGGCGCAGCAGGCGGCGCAGTTCGTGGCCAACGCGCTGAGCCCGGCCAAGGTCGAGGAGGTGTACCTTTACGAGGAGGAGGGCGACGCCCTGGTGGTCGTGCCCGATTACCAGCTGTCGCTGGCGATCGGTCGCGAGGGTCAGAACGCGCGCCTGGCGGCGCGGCTGTCGGGCTGGCGCATCGACATCAAGAGCACGACGCAGTTCGCCGAGGAGCAGCAGGCGCTGCAGGCCGCCTACGAGCGCGGCGAGATCGACGAGCACGGCGCGCCGTTGGTCGCCGACGTCGCCGCTGCGGTGCCGGAGCCCGCCGTGGCCGCGGTCGCCGACCCCTCGCCCAACCCCACCGACCAGCCCGTGCCCGAGGTCGCCCCGCCACGGCCGCCGCAGCCCGTGGCCGACTCGGCGCCGGGTGCGCCCGAAACCGACCCCGAGCTTGAGGTGGCCGGTGAGGGCGAGCCCGCCGCGACGCCCGCGGTCGACGCTGCCAACGAGGAGTGAGCGCCCGCTGATGTCCGAGCCGATCCGCACCTGCCTGGGTTGCCGCCGACGCCGTTCGCGCGCCGAGCTAACCCGCCTTGTCGCCCGCGGGGGCGTGGTGTGTGTCGACGCCGCGGCCGATCAGCCCGGCCGGGGAGCGTGGGTGTGTCCCGACGACGGGTGCGCCGAGCGAGCCCTTCGCGACGGCGGTCGGCGATTGCGGCGTGCGCTGCGCGTCGATGCCGCGGCGGTCACATTGGAGCCGAACGCGCTGCGCGCGACCATCGCCGCTCGACGCCCCGGCGCCAGCGATAACCCCGGTGTGGCTCGTGGCGGGGGCTCTCGTCGCGAAGCGATTGTCGCCGCGTTTGACGACGAGCTGCAGCCATCCCGCTTTGACGCGTCGCGAGGAGTGCCAACGTGAGCAAGGTCCGCGTCTATGAGCTGGCCCGCGAGACCGGCCTTCCCAACAAGGAGGTCGTCCGGCGTCTGGCTGACCTGGGCATCGAGGCCAAGTCGCACTCGTCGACCGTCACCGAGGCGGACGCGTCGCGGTTCCGCGACAGCCTGGGTCGCTCGGAGGCCAAGAAGCGGGAGGCCGAGGAGCGCGCGCGCCGCGAGGCCGAGCAGTACGACCTCGAGGAGCTGACGACGCCGCCCACCGAGGCCAAGGCGCGCCGCATTCTGCCGCCGCATCTGCGCGAGCAGCAACAGCCCCAGCCGGCCGAGCAGGAGCAGACGCCGGCGGCGACCTCCCAGGAGGGCGGCTCGCCGCGTCCGCGGCCGGCGGCCCAGCCCTTCCGGCCCGACCAGGGCGGGGGCGTCAGCTTCGGCGGGGAGGAGCCCGCGGCCGCCGCGGCCCCCGAGGCCTCCCCACAGCCG
>PXPH01000060.1:0-18168 GCA_003021615.1 Actinobacteria bacterium QS_8_72_14
GGGAAGCCCGCCGCGCCGCCCGCGCGGCCCGATCGCTCAGCAAAGGGTGAGCGCGCCGAGCCCCGCGCGCTGGCTGTAGGCTCACACGTCGATCAGGTCGACCGCGTCCGCGTTGGCCTCGATCCATCCGCGCCGGTCGGCGGCGCTCTCGCCCATCAGCAGCGCGAAGATCCCGTCGGCATGGGCCGCGTCGTCCACGCCCACCCGCAACAGCACGCGCCGGGCAGGATCCATGGTCGTCTCCCACAGCTGCTGGGGGTCCATCTCCCCTAGCCCCTTGAAGCGGCTCACCTCGGCCTTGCCGCCGAAGCGCTCACGCTGCAGGCGGTCGCGTTCGGCGTCGGACAGGGCATAGGCCGTCTCGGTGCCCTTGCGCAGCTGGTGCAACGGCGGTTGGGCAATGAACAGGTGCCCGCCGTCGACCAGCTTGGGCATCAGCCGATAGAAGAACGTCAGCAGCAGCGTGGTGATGTGGCCGCCGTCGACGTCGGCGTCGCTTAGCACGATGATCTTGTGGTATCGCAGCTTGGCGTAGTCGAAGTCGTCGCCGATGCCGGTGCCGATCGCCTTAACGAGATTGGCGATCTCGGCGTTGGCCAGCACCTTGCGCAGCTGGGCCCGCTCGACGTTAAGCACCTTTCCCCGCAGCGGTAGGATCGCCTGGGTATGGCGATCGCGGGCCATCTTCGACGAGCCCCCGGCGCTGTCCCCCTCGACGATGAACAGCTCGCACTCCTCGGCCTTGCGTGACGAGCAGTCGGCGAGCTTGCCCGGCAGCCCCGCCGAGTTCTGATCCAGGATCCCCTTGCGGCGGGTCAGGTCGCGGGCCTGGCGCGCGGCGTCGCGGGCCTTGGCCACCACCTGGGCCTTCTTGATGATCTTGCGCCCTAGCGTGGGGTTGGCGTCGAGCCACTCGGTCACGGCATCGTTGACGGCGCGTTCCACGAACCGGCGCATCACCGCGCTGCCCAGCTTGGACTTGGTCTGGCCCTCGAACTGCGGATCGGGCATCTTGACCGACACCACCGCGCACATCCCCTCGCGCAGGTCCTCGCCGGACAGGGCTTTGTCGTCTTTTTTGAACGCCTTGTTCTTGTCGCCCCACCGGTTGAGGGTGCCGGTCAGCGCCTTGCGAAAGCCCTCCTCGTGGGTGCCACCATCGACGGTGCGCACCACGTTGGCATAGCTGCGCACCCGCTCGTCGAAGCCGGTGGCCGACCAGTTCACCGCCACGTCCACCGCCAGGGCCAAGCCCTCGCTCTCCTCGGCCCGTGACACGACCACCGGCTTGGACAACAACGGCTCCTCGTCGTCCAGTAGCTCGGTGACGAACTCCGTCAGGCCTTTGCGGAACTGATACGTCGCCTCCTGCTCTCGCCCCGGGCGCTGATCGGCCACGTCGATGCGCAGCCCCGGGTTGAGCAGGCACGTCTCCCGCAACCGGGTGGCGATCGTGTCCCAGTCCAGCTCGACGGTCTCGAAGACCTCGGGATCGGGCCAAAACCGGATGATCGTGCCGGGGCGCTTGGACTGGCCGACAGCGTGCAGCCCCTTGACCTTCTTGCCCCGGGTGAAGCGGATCAGCCGCTTGCTGCCGTCGCGCCACACCTCGCACTCGAGATGCTGCGACAGGGCATTGACCACCGAGACCCCCACCCCGTGCAGGCCACCGGAGACGGCATAGGACTGCTGGTCGAACTTGCCGCCGGCGTGCAGCTTGGTCAAGACCACTTCGACAGCGGGCTTTTGCTGCTTGGGGTGCTTCTCGACGGGGATGCCGCGGCCGTCGTCGGCGACCTCCACGCCGCCGTCGGCGCGCAGCGTCACGCGGATGCGCCCCGCGTGGCCGGCGAGGTGCTCGTCGACGGCGTTGTCGACGGCCTCCCACACCAGGTGGTGCAGCCCGCGGGCGTCAGTCGAGCCGACATACATGCCCGGCCGCTTGCGCACGGCCTGCAGGCCCTCGAGGACGCTGATCGACTTGGCCGAGTAGTCGCTGCTGCTTGCCACGGCTGCCTCCCGCAGAGCATTGATCGGGATCTCCTGGCGCCGCGCGTGTCGCCGCGCACACCCCCGCCGCCTCGGCGATCCTGCCACGCCCGCCGTGGCGCGCCACGCAGGCGCGACCGCCTAAGGTGGACACCCGCGGTCGCTGCACTCGGCTGCCGCGACGACAGCCACGCGGCGCTGGGGTGCTGGCGGGTCACCCGCGGTCGAGGCCGCTCGAGGCCGAGTCGGCCTCAAAGACGGCCTCGCCAGTCAGCTCGGCCGGATGGATCGCCAGGAACCGGGCCAGCGCGACCCGGGCAGTGGTCAGGTTGCCCCGCGGCACGTACTCGCCGGCCACGTGGGCTTGCGCCGCCAGGCCGGGGCCGTAGTTCAGGGCGGGCACGCCGGCGTCGACCAGCCGGGCGACGTCGGTCCACGCCTGCTTGCCTTCCACGGGCGCGCCGACGCTGGTCACGAACGCGTTGACCAGCTCGTCGTCGTGTCCGGGCGGCGCCGGCAGGGCGCGATCGACGATCTCGACGTCGCCGTCCGAGCCCAGCAGGTGGCGCAGGCGCTTCTCGGCCTCCTGCAGGGTTCGGTGGGGCGCGAAGCGGTAGTTGACGTTGAGGGTAAAGGCCGCCGGCACCACGTTGCGGGCGTTGGCCGTCCACGCCTGCGTGGCGGTGATCACCTCGTGATAGGCGAGCCCTCCGACGCGGACCGGCGCGGGTTGGCGCTGATGCAGCCACGACAGCAGCGAGCCGGCCTTGGTCAGCGCGTTCTCTCCGTACCACGGCCGCGCCGAGTGGGCCGCCGAGCCGCTCACCGTGACCTCAGCGTGCAGCCCGCCCAAACAGCCCAGCTGCACGGTCAGGTCGGTGGGCTCGAGCACCACGGCCAGGTCCGCGGCGCCCAGCTCCGGCACCCCTTCTAGCAGGGCGGGCAGCTCGTTGGTCTCGGCCGGGCCCTCCTCGCCGGCGTAGGCCACCAGCAGCAGGTTGTAGGGCCCGGCGCGCAGATCGGTGTCCTCGAAACAGTCGAGGGCCACTGCCAACCCCGATTTCATGTCGGAGGCCCCGCGGCCCACCACCCGCTCGGGACCCAGCCGCGGCGAGCGGTCCGCCTCGGTGGCGGGCACCACGTCCAAGTGGCCCACCAGCAGCACCGTGGGGCGCGCGTCATCGACGTGGCCGACCACCAGCGAGTTGCCCACGCGCGCGACCTCCTCGCCGCGCTTCAGGCAGCGGTCGGCCAGCCAGTCGGCGATGGGCTCCTCGCCGCCCGTGACACACTCGAAGGCCAACAGCTCCATGAGCCTGGCCTCGACCCGCTCGGCCCTCTCGTCGGCGGGGGCCTCCGCCTCCACGCCCGCCGAGCCGGAGGCCACGAGCTCGCGGGCTATGTCCACGTCGCTGCGTCGCACCGCGACCTCGTGGCCGCCGATGACCAGCGCCGAAAAACGCTTGCACCATGCGGGCCTGCCAGTGCCGCTCGAGGACGGTCACGACCTCCCGCGGCTCGGCGGCCGCCTCGATGTCGATGGCGGGATCAGTGTTGGAGGTGGACACAGCGGCGTCCTCACACGGCGACGTCGTGGTCGCGCAGCGCGTCGTTTAAGCTGACCTTCTCGTCGGTGGCCGCCGACCGCTGTCCGATAATCAACGCACAGGGGATGTGATAGGTCCCCGCGGGGAACTCGCGCGGGCGCGTGCCGGGGATGACCACCGAGCGCGCCGGCACCCGGCCTTTGTACCGCACGGGCTCCTCGCCGGTGACGTCCACGATCGGCGTGGAGGCGGTCACCACGGTGGTGGCGCCCAGAACCGCGCCCTCCTGCCGGCCAGGTGCACGTTGCGCCCGATCTGGGCACACGAGCCGACCGTGGCCCAGGTGTCGACCATCGTGCCCGAGCTGACGTAGGCGCCGATGTTCACATACGAGGGCATCAGCACCGCGCCTGCCTCGATGTGGGCGCCGTGGCGCACCGTGGCCGGGGGCACCACGCGCACGCCCGCCTCGGCGTAGCCGGTCTTGAGCGGCACCTTGTCGCGGTACGCAAACGGGCCGCTCTCCATGGTGACCATGTCGCGCTGGCGAAAGCTCAACAGCACCGCCCGCTTGGCCCACTCGTTGACCACCCACGTGCTGGCGCCGTCCTCGCCGGTGCGCGGCTCGGCGATGCGCACCTGGCCACGGTCCAGCAGGTCCAGCGTCGCATCGACGGCGTCGCGCACGGCTGGATCGTCGTAGGTGCCCGCCTCGAACGCCTCGTCGATGGTTGCTCGCAACGCGTCGGTGTCGGCCACGTCGCCCTCCCGGGTCGCCACGGTTGCCTGCCGGGGCAACCTACCAAACCCCGCCAGCCAGGCGCCGGCGGGCGCGCCGCCCAGCGGCAGCGGGGGCGGCCCCTTACCCGTGTCCGGGAAGCGAGCCGGCGGTGATCGCGTCGGCCCAAATGGCACAGGCTTGCTCGCAGCCGGCAAGGTCGGGCACCAAAGCCAGCCGCAGCCACCCCTCGCCGCCGGGACCGAACACCCGCCCCGGGCTGACGATGACGCGGTGGCCCAGCAAGGCCTCGGCGTAAGCGGCGTCATCGCCACCGGGAGCGCGGATCCACACGTAGAAGGTCGCCTGGCTACCCGAGACTTCCAGGCCGGCTTGGGCGCAGAAGTTCAGCACCACGCGCCGCTTGGCGTCGAACGTCTCACAGCGGCGGGCGGCGTGCTCGTCGTCAGACCACGCCGCGATCGCCGCGTGTTGGATGAACTCCGGGCTGGCGGTGCCGATGTTGGGCCGAAGGCTGCGGTTGCGGGCGATCAGGTCGGGGTCGCCGACCAGCGCCCCGCAACGGTAGCCGGTCATGCCCGAGCGCTTCGACAGGCTAAAAGCCACCATCATCCCGGTCAGGTCCGGTTCGGCGGCCGACGACGAGCCGGCGGCGGCCTGCAGCAGCGACGGCGGCGGCTGGGCATTCACGGGATGGATATCGAGGTAACACTCGTCGCTGCCCAGCACCACCCCCGCGTCGCGCGCGGCGGTCAGCTGGCGGGCGAGGTCAGTGCGGTCGGTGGTCGCCCCGGTGGGGTTGTGCGGGTAGTTGATCCACGCCAGCGAGGCCCGCTCGAGGCGGCGACGGTCCAACCCGGCCAGATCGAGGCGCCAGCCGTCCTGTGGAGTCAGCGTGACCGGGTCGACCGCGCCGCCGCTGAAGCGAGCGCCACGCTCGTAGGGGGTGTAGCCCGGCGTGCCGTAGATGACGTGGCGCCGCGGCCCCGTGGGGTCGACCACCGCCAGCGGGAAATGGAAGATCGCTTCCTTGCTGCCGGCGGTGGGCAGCACGTGGCGCTCGGGGTCGACGGTCACGCCGGTGCGCCGCTCCACCCAGCCGGCGATCGCCGCGCGCAGCTGCCACAGGCCCGACGCGGTGGGGTACTGGCTGACCTCGGGCACCGCCTCGATCAGCGCTTGGCGAATGAACGCCGGGGTGGGCTCAACCGGGTCACCGACGGAGAAGTCGTACAGCGGTTGGCCGTCGGCGGCTAGCCGCCGGGCCAGGTCCTGGAAGGCCGCCAGCGGGTAGTCGCCGAGCTCAGCGAGCGCAGGATGCATCCACGAACCCCGCAGGTGGGCGGCCGGTGGGACAGCGTAGGTGACGAGCCCGGCAAAGAGGTCGGGTCGAGGGGCACGCGGATGGGAACACTACCCGTGGCGCGCCGGTGCGGGCCAAGGCGACCCGCTGCGGCGACGCCGGCGTGCCCGACAGGTGGAGAGCCACGATGACGGTACCAGATGACCTGCTGGACCTGTACTTCAGCGAGCTGGGACGGGTGCGGCTGCTGAGCCAGGACGAGGAGATCCGCCTGGCCAGCGCGATCGAGGCCGGCACGGCCGCGGCTGCCGAGCTCGCCGAGGGCGGCGACGAGCTCTCCGCCCAGCGACGCGCTGAGCTGGAGCGCGCCGTCCGCGCCGGCGAGCAGGCCTTTGACCATTTCGTGACCGCCAATCTGCGCTTGGTGGTCAGCCTGGCGTCGCAGTACACCCCGCGCACCTCCCTGAGCCTGGGCGAGCTGGTCCAGGAGGGCAACCTCGGGCTGCTGCGCGCCGTGGAGAAGTTCGACTGGCGCCATGGCTTCAAGTTCTCGACCTATGCCACGTGGTGGATTCGCCAGGCGATCCAGCGTGGCGTCGCCGGCGGCGAGCGCACCATCCGTCTGCCGGAAACGCTGCACGACGCGCTGATCAAGGTACGCGCCGCGCGAGCGCGCCTGGAGGCCGAGTTCGGCGAGGGGCCCGACGTCGCCGAACTGGCCAGCGCCACCCACCTGTCGCCGGAGCTGGTCGCCCGCGCCATCGACGCCGAGCACCCGACCACGTCGCTGGACCGGGCCGTGAGCGGCGACGAGGACAGCGCCGATCTTGGCGACTTCGTGGCCATCGCCGACGACGAGCCCGACGAGGAGGTGGTGCGCGCCACCTGGCACACCGAGGTGCTCTCTCTAGCGCGCCAGCACCTCGACGAGCGCAGCTGGCGGGTGCTGAGCCGGCGCTTCGGCTTGGACGGCACGGAGCCGGTGACCCTGGACGCGCTGGGCCGCGAGCTCGAATTGTCGCGCGAGTCGGTGCGCAAGATCGAGCGTCAGGCGCTGCGCACCCTCCGCGGGCTGCTGGGCCAGGACCAAGCCGTGCTGGCCTGATTCGGCGACACGCCCCGCTCGGGCGAGACCGCCACACCCGCCTGTCTTGGCCGGGCCAAGCGGATCCTCGCCCCGGGCTGTGGGGGGTGAGCACCGGCTGGCCGAGATGGCTTCGCCCTGACCGGCCTGTCACCGCCCCGTGGCAAGCTGTTTGCTCATGGTCGCGCTTTTTGAGAACCCCACCGGCTTTGCCCCGACGCCACACGATGTGGGCCTGACCCGGCTGGCCGCCGAGCGACGTCGCGGCCTGGTCGATCCCGCCCAGGCCGCCCCGGTCGACCGCGGCCGAGGCGCGCGCGTTGCCTCGCGTCCACGCCACGGGGTGGCGCGTCGGGCCCTATCTGGCTCGGCGGCGGCACTCATCGGCGAGGCCCGCCGCGACGGTGCCGGAGCCATCGTGGAGGTGTGGGGACCGGCCGCAACGCCGGACAGCGAGGCCGAGACCGCGCTGGCGATCACCGCCGCCTGGGCGGGCCTGTGTGACGACGCCGCCGGCTTCGCCGAGGCGTGCGCGGCGTCACCGGTGACCCGGCGGCTGTACCACGAGATCGGCGACGTGGTGCTGGGCCGGCTGCCGTCAGTGGGCGAGGCCCTGGGCCGGGCCGTGATCGCCCAGCTGGTCCAGGGCGTGGAGGCGGCCCGCTCCACCGCCCAGCTCGTCGCGCGGGCGGGCACGCCGGCACCCGACGGGTTGCGGTGCTGGCCGGCCCCGGCTCAAGTCCGCGCACAGCCGCCCCACGCCCTCAGGCGCTGTGGCATCTCCCTGGCCGGGGCCAAGGCGTTGCACGCCGCCGCCATCGAGGATCCCCGCCTGCAGCGGGCCCTCCGGGCGGGCTGGGATGACCTCGAGGCCCGCTTGTGCGCGCTGCCGGGGGTGGGCCCGTGGACGGCTGCCGAGACGCGCCTGTCCCTAGGCGATCCGGACGCGGTCAGCGTGGGCGATTACCACCTCGCCAGCGTGGTCGGCACGGCCCTTACCGGCGAGCAGCGCCGTCGCGAGGAGTGGACCGACACCGAGATGCTGGCGCTGCTGGAGCCCTTCGCCGGTCAGCGTGGCCGGGTGGTGCGGCTGTGCGAGCTCGCCGCCGCCCGCCGGTTGGTGCCGCGGCCGCGACGGATCGCGCCCCGCGCGCGGCTGTCGGCCCACCGCTACTGGTAGCCGGCCGCGCACCCGCCGGCAGCTCACCGGCCGGTCGCTAGGTTGGCCGGCGATGTCCGGTGACCACTACACGACGCTCGGGGTGTCGCCCACCGCGTCCCACAGCGAGATCCGGGCGGCCTACCTGCGGGTCATGCGCGCCACCCATCCCGACCACGCCCACAACGACCCGATCGCCGCCGACCGGGCGCGCCGCGCCAACGCCGCCTACGAGGTGCTGGGCGACGCGGCCACGCGGGCCGCCTACGACCGCCTGAGCCACCGCCGGTGGGACCGCCACGACCCGGCCACACCACCAGCCGCGCGCGCCGCCGGCCGGGCGGCCTACTCACCGTCGCGCGTCGACTACGCCCTGGCGTTTCGCCGCGCCAGCCTGCGGGGGGCCGTGACCGTCCTCGGCCTCGGGATGGTGCTGCTGGCGCTGGCGGGCGCCTGACCGCCGGCGCGCCGAGACTGGCCTGCGACGCCGCCGGCGCGCCGGGGCGGCTCACAGGGCGGCGGGATCCATGACGTCGGGAGGGCCAGCGGCGTCGACGGCCTCCTGCAACGGCGCCAAGAACGGCATGGCGGCGTGGTCCAGGGCCTCGGCGACGGCGAACGCACCGAGCCCGTCGTCGCCCAGCGCCGCGGCGGTCACGCGCGGATGGTGGGCCCGCGCGCCGTAGACCAGCACCACGGCCTCGACGTCCACGCCGCCCTCGTCGACCAGCCCCTCGGCAACGAAGCCGTAGCAACTGGCGTTGCGGGGACGCAGCTCCCGCTGGGCCAGCTCGGCCAGCGCCTGACGGCGCGCCTCCTCCGCGTCGGGCAGATCCGGCAGGGTCAGCACCCGCGTGGCGTCGTGAGCGGGCACGACGACCGCCGGCGGCACCGGCCGTCCCTCGCGCTGCAACAGGTCGTTGGCGGCCTGGCGGCCCAGCGCTTCCAGCTCGTCGAGGGTCACCGCACCCGCCTGGTCAAGACGTTGGCGACGACAGGCCCGACGCCCGCGCCAGCCGACCCACCGGGCCCTCCAGGCTGTGGGCGCGGGCCAGGGCCGCAACCCGGTCCATGTGGGGCTCGGGGCGCACGACGTCGACCTCGACTTCGCCGCGCAGGGCCACCACCCGCTTGGTGGCGCGCAGCGCCTCGGCGCCGGCGTCCAGGTTGCGGGCCAACGCCGGGGTCTGCTCGTGGGCGTGGGCGATGAGCGTGTCGACGTCGCCATAGCGTTCGACCAGCCCGCGCGCGGTCTTGGCGCCGGCTCCCGCCAGGCCCGGCAGCCCGTCGCTGGGATCGCCGCGCAGCGCGGCGTAATCGGCGTAGCGCTCGGGGGCCACACCGTAGGCCGCGCGCACGGCGGCGGCGTCGAACGCCGCCAGGTCGGTGACCCCGCGCTGGGTGTACAACAGCTGCACCGTCGCAGTGGCGGCGTCACCGTCGCGCACCAGCTGCAGCAGGTCACGGTCGCCGGAGACGATCAGGACCTCCTCACCCGCCTCGGCGCCCAGCGCCAGAGCCGCGATCGCGTCGTCGGCCTCCCAGCCGGGCGCCTCGGCGCGGGCCAGGCCCAGCCCGTCGAGGACCTGGCGCAGCAGGGTGAACTGGGCCGTGATCGCCTCGGGCTCAAGGGGACGGTTGGCCTTGTAGGAGGGGCACAGCGCCACGCGGGGCTGCGGGCGCCAGTCGGCGTCGAAGACGTGGACGACCTCGCCTGGGGCGTGGTCGCCGATCAGCCGCGCGTGCATGTCCAGCACCCCGCGCACGCCGCCGATCGGCTGGCCCTGCGCGTCGGTCAGGGACTCGGGCAGGGCGTGGAAGGCGCGGTAGGTCAAGCTGGCGGTGTCCAGCAGCATCCGGCGCATCGTCTCGGGTCCTTGCCGCCGACGCGGCACAGCCGGCCTTTTTGAAAGCCAGGATAGCCCGGCTCCGGCGGGGGCCGGCGGGATTAGGCTGTGCGGCGATGATGCGAGGCTGCTGGGGCCAGGCCCCAGCAGCCGGTGACCGTGTGCCAGCGACCCGAGGTGGTGACACGCAGCCATGAGCTCGACGCTCGTATGGGTCACGGGGGCCTCCCAGGGGATCGGGCGCGCCCTGGTGGAGCACCTGCCCTTTGACGACGCCACGGTCTTTGACGTCTCCCGAGGCGGTGGCGTGCCCGGCACGACCCATGTGGCCGCCGATCTCGCCGACCCGTCGGGCTGGGTCGCGGTCGAGGCCAGCCTCCGCGAGGCCCTGGCCCACTTCGACGGCGAGCGGGTCGTGTTCATCCACTGCGCCGGCACGCTCGAGCCGATGGGCTACGCCGCCGAGGTCGACACCGAGCGCTACCGCCGCCAGGTGCTGCTCAACAGCGCCGCGCCTCAGGCGCTGGGCCAGGCGTTTTTGTCCGCCGCGGCCGATCTCGACGGCCAGGTGGATTTCGTGCAGCTGACCTCCGGGGCGGCCACCAAGCCCTACGAGGGCTGGAGCGCCTACTGCGCCGGCAAGGCCGCCGGCGATCACTGGGTGCGCACCGTCGGTGGCGAGCAGGCCACGCGCGGCGAGGCGCGGGTGCTGGCCATCGCGCCCGGCGTGGTCGACACCGGCATGCAGGCACACATCCGCGACACCGACGAGCACGACTTCCCGGCGGTGGCCAAGTTCCGCCAGCTGCACCGGGACGGCCAGCTCGTCGACCCCGCCGACGCCGCCACCCGCATCTGGAAGGTGCTGGCGCGCAACGACCTGGAGACCGGCAGCGTGATGGACCTGCGCACGCTGGGGTGAGCGCCGCTCCCTTCTCCGCGCCGGCGGCCACCATGGAGGCGCGCACCAAACAGGCGCTGCCGGTCGATGACTGGGCCTACGAGCCCAAGTGGGACGGGTTCCGGTGCCACGCCTGGGCGCCCGGCGCCGCCGGGGACGCGCCACGCCTGTACTCCCGTGCCCAGCGCCCGCTGCGGCGCTACTTCCCCGAGCTCGACGGCGCGCTGGCGACCATGCCACCGGGCACGGTCATCGACGGCGAGGTCGTGGTGGTCGCCGAGGGCGCACTGGACTTCGACGCTCTGCAGCTGCGGGTGCCCCCCGCCGAGTCGCGCATCGCCAAGCTGTCACGCGAGATCCCCGCGTCGCTGATCGCCTTCGATCTGCTGGCCGATCGCGGCGCCGACCTGCGCGGCGCGCCGTTTCGGCGGCGCCGGGAACGCCTGGAGGGGCTGGCGGCCTCGCTGAGCCGGCCGTGGCACCTGACACCGTCGACCACCGTGACGGCGCTTACCGCGCCGGCGAGCGCGCCATGGTCAAGGTCAAGCACCGCCGGTCGGCCGACTGCGTCGTGGGCGGCTACCGGGTGCACACCGACGGCGACAAGATCGGCTCGCTGTTGCTGGGGGTGTACGACGACGCCGGCGAGCTCGCCTTCGTGGGGCACTGCGCCAACTTGCGCGACGCCGACCGCGCCAAGCTGCTGGGCGACCTGCAGCCGTTCGTGGCCGGCGACGACGTCGAGGGCGGCTTCGGCCAGCAAACCCGCCACCCCGATCGACCCAGCCGGTGGGGCGGCGACAGGGACCGGTCGTGGGTGGCGCTGCGCCCCGAGCTGGTCTGTGAAGTGTCCTACGATCAGATCACCGGCGGCCGCTTTCGCCACGCCACCCGTTTCGAGCGCTGGCGCCTGGACAAGGAGCCGCGCCAGTGCACCCTCGAGCAGCTCGAGCGCCCTGAGTTCAGCCCCTGCCGGCCGCGCTTGGAGGACGTGGTGGGCTGACCACCACGGCCTCAAGCGCACCCACGGGGCCCGCCGTGGGCTCGCCGCCCGCACGCGCGCCACCGGCAAGCGCCACGACGCCGCCCAGGTGGGCGATCATTTGCCGGCTTGACCAGCAGATGAAGGCGCCTCCCCCCGCTGCAGGTCCGCCCAATACCTTACGCCTTATGAAGCATCGCCTACCTTGATAGAGCTATTACTCTCGAGCTTGATCACCTTCATTTCCCTTGTAGTTACCGTCCCCTCATTTTCTTGGTGCCCTTGTTCCGTTACCTGCAATGGGATATTCGTTTCCTCATGGTAGACGACGGCTCTACGAACGATCATACCCTTACGCTTGCATTCCTTCACGATGCCCGAGGGGCATGCAGCTAGAATCCGCACATCACTTCCTAACTCAGACTTATCTATATCAATTCTTCGCGCGACTTGTGTTTTTATGGTAGCTGGAGCTGCTGCAATGTCTGCGCCCTCGGACGCTGTAGCCTTACGACCATTTCCAGCATTAAACAACGGCCCGGGTGACACTACCTCCTCAGGCTCATGGTTGTATCTTGAGACTCGGATACTATTTTCAGGGAATGCCCTATAAATGTTGTCCTGTAGGAACCCGGAATCTGCAAGCTCAGCAGCGTTTGCGAGGTCTCCTAGAGTATACACCCCGTCTTCATACCTTTGCACTTTCCCAGGCCTTCCATCAGCCTTTCCCGACGACTTTATTGTAACATCGGTCCAGTTCCTCCAGCCTGACGCACGGAATTCGTGAAGCGACCTCCCGACTCTCTCCTGGCCCGAATAAGAATCTATTGCATATTGCAGTGATATAGGGGCACTGTCAGACCTCACGGTCTCCGTCAGGTTCGTCTGCTCCGCTACGGAATTCCCGCTGAGGAGGTTTCCTGCAAGGGTGAATAGGATAAAGAGTAGTATAACTGAAACGAGGGCGGTGTTCTTTAAGGTCATTTTAAGTCGCCGATCGCCAACTATCGACCCCTGCTACAGCCCCTCAGCTCGATCCGTGGGTAACTCTTAGCTTGCAGTGTTCGATCCGCCCGCAAGCGTACGCGACGACCGTTCGCACCGCGGCCCGCGTCAGCCATCATCGGAGGGCGGCTGTTGCGGGCTCGGGCCGCGCCGGGCTATGCGCCGCGCGCTTCGCTCGGCGGACTCGCGGGCGGCTAGCTCCTCGGCCTCGGCCAGCGTCGGGGCGGTGCCGCCCAGGTGGGGCGGCAGCCACCACCGGTCGTCGTCGCTGGCCGGCTGCTGGGGATAGGTGCGCTGTAGATCGCCCACCAGAGCGGTGATCGAGCCCATCAGCCGGTCGGTGGCCGCGCGCGGGTCGCCGTCGGACAGGTCGACCGGCGGGGCGAAGGCCACCGACACCGCCACCCCCCGCGGGAAGCTGCGCGCGTGGGGCGGCGCGCCCTTGGTCTTGATGCGCTGGCTTCCCCACACCGCGGCGGGGATCAGCGGCACGCCGGCCTGCAGGGCGATGCGCGCCGCGCCGATCTTGGCGCGCTTGGGCACGAACGCCTGGCTGATCGTCGCTTCGGGGAACATCCCCAGCACCTCGCCGTTGGCCGCGGTGGCGGCCATGCGCTCCATGACCTCGCCAGCCCCGCTCTCGCGGTCCACCCTCAGCTGGCCGGTGCGCCGCAGCAACGGCCCCGCCAGGGGGTGCTCGAAGAGCTCGCGCTTGGCGGCGAAGCGCATAATCCGGCCGCGCCGGTGGGCCGCCAACCCCACGAACAGGTAGTCGACATACGAGATGTGGTTGCTGGCCACCACCGCGCCGCCCTCGGCTGGCAAATGGCCGAGGCCGCTGAGCCTCACGGGCCAGCGGCGGGCCGCGATGAGCCCGCGCGTTGCCCACACCACCGACGCGTAGGACAGCTCCATGGCTTTGCGTCGACCCCTCCCGGACGGCAGCGGTGGGCCATCGCAAACCCTAGTGCGCCAGTGCGGGGACGCGACCGGGCCCGGGGCGTGGCGGCCGAACGGCCACACCGCGGGCTCGGCGCCCCCCTCAGGCGGGGCTGGCCAGCAGCGCGGCCACGTCGACGTCGGCCAGCGAGGCCACCACCGCGTGGGCGCCTTCGGTGGACGCCCCCGGCTCGCTGGGGCAGGCCACGGTCCACAATCCGGCGGCAACCGCGGCGGCGATGCCCGGCGGGGCGTCCTCGAAGGCGATCGTCGCCGAGGGGTTCACGCCCAGCTCGGCGCACGCGCGCTGATAGGGCTGGGGGGCCGGCTTGGGCTCGTCGACGTCCTCGGCGCAGACCAGCACTCGGGGCTCGGCGTCGAGCTCGGCGCTGGCCAGGACGGTGTCGGCCAGCACGCGCCGGGAGTTGGTGGCCACCGCCACCGGGACGTGTCCGGCCAGCGACGCCAGCAGCTCGGCGGCGCCGGGGCGGGGCGCCACCCCGCGGCGGAACTCCTCGAGGGCGGCCACCAGCATGCGCCGCTCGATCGTCTGCGGGTCGGCGTGGCCGACGTGCTCGGCAAGGATGGCCGAGGCCCGCGCCAGCCCCGAGCCCAGAAGGCGCAGCCGCAGCCCCGGGTCCCAGTCGGCGCCCAGCTGCTCGACGAGTCGGCGCTCGGCGTCCTCCCAGGCGGGCTCGGTGTCCACCAGCAGCCCGTCGAGGTCGAACACCGCGGCTTCGGGGACACACGGTGGCTGGAAGCGCTGGGGGACGCTCATGGCCACCACCCCCCCACCGGCGGGCGGCGAATGGCGGGACGGGCTGGCTCGGGGCGCACCCGAACAACCCTAGCGCGCCCGGCGTCGGCCTTTCGCGCCGCGGCTGCTGCGACGAACCTGCACCCGCTAGGCTCCGCGCTTCGCAGCCTGCTGGGGAACGCACCGATGAGCACGCTAATCCTGGTCCGACACGGCGAGTCCATGTGGAATGCCGAGAACCGCTTCACCGGCTGGGTGGACGTGTCGCTGTCAAACGAGGGCCGAGCGGAGGCCCGCAAAGGCGGCAAGCGCCTGGCCGCGGAAGGCTACCGGGTGGACGCGGCATTCACCTCCACGCTGCAGCGCGCCATCGACACCGGCGAGATCGTGCTGGATGAGCTGGGCCAGGGCGACCTCGCCCAAGAGCGCGCCTGGCAGCTCAACGAGCGCTACTACGGCCTGCTGACCGGCCGCGACAAGGCCCGAACGGCCGAGGAGTTCGGCGAGGACCAGGTGCATGTGTGGCGGCGTAGCTACGACGTCGGGCCGCCGGGCGGCGAGTCGCTAAAGGAGACGGGCGACCGCACGCTGCCGTACTTCCACCGGCGAATCGTGCCGGCCCTGGCCGAGGACGCCGTGGTGCTGGTCAGCGCCCACGGCAACAGCCTGCGCTCGATCTGCAAACAGCTCGACGGGTTGAGCGACGACGCCGTGACCCGCTTGGAGATCCCCACCGGCGTGCCGCTGATCTACGACATGGCGGGGGCCACCCCGGTGGACCGCCGCGGTCAGCCACCGGTCGACGCGCTGGCGGTGAGCCCGGATCCACTCGGCCGCGTCCTGCTGGATGGCCTCTTGGCCGTAGTCCTCGGCGCCGGCCATGTCGGCGTTCTGCGCGGCGATGTCGGCCAGCGGGATGGCCACGACCTCCAGCAGCCGGCGAACCGCCGGGTTGGCATCCAAAAAGTCGCGGTTGGCCACCGCCCGGATGTCGTTGACCGTCCAGCCGAGCTGGCACGGGTCGCCGCCGGCACAGCCTTCCAAGCCCTCCACGGCGGTGGGGGTGGGCGCGTCCGGTCGCGACGGCGCTTCCAGCCACAGCACGTCGTTGCCGGGCTCGAGGACCTCGACGGTCCAGTTGGGCGTCCACGTGTACAGCAGCGTCGGCTTGCCGGCGTCAATGCGCTGGCGGGCCTGCTCGACCAGGCCATCGTAGTCGCCCACGACCTGCTCGATCGAGGCGCCCCAGGGGTGCTCGGCGAGATGCGCCGCGATTCGTCGGTTGCAGCCCCACCCCTGCTGGCAGCCGTACAGGTCGGCGCGTCCGTTGCCGTCCTGGTCGAAGGCCTCCACGACCTCCGATCGGGTGAAGTCGGCCATGGACGTCACGTCCAGCTCCTTGGCGGTGGCCCGGTCGACCACGTAGCCCTGGACGGCCCCCTGGGGGACCTGGGTGCCCACCGGTTCGATGGGTTGGTCGATCGTCTGGCCGGTGACCAGCTCGCGATCCAAATAGCGCCGGTGCAAGGGAAACCAGCCGTTGGCCCACAGGTCCAGCTCGCCGTCGGCCAAGGCCGGATAGAAGCTCTCCGGGGCCAGGGTCGCCTGCGCCGGGTCGGTGACCGGATGGCCCAGCTCCTGCAACAGCTGGCGGTAGACCTCCGCCTGAAAGAACCCGGTGTCCCAATCCGCGCGGGCCAGGCGCACGGTCGCCTCGCCGGCCGCCTCGCCCTCCGGCGGTCCCGCGTCCACCGGCCCCGAGGCCGCGCCGGTCTCTTCCCCGGAGCCGCACGCGCTGGCCAGCACCACGACCGCCGCGGCGGCCGCCAGCCTCGTCGCCGTACGCCGGCGTCGGGTCGTGATGGTCATGGAGCGGCCTTTTCGTTGGTCCACCGGCGGTGGGTCAGCTCGGTGCCTGGGACTGGGACTCGCCGCCGGTGGCCGACTCGCCCTGGGCAACGGGCCCATCGTCGGTGGGCCGTCGGGGCGGGCCCCGGCCCAGCGCCGCTTCGCGGTCGAGGTGGTCGATCAGCGCGCCGTGGCGGCTGCGAAAGATCTCGGCGTCGTAGTGGGCCTCCAGCAGGTCAAGCTCCTCGTGGAAGGCACGCCGCAGGCTCCAGCACAACACGATCAGCACCACCGCGAACGGCAACCCGGTGACCACCGCGGCCGTCTGCAGCGCCGAGAGACCGCCGCCGATCAGCAGCACCGCCGCCAGCACGCCTTCCATGACGGCCCAGAACACGCGCTGTGGCACGGGTGAGTCGAGCTTGCCCCCCGAGGTGAGATGGTCGACAACCAGCGACCCCGAATCCGACGAGGTCACGAAGAACGACACGACCAACAGCACCCCCACCAACGACATCAGCGAGGCCAGCGGAAACGCCTCCAGCATTTCGAACAGCGCGGTGGCGACGTTCTCGTTGACCGCCGTGGCGAGGTCCCGGGCGCCCGACAGCTGTAGGTCCAACGCGGTGGCGCCAAAGACCGACATCCACAGAAAGGACAGCACCGACGGGAAGGCCACCGCGCCCAAGATCATCTCGCGGACCGTGCGGCCCTTGGACACGCGGGCGATAAACATGCCCACAAACGGCGACCACGAGATCCACCACCCCCAGTAGAAGACCGTCCAGCTGCCCTGCCAGTCAGTGTTCGAGAACGCCTCGTTCCAAAAGCCCAGCTCCGGCAGCGAGCCCGCGTAGAAGCCCAGGCTCTGCACGAACGCCGACAAAATGAACAACGCCGGGCCCACCGCCAGCAGAAACAGCATGAAAGCGGCGGCCAGGCCGATGTTGAGCTGGCTGAGCCGCTTGACCCCGCCGTCCAGGCCCAGCACCACCGAGACGGTGGCCATGCCGGTGATGACCGCGATCAGCAACACTTGAAAGCCCACGCCCTGAGGCCAGCCGAACAGGACGTTCAACCCGGCGGCGGCCTGGCCCACCCCCAGACCGAGCGAGGTCGCCAGGCCCGCCAGGGTGGCCAGCACGGTCAGCACGTCGATCGCGTTTCCCCACCCGCCGTAGATCCGCGGGCCCAGCAAGGGATAGAAGACCGACCGGAACGTCAACGGCAACCCGCGGTTGTAGCAAAAGAACGCCAGGGCCAAAGCCACCAGCGCGTAGATCGACCAGGGGTGGACGCCCCAGTGGTAGAAGGAGGTGGCCAGCGCCGCCTTGCCGGCCTCGGCGCTGCCGGACTCCACCTCGAACAGCGGCGCGGGGGCGTTGAGGTGAAAGATCGGCTCGGCGACCGACCAGAACATCAACCCGATGCCCATGCCGGCGCTGATCAGCATGGAGAGCCACGCGAACCGGCTGAACTCCGGCTCCGCGTCCGGCCCGCCCAGGCGGATCTTGCCGTAGCGGCTGACCGCGAAGTACACGGCCACGAGCACGAACCCGCTGGCGGCCAGGATGTAGAACCAGCCAAAGCTGTCGTTGATGCCCGCCAGCACTGCGTTGAAAGCCGCCTCGGCGCGCTGCGAGAACGCCAGCGTGACGGCCACGAACGCCAGCAGCACCGCCGCCGACCCGAACGTGACCGACGGGTGCAGATCGAAGCCCCACTTGACGAGGTTGGTGTCGCCCGGACGGCGATGGGCCACCTCGGGGTAGAACTCGACGTCGGGATCGACCTGCAGCCCGCGAAACCGTGCGCGCTGGTAGATGGCGTGGCGGCGGGCACGCCGGCGCTGGACCTCGACGCGTTCCAGAAGTTGCTCGGCGTCGGTGAGGTCCTGCTTGTCGTCCTCGCTCATCGGGCGCCTCTTCCTCGGCTCCCGCGGCCGACGTCGCGACGAGGGGCCGTTGCGCGGCGGGGACCATACCCGACGCCGGGCAACCAGCCGAGGGCCGGTGGCTTTCGCCGGCGGGAAGCGGGCCGGCGTGGCGCCAGCCCCAGCAGCGAGAAC
>PXPH01000060.1:18228-55728 GCA_003021615.1 Actinobacteria bacterium QS_8_72_14
GAAACCGCCGCGGCGCTCCAGCAGCACCAGTCCGGCCCCGAAGCCCAGCAGCGCCCCCGCCGAGCGCGCCACCGGCGCCAGGCTCTCCGGCCTGAGCGGCGTGCCCGGGGCCACCGTCTGGGCCCGCGCCAGCCAGCTCGCCGCCGGTGGCCCCGCCCACGGGCTGAGCTGGGCGGCGACGCCCACAGCCACAACCGCCAGCGACGCGCCGGCTGCCACCAGCAGCTGCGTGGCCGCGCGCCGGCGCGCCAGCCACCCGGTCAGTGGCGCCTCCAGGCGCAGCGCCGCCGCCAATAACCCCACCCCCAGCACCAAGCCCCCCAGGGTGTCCACGGGCGCATGGACCCCCAGCTGCCATCGCGACACGCCGATCGCCACCACGAGCCCCGCCGCGGCCAGCCACACGCCGCGCCGGGAGCTCACCGCGGCCAAACGCCCCCACCCCGCCGCGGCGTTCTGGGCGTGGCCCGACGGCAATCCGTAACTCGCCTCGGCGGCGTGGGCGGTGACCTCGCCGGCGACCCAGTAGGGCCGCGGCGAGCCGCTCGCCAGCTTGGCCGCGGCGTTCGTGCCCGACGACACCAGCAGCAGCACCGCCAGGCGTGCGCCCACCGAGGGCGACACCGTCCAGTAGACCGCCGCCACCGCCAGCTCGAAGAAGCCGACGTCGCCCAGCCGGCTCAACGCGGCCATGACCGGCGTGAGCCACGGCAGGCTCTTTTGGAGCCACGCGATCAGGTCGACGCCGAGCATGACGCGCTCGCCCTCGCAGGCCGGGGGCGTGTGCGCGCGGCCGTGCGCGCGCGGCGGGAGCCGGCCGGCGCCCGCGCCGCCGCAGGCTAGGCCATTTGCCGCCACCGGCCCGGGCGCCGGCGCCGCCAGCGGTCACGCGGCGTGCGACACTGCCCGTCGATGCTGGCCGAGCCGGGCATGGAGGGGCTGTCGTGGCGCGAGCGCGTCACCGTCAAGCGCGCCATCGCCCGCGGTCGGCGCCTGCGCGATCCCCGCCTGGTGGATGGCTTGGCCCAGCTCGCCCGCTGGCACCGCGACCGCAGCCTGCTGGCGTCGGTGCGGTGGATGACCCTGGCCCTGCCCCCGGCGCTGGTGGTGGGCGTGCTGCTGGGCCCGCGGGTGGGGGCCGATCCGCTCAACGTGGTGCTGGCGGTGGTGCTCGGCGCGACGATCTCCGAGCTGGGCATCAACCGGCGTGTGCGCCGGCGCCAAGCCCGCCACGCCCTGCAGCGTCACGGGCTCGACGCGTGACCCCGCCCCCGCCGGTCGCTGTGCCCCACGGTTGAGGTTTTCTGCCCGCCCCGATAGTGTAGCTTCGGGCTGTCGATGCCTCGCGGGAGAGTCTCCGGTGCGACCGGAGCGCCGAAGGAGCAACCCGCCCCGGGGAATCTCTCAGGCACCCGTACCGCGAGGTGAAGGCCACTCTGGAGATCCCCGCGGCCCCAGCCGGCCAGCGGGAACCGAAGGGGCAAGCCGGCGCGTGCCGGTCGAACTCTCAGGTTCTGTGACAGAGGCCGGGGCGGACCACCACAGGTGGCTGCGCCCAGGACCCTGTCAGGAGCCAACCCGATGGATCGCACGCCCCACCTCGCCGCTCGCTTCAGCGACCGCCACATCGGGCTATCGCCCCAGGACCAGCAGGCGATGCTCGAGGAGCTTGGCTATCACACCGTCGACGCCCTGCTCGACGACACCCTGCCCAAGCAGATCCGCGGCGACCGCGACCTGGCGCTTCCCCCGGCGCGCTCCGAGGACGAGGTCCAGCGCGCCCTAGCCGACCTGGCGAACCGCAATCAGCCCATGACGCCGCTGATCGGCATGGGCTATCACGACACGATCACCCCGCCAGTGATCCGCCGCAACCTGCTGGAGAACCCGGCGTGGTACACCGCCTACACGCCGTATCAGCCCGAGATCTCCCAGGGCCGCCTGGAGGGGCTGCTGACCTTCCAGACCATGGTCTGCGACCTCACCGGCATGGGGCTGGCCAACGCGTCGCTGCTGGACGAGGGAACCGCCGCCGCAGAGGGGATGACGCTGGTCCACCGGGTGCAGCGCCGCACGGGGTCCAGGTTCGTCGTCGACGCCGACACCCATCCCCAGACGATCGACGTCGTCACCACACGCGCGGCCGCTCAAGGCCTCGAGGTGGTCGTGGGCGATCCCGTGGCGCTGCTCGACGACGACACCTTCGGCGTGCTGCTGTCCTATCCCCGCTCGTGTGGCGAGATCGCCGACCTGGGCTCGCTGGTCGACGCCGCCCACCGCGCCGGGGCGCTGGCGGTCGTCGCCGCCGACCCCCTCGCGCTGACCGTGTTGAGCTCGCCGGGCGCGCAGGGCGCCGACGTGGTGGTGGGCTCCACCCAGCGCTTCGGCGTCCCCCTGTGGTTCGGCGGTCCCCACGCCGGCTTCATCGCCACCCACACCACCCACCGCCGCGCCCTGCCGGGCCGGCTGGTGGGCGTGTCGCTGGACCATCACGGCCAGCCGGCGCTGCGCCTGGCGCTGCAGACCCGCGAGCAACACATCCGCCGCGACCGCGCCACCAGCAATGTGTGCACGGCGCAGTCGCTGCCGGCGATCGCCGCGGCCATGTACGCCGTCTATCACGGCCCCGAAGGGCTCACGGCCATCGCCGAGCGCGTCCACGGCCACGCCGCGCGCCTGGCCGACGCCCTGGAGGCGGCCGGCGTGACGGTGCGCCACGCCGCATTGTTCGACACCGTCACCGCCCGGGTGCCCGGCCGCGCCGAGGCGGTGCTTGCTGCCGCCCGCGATCGCGGGCTGAACCTGCGCCGGGTCGACGACGACACCGTGGGCGTCACCCTCGACGAGACCACCGACGACGCCGTCATCGCCGGCGTGCTGACCGCGTTCGGCGCCGAGCATGGCGATCCGGGCCCGGGCCGGGCCTCGCCGCGGCTGCCCGAGGCGCTGCGGCGCACCGAGGGGCTGCTGACCGCCGAGGTGTTCCACGCCCATCGCTCGGAAACGGCCATGATGCGCGAGCTGCGGCGCCTGGCCGACAAGGACCTGGCGCTGGACCGCACGATGATCCCGCTGGGCTCGTGCACCATGAAGCTCAACGCCGCCGCGGAGATGGAGCCCATCTCCTGGTCCGGCTTCGCCGGGATGCACCCGTTTGCGCCGTTGGAGCAGGCCCAGGGCTATCGCCAGCTCATCGCCGATCTGCAAGACTGGCTGGCCGAGATTACCGGCTACGACACCGTGAGCCTGCAGCCCAACGCCGGGGCACAGGGCGAGTTCGCCGGCCTGCTGGCGATCCGCCGCTATCACGCCGACCGCGGACAGAGCGAGCGCGACGTGTGCCTCATCCCCGACTCGGCCCACGGCACCAACGCCGCCAGCGCGGCCATGGTCGGCTATCGCATCGTGGTGGTGGGCTGCGACGACGGCGGCAACATCGACCTCGACGACGTCCGCGCCAAGCTCGAGACCCACGGAGAGCGCCTCGCGGCGGTCATGGTCACCTACCCATCCACGCACGGGGTCTTCGAGGAGACCATCACCGATCTGTGTGAGCTGGTCCACGCCGCCGGCGGCCAGGTCTACCTCGACGGCGCCAACCTCAACGCGATGGTGGGTCTGGCCTGGCCCGGCAAGTTCGGCGCCGACATCAGCCACCTCAATCTGCACAAGACGTTCTGCATCCCCCACGGCGGCGGGGGCCCCGGCGTCGGGCCGGTGGCCGCGCGCGAGCACCTGGCGCCCTACCTGCCGTCGAGCCCGGTCGTTGCCGAGGCCGGGCCGCGGCCGGGGGTGGGGGCCATATCCGCGACCCCCTGGGGCTCGGCGGGCATCCTGCCGATCTCCTGGGCCTACATCGCCCTGATGGGCGGCGAGGGGCTCACCCGCGCGTCCCAGGCGGCGATCCTCTCGGCCAACTACGTCACCCACCGCCTGGGCGGGGCCTATTCGATCCTGTACACCGGCGCCGCGGGCACCGCGGCCCACGAAGCGATCGTGGACCTGCGGCCGGTCACCGACGCGACCGGGGTAACCGCCGAGGACGTCGCCAAGCGCCTCATCGACCACGGCATTCACGCGCCGACCATGTCCTTTCCCGTGGCGGGCACGCTCATGGTCGAGCCCACCGAGTCCGAGCCCAAGGCCGAGCTCGACCGCTTCTGCGACGCGATGCTGGCCATCCGCGGCGAGATCGACCAGGTTGCCCGCGGCGAGGTCGCCCTGGAGGCCAGCCCGCTGCGTCGCGCGCCCCACACCGCCGAGGACGTCCTCGACGACGACTGGGACCGTCCCTACGGCCGGGCCGAGGCCGCCCATCCCGCCGGGGTGCGCCAGCGCGACGCCAAGTACTGGCCCCCGGTGGGGCGCATCGACAATGCCTACGGCGACCGCCATCTCATGTGCTCGTGCCCGGACCTGGAGGCCCTCGCGGAAGGCTGACGCCCCGCGGTCACGTGGGCTGGTGGCGCCGCAGCAGCCAGGTGGTGGCCACCAGCCCGGCGGCCACGAATCCCGCCAGCGCCGCGCTGCTAGCGGCGGGGGTCGCTTGCGGCGCTGACCGGCCCCTCCCACACCAGGACGTACAGCAGGCCCCACAGCAGCGCGCGCTCCAGCCACAGCCCGGCGGCGAGAAACACCGCCCCGTAGGCCAGGGCGGTGGCGGCCCCCGTCGCCGCCGTCACCGCCCCCGACACCGCCCCGAGGCCGGCCACCAGGGCCGCGAGCGCGATCGGTACCATCACCGCCGGTACGGCGATCGTGCCCACGGCCCCCAGCGCGCCGACCGCCAGCTGCCAGCGTGGCACCGGGCGAAGCCACAAATACACTAGGCTGCCGTCAGCGTCCAAATCCCCCAGCGCCGACGCGGCGACCACCAGGGTCAGCAACGGCACCAGCAGGTCCACCCCCACCCGGTTGAGCACCGGCTCGGCGTCACCGCCGCTTGCGGCGACCGCCCATGTGAGCGCGACCAACACGACGCCGCCGGCCGCCAGGGCCACCAGGCGGGCGCGCGACAGTTGGGTGCGGCCCACCAGCCACCACACCGCTGCGATGGCGCGGACGCCGCCGCTCACCACGCGCCCCCTTGCGCCCCGCGCCCGCGCTCGATCGCGTAGCGAAACACGCTCTCGAGGTCGTCGTCGAGAGGGACGACCTCGCGCAGCCGCGCGTTTTCGCTGGCCGCCACCGAGGCGATGCCGGCACGGAACGCAGCGATCTCGCCGGTCTCGACCTCAAGAGCGTTGTCGCCGATGAGGCGCACGCCCTCGGCCTGGCCCGTGCGCACCAGCGCCGCCGCGAGCGCCGCCGGGGCGTCGGTGGCCACCCGCAGGCGGTGGGTTCGATCGTCCATCAGCGCGCGAATCGCCGCCAGCTCGCCTTCCGCGACCACCCGGCCCCCCAGCAGCACGACGAGCCGGTCGGCCAAGGGCTCCACCTCGGCCAGCACGTGGCTGGACACCAGCACCGTGCGCCCGTCGTCGCCCAACTGGCGGAACAGACCGGCCAGGCGGTGGCGCTGGGCGGGATCCAGCCCGGTCAGCGGCTCGTCGAGCACCAGCACGGCCGGCTGGTGCACCAGCGCCTGGGCGATGGTGGCCCGCTGGCGCATCCCCTTGGAGTAGGCCCGCAGCGGGCGGGGATCGCTGGGGTCGAGATCCACCGCGGCCAGCGCGCGCTCGGCGGCCGCGCCCGGCTCGGCGAGCCCGTGCAGCACCCCGGCCGAGCGGACGAATTGCCGCGCGGTCAGCGGCTCGAGCAGCCCCGCCGGCTCGCCCACGTACCCGATCATCGCCGCGGCCGCGACGTCGCGCCGTGGGTCGCGCCCATCCACCAGCGCTCGACCGGCCGACGGGCGCACGAGGCCACACAGCATCCGCACCAGCGTGGTCTTGCCCGCGCCGTTGGGGCCCAGCAGGGCTGTCACGCCCGGTCCGATGGCCACCGAGACGTCCGCGACGGCGACCACGCTGCCAAACCACCGCGACACGCTGTGCGCGGCCACCGTCACCGCTGAGCCGGCCGGCATCAGCTGGGCCGAACCCGGTCGTGACGCCACCACGCCAGGCCCCCCAGCACCGCCAGCCACCCCAGATTGGCCGCGACCACCCTCGTCGTGGCCACACCGGCCACCTCGCCGGTCGTGCCCAGCAGCCGGTCGACCAGCTCCAGTGGCGCCGTGACGAGGCTGAGCAGAGGCAGCCATGCGGGAGCGGCCACAGCGGCGTCGAGCAGCCCCACCCCGATGTTCGAGCCCAGCAGCGCCGCGATCACGAGGCCACTGGCCACGGCGTGGCGATCGGTCAGGCTTGCCGCGGCCAGCCCCACGGCGGTGTAGACCCCCGCCAGCACCGCGCCGGCCGCCGCCACCCGGCCGAGTCGGGCCACCGACGCCAGCGCCCCCTCGGGGCCCAGGCCCACCAGCGCCGAGCCAGCCTCCAGCAGCAGCGCGGGGCCGAGCGTGACCGCCAACAGCACCGCGGCGACCGCCGCGGCCTTGGCCCACAGGTAGGTGGCCGGTGACAGCCCCGAGGCGAAATACAGCGTGAGCGTCCCGTGGCGCCGGTCCGGACACAGCGCCTCGGGGCCGGTCAGCGCCACGAACACCGCCACCGCCACGGTGATGGTGGACAGCAGCGTGCGAACGTCGAGCGTGAGCAAAGCCGACAGCTCCTCGGGTACCAGCACCGCCACGCCGAGGAAGGCCACCGCCGGGATGTAGGCCAGCGCCAGAACCGCCAGCGGCACGAGCTTGGCGCGCGGCCGCCGACCCAGACCCAGCAGTCGCCGCGCCGTGTGGGTCGCAAGCGCCGCGACCGCCACTGCGACGCCGCCGCGAGGGCCGTCATAGGCCGCCACCCCGAGGTCGGCGAGGCGCGCCCGCGGCTGCGCCGCCGGGTCGCCGCCGTCCGGTGAGCCGTCGTCGCCGCGCCCGGGGTGCGCGTCGCTCATGGCCCACCCAAGGTGGCGGCATGGTAGAGGTCGGCCAGGGCGGGGGCCTCCCGCTGCACCCGGCGCAGCGACGCGCCCGTGGCGACGGCGGCGTCGCGCAGCGTGTCCAGGGCCCGGTCATCGGGGGCGTGCACACGAAGCCGCCCGGCGTGCTGGTCGTGGACGGTCAGCCCCCGGGCGGTGCAGGCGGCGGCGAGCCCGCCGGCGTCGCCGTCCACCTCGATTCGCACCTCGCCGGTGGCCTGATCGCTGCCCAGCAGGTGGTGGGCGGCCACCCGCCCGGCGCGAAGCACCACGACCGCGTCGGCGACGCGCTCGATCTCGGGCAGCAAGTGCGACGAGACGAGCACGTCGCGCTCTAGTGGGTCGAGCCCGGCGGTCGGCTCGTCGAGCAAAACCAGATCGGGGTCGTGGACCAGGGCTTGGGCCAGCAGCGTCCGTTGCCGCTGGCCGGTGGACAGCGTGCCCAGCGGGCGTCGCGCGTCCTCGCCGAGACCGACCCACCGCAGCGTGTCCGCCGCCCGGGTGCGCGCCGCCGTAACCGGCAGCCCGTGGATTCGCGCCATGTGGACCACGAAGTCGGCCGCGGAGACATGGGGCGGCAGCACGTCGCGCTCGGGGCTGTAACCCAGCCGGGCCCGCACCGTCGGCCCGGCCGACGCGGGGTCGTGGCCCAACACCTCCAGCTGGCCCGCCTCGGGGCGCGCCAAACCCAACACCAGCGTGAGCAGGGTGGTCTTGCCCGCCCCGTTGGGGCCGAGCAAGCCCGTCACACCGGTGTCGACCTCCACGGTGAAGCCGTCGAGCGCAATCGTGTGGCCGTAGGCTTTAACGACATCGCGGGCGCGGACACGCACCTGATCCTCCCGAGCACCGCACCGGCGATCCGGTCGCTGGCGCGCGGCGATTAGCCGTTGGCAGCGTCGAGGTCGCTGGCGTCGACCGGGCGCGACACCGGCGGATCGGCGCGCTCAGGCTCAAGCTCGGCCACTTCGCCCTCGAGCTGGTCGATGACCGGATCGACCGCGATGGCGAACACGCCCTGGCCCTGGTGCAGCAGGTCGACGACCTCGCGCTCGTCGTTGAGGGCGTAGACGGTCTTGCCGTCACTGACCAGGGTGACGTGGCGCAGATCGAGGCCCCGGTCGCGGATGTGCTCGATGGCCGCACGGATCTTGGTCAGGCTCACTCCCGTGTCCAGCAGCCGCTTGATCACCCGCAGCTGGACGATGTCGGCGAAGCTGTACAGCCGCTGGCTTCCCGAGCCGTCCGCGTCGCGCACCGAGGCCGACACCAGGCCGCAGGTGGTCCAGTAGTCAAGTTGGCGGTAGCTGATGCCCACCAACTTGGAGACCTTGGGGGCGCGATAGCCCGAGGGGCCACCCTCTAGGCCGGGAAGTGGGATGTCACGCAAATAGCGGTTCGTGCGGCTCATGGGCTTCGATCCTCGCCAGGCGACGCACAGGCCGTCCCATCAACGGAATTCTCGGTGGGCAACTCTACGCACCGACGCCGCCTGCCGTCAACGCCGCGCCCCACGCCAAGGTGCTCGCCGCCGTCCACAGGCACGGTCCACAATCTGTGCACAATGCTGTGGAGGACGGGGCCCCGGCTGGAGCCCCGCGGGGTGAACCCATTCGATCGTGGCCCGCTGGCCGCCTCACCGCGGTCGGCGGCGGGCTACTTGAAGTCCTCGGGCGATACGGAGTCGAGGAACTCCTTGAACTGCTCGACCTCGTGCTCGTCGTCGTCCTCGATCTCGATACCGGCCTCGTCCAGCACCGATTCGTCGGCGAAGATCGGCGTGTTGGCGCGCACCGCCAGCGCGATCGCGTCCGAGGGGCGCGACGACACCACGCTGCTCTCACCGCCCTGGCTCATCTGGACCTCGGCGTAGAACGTGCCATCACGCAGCTCGGTGACGACCACCCGGTCGACGCTGACCGTCAGCGCGTCGAGCAGGTCGCGCATCAGGTCGTGGGTCAGCGGGCGCGCAGTCTCCACGCCCTGCAGGGCGAAGGCGATCGCCGTGGCCTCCACGGCGCCGATCCAAATCGGCAGGTAGCGCTCCCCCGTCTGCTCCTTGAGCAGCACGATCGGCTGGTTGTGGGGTAGCTCGACGCGCACACCCACCAGCTCCAGCTCGACCACGAAGGCTCCTTCGCCGCGGCTGAGGCGAGTCTACGTTCGGCGCCCAGCCCCCTCAATCAGCGCTGTGACTGACGCCCATCCTGCCGCGCCACCCGCGCGCGTACCGGCGCGGCGGCGAGCCAGGCCCTTCGCGGGCGAAAGGCGGCCTCAGCCCAGATGGGCGACGTCGCGAACCGCCCGGGCCAGCAGCGCTCGCTTGAGCTTGCCAGTCAGGCCCGCCAGGGTCTCCAGCTGGCGTCCCGCCTGGCGGCGCGCCTCCGGATTGCGCTGGCGCAGCAGCGGGGTCACCAGCTGCTCGAACAAGGCGACCTCGCGATCGACGAACTGGCGATACATCCGCAGGTGGCGGGGCTCGAGGCCCAGCCGCAGCAGCTCCCGCGCGGCCTTGCCGGCCAAAACGTCGTCGGCGTCGAAGGGGCCCCCGCCGTCGTCGGACGCGTGGCCCAACACCCCGAATTCGCGCAGCTGGCGGACCTCCTCGACGCTGAGGCCGGTGGCCTCGCAGAGGTCGCGCAGCCCCAGCTCGACCTCGTCGGCGGCGCGCTCCAGGCCGAGCCCGTCGCCGGTGGTCGCCTCCAGGGCCTGAGCCAGGCTCCCGCCGGTGTCGCGGTCGGCCTCGTCGCTCGTGCCGCCGGGCGGCGGCGGACCGGCGCTGGTGGGCTGGCCGGCGTCGAGGCGGTCGAGCTGCTCGCGGATGACCTTCAGCGGCAGGTAGTGATCACGCTGGGCGGTGAGGATGAACCGCAGCCGGTCGACGTCGTCGCCGGTGAATTTGCGGTAGCCGGACTCGGTGCGGTCGGGATAGATCAGCCCCTCGCTCTCCAAGAAGCGGATCTTGGAGATGGTGATGTCCTCGAACTCCTCCTTGAGCTGGTTGAGGACCTCTCCGATGGTGAACCCGTCCGCGGTCACGGGCTGCTGCCTCACTGAGTCGGCTCCGTCGCGGCCACGAACGCCACGAGCTTGAAGCGGCCGATCTGGACCTCGTCACCGGTGACCAGCGTCTGGGCGTCAACGCGCTCGCCGTTGACGTAGGTGCCGTTCAGGCTGTCGTCGTCCTGCACACAGAAGGCACCGTCCGTGCGATGAAAGGTGGCGTGACGCCGGCTCACCGTGACATCGTCCAAGAAGATGTCGCTGTCGGGGTGGCGCCCGCAGGTGACGAGGTCGCGGTCAAGCAAAAAGCGAGCCCCTTCGTTGGGCCCGCGGACCACCACCAGCAGGGTCTGGGCGGGCGCGACCTCGGGCGGCTCGATCCCGGCCGCGCGCGCCACTGCCTCAGCCTGGGCCTCGGGCACATCCATGTGCTCAGGGAAAAGGCGGCTGGTCGCAGCACGCTCGTCTTGCAGGGGGTGCCCACACTGCGCACAGAAGTTCGCATCGCCGGGGTTGTCCGCTCCGCAACGGGTGCAGTGCATGGCCCCCTCACGAGCCGTGAGCCTGGACGATCGCCGATGGCATCGATCGAGGCCGTCGAAACAGCCGTCGCGAAGGGATGCTAGCAGCCGCCCGCCGCACAGCGGTTCAGGCGTGGCCGCCGTCGGCGATCGCCCCACAGCGCCACCGTCCGGTGACTGGCAAGCGACGGTGGAGGCTGTCAGCTCTGGGCGAGCAACTGCGCGTACGCGTCGGCGTCCAACAGGCTGTCCAGCGCCGCAGTGTCGGCGAGGTCGATGACGACCAGCCACCCCGCGCCATAGGGATCCTGGTTGACCTTCTCCGGGGCGGTCTCCAGCGCCTCGTTGCGCTCGACCACCGTGCCCGACACGGGAGCGTACAGATCCGACACGCTTTTGGTGGACTCGACCTCGCCGAAGGGCTCGCCGGCTTGGATCGCCGTGCCCGCCTCGGGCAGATCGACGAACACGACATCGCCCAGCGCGTCCTGAGCATACGCCGTGATGCCGACCGTGACGCGGTCGCCGTCGGCACGCACCCACTCGTGCTCCTCGGTGTAGCGCAAGTCGGCGGGGGGTTCGGTCACAGATCGCTCCTTCGCCCACGGTGGTCGATGGCCCCGGCGGGGGCGCCGGGCCCCGGCGATGCTAACGCGCCGGGCCCGCTCCACCCGATTGTGGCGATGCCCCGCCGGACCTTTCGCGCCGTAGCTGCCACGCCGCCCGCGCGTACTGCGCGCCGGCGACGTAGTACAACCCCACCCCCACCGCCGCCAGCGCCCACGCCCCGCCGGTGACGGCCTCGCCGCCGGCGCCCACGAACGCCGCGAGCAAAAACAGCGGCAGAGCCGCCAGCAGCGCGGCGGTCGCGGTCTTGCCGGTGCGGCTGACCCGCAAACGCGGCACGGCGCCAAACAGCGCGAAGGAGGCGCTGACCAAAGCCACGTCGCGGGTCACCATCAGCGCCACCACCGGCCACGGCACCAGCCCCGCCAGCAGCAACGTGACGGCGGCCGTCACCAGCAGCGCGCGATCGATCAGCGGGTCGACGACCGCCCCCAGGCGGCTGGCCTGATCAAGGCGGCGGGCCAAAAAGCCGTCGATCCAGTCCGAGGTGGCCAGCACCGCCAGCAGCGCGAACGCCGCCCCGTAGCGCTGCGGGCCCAACACCAGCCACACGAACACCGGCAGCGCCAGCAGCCGCAGCCCGCTGACGGCGTTGGGCACCGTCAACACCCGATCTTGCACGGTGGCGGGCCGAGCCCGGCGGGCACCGGCGTCGAACAGCCCCACGGATGCTCCTGTGGCCGCCGACAGCGTGGCGCCACGGCAGCCTATCCCGACCAGGCCGGCCCGGCGCCGGCGGCGCGTTGGCCGCGTCGTGCGCCCGGCGCTACGCTGCCGTTGGCGCCGCCAGCATGAGGCGCCCATCGGGATGTGGCCCAGTTTGGTCTAGGGCGCCGCTCTGGGGGAGCGGAGGTCGGCGGTTCGAATCCGCCCATCCCGACCCACGCAATCCCAGGCCAGCGACCCAGACGAGCCTGGTCGTGACAGGCCCCGCCTACGGTGGGTCCGTTGCCCGCGTAGGGGACGCGGGACCGTCGCCTCGAATCCCCTCAGCCGGGCCGCTGGGGTGACGCGATCGCTTGCCAGCAGCCCACCGCCTTAGCGGCGTCCGCCCGTCTGCCGACGGGCAGAGTACAGCCACGACGGGCCGCACCAGCGGCGGCGCCGACAAGGGAGGTTGCCATGCCGCAATGGCTCGCCGCCACGCTGCGCTGGACGGTGACGCTGGCGGTGGGGGTTGGCGCCTTTGTGATGCTGGGGCCGCTGGTGCTGCAGAACCTCGGTGACGCCGTCGGGTTCGGCCAGCAACAGGAGCTGCCCGAGCTCGAGCAGGCCGCCGGCCCCCCGCCGTTGCGGGCCGGCCGGGCCGAGGCCACCATCACCGCCGGCACGTCGCTGGGGGCGATCGAGACGCTGGAGGGGCCGATCGTCTCGGTGGGCCCGGTCGGTGTCGACACGCTGCTGATCGGCTTCGAGCCGCTGCCGACCGATCCGGCGTGCCTGGTCGGGGCGGCCCTGGAGGTCCACTTGCAGCAAGGCGTGGAGACCCCGGTGCACGTGCTCCCGGCGAGAGTGGACAACCTCGGCGATCTCGGCGACGGCCATCCGCTGGCCGCCGACTACTTGTTGACCCGCCGCAATCCCAGCACGGCGTATACGACCGGTGCCGAGGGGTGGCTGCGCTTCCAGGTCCGCGGGACGTATCAGCTCGCGGCGCGGGCTGCGACAGCCGGCAGCCCCGTGGTCTTCGCGGTGCGGCTGCCCCCCGAGGCCGGCGACCAGGACCTGGTGACCTTCTCGACGGTCGCACACCGGGCCCCGCGACTGCGGTGGTCGGCTGTCGACAGTTGCGCGGCCGAACACTCCGCCGGCGAGCCCATGCCGGCGCCGGTCTCGCCGACGCCCTCCCCCGATGCCTTCTCGGCGCGCTAAAGCCGGTTAGGTTCGCCGCTGCTCCCAGCGGGGCCGCACGCGCATGCCCACCTCGATGGGCGAGCCACCGAAGCCGAAGCGCTCCCGCAGGGTGCGCTCCAGATAGCGGCGGTACGGCTCGGGGATCTCGGCGTTGCCGAACACCACCACGCGGGGTGGGCACACGCGCGGTTGGGTGGCATACCGCAGGCGCACGGGGCGCTGGCCCTGCAGCGGCGGCGGCGTTGCGGCGACGGCGTCGGCCAGCCACGCGTTGAGCTGCGAGGTGGGCACGCGCTGCGACCAGCCGGCTAGGGCCCGGTCGACCGCGGGCAACACCCGCTGCAGGCCCCGCCCGGTGGCCGCCGAGGTGCGGATCAGCTCGGCGAAGCTCACAAAGCCCAGCTGCCGGCGGCGCTCGGCGTCGAAGGCCTCCTGGCGCTCCACGTCCACGCGGTCCCACTGGTTGGCTACCAGCACCAGCGCCCGGCCCGCGTCGACGATCTGGCGCGCGAGCTTTTGATCTTGCTCGCCGATCGGCTCGGCGGCGTCCAGCACCAACAGCACCACGTCGGCCGCCTCGATCGCCGCGGTCGTGCGCACGCTGGCGTAGTACTCGGTGGACGCGCCGGCGCGCACCTTCGCAGGGCGGCGCAGCCCCGCGGTGTCCACGAAGCGGTACACGGTGCCGTCCGGGCCGGTGATCAGCGAGTCGACGGCGTCGCGGGTCGTGCCCGGGCGCTCGTCGACCACGGCGCGCTGCGACGCCGCCATCGCGTTGAGCAGCGAGGACTTGCCCACGTTGGGCCGGCCCACGACCGCCACCGCCGGCGGGCGCGGCGCCGAGTGCTGCTCTTCGCCGAGATCGCCGGCCGCGGCGAACACCGCGTCCAGCAGGTCCCCCGACCCGGTGCCGTGCAGGCCGCTGACGGGCAGGGCCTCGCCCAGACCGAGCACGTGCCACTCGGCCAGCTCCACCTCCGGCTGGCGCAGGTCGGCCAAACGATCGGCCTTGTTGGCCGCCAGCATTACCGCGGCGCTGGCGCTTCGGCGCAGCCAGCGGGCGGCGGCTAGGTCCTCCTCGGTGGGCGCGCCGGTGGCGTCGACGACCAGCACGACGACGTCGGCGCCGGCCACGGCCTGCTCGGCCTGGGCCGACACCGCGCTGGACAGCGGGTCGGTGCCGCGCTCGGCGGCCAGCCAGCCCCCGGTGTCGATCACCGTGACGTCGCGTCCACGCCACTCGACGAGGTGGGTGGTGCGGTCGCGCGTCACCCCGGGGGTCTCCTCGGTGATCGCGGGCCGTCCGCCCGCCAGGCGGTTGACCAGCGTCGACTTGCCCACGTTGGGCCGGCCCACGATCGCCACGATCGGTCGGGGCAGGCCGGCGGTCTCGCCCGGGCCGTCGGCGGGGGCGCTCACGGCGAGGCTCCCGCCGCCGACAGGGCCCGGCCGGCGAGCTCGGCGACGACCTCGGCCACGTCCCGGCCGGTGGTGTCCACGATCGCCGCGTCCGCCGCCCGCGCCATCTGCTGAGCGTCGGCGTCGTCACGACGGGCGAGCTCGTCGGCGGTGGCCGCGATCACGTCGGCGTCCTCCTCGCCCAGCTGGGCCGCGCGCCGCGCCGCTCGCAGGTGCGGGCTGGCGGTCAGCCACACCTTGAGATCGGCCTCGGGCACCACCACGGTGCCGGCGTCGCGGCCCTCGACTACCGCCCCCGTCTGGCCGACCGCCGCCCGCTGGCGCGCCACCAGCAGGCGGCGCACCGCCGGATGGGCCGACACGACCGACACCGCGGCGGTGGCCTCGCGACCACGGATGGCGTCCTCGACGTCCTCACCGTTTACGTAGGTCCGCCCACTGGCGCGCGTGATCGCCACCCGCTGGGCCAGCTCGGCACAGGCCGCGGCGTCCGCCGTGTTCACACCGTGGCGCAGCACCGCCCACGTCAACGCCCGATAGTAGGCCCCGGTGTCCACGTGGGGCACCGACAGTCGGTCGGCCAGCTGATGGGCCACGGTCGACTTGCCCGAGCCGCTGGGCCCGTCGACGGCCACGACCACCCGCCTCACGGCCGCTCCGTGGTCGAAGGGCGGCCGGACTCGCCCAGCGGGTGGACGGCCAGGCCCAGGCCCGTGGCGGCCTGCCAGAACCCGGGATAGGTCTTGGCCACACACTCGGGCTGGGCGACGGCGACTTCGGGCAAACAGGCAGCCACCGCCGCAAACGCCATCGCCAGCCGGTGATCGTCGTGCGGGCTGAGCACCACTGGATCCAGCACGGGACGCGGGCCCACCCCGGTGATCGTCAGCCCGTCGGGGTGCTGGGTCACGTCCGCGCCCAGCTTGGCCAGCTCGCGGGCCAGGGTGGCGATCCGGTCGGTCTCGTGGCCGCGGGCAACGGCCACGCCCGACAAACGCGACGTGCCCTCGGCGATCGCCGCCAGCGCCGCCACGGTGGTCACCTGATCCGGCATGGCCGACAGGTCCGCCTCCACGGCGTCGAGACCGTCGGCCCCGGCCACGGTGACGTCGTCGCCGGTGTGGCTCACGCCACAGCCCATGCGGGCCAAAACCGCCGGCAGGTCCGCGTCCGGCTGCGACGTGGCCGCCAGCCCCGCCACGGTGACCTCGCCGCCGGTGGCCGCCGCCAGCGCCAACAGGTGCGCCGCGGCGCTGGCGTCGGGCTCCACGGCCGCGTCCACGGCGCCGTAGCCAGCCCCGGCCGCGACCCGCCACGTGGCCACCTCCGCGTCGAGCCGCGCCACGTCGGCGCCGGCAGCGCGCATCACCGCCGCCGTCAGGTCCACGTACGCCGGTGCCGGCAGGGCGCTGGCGGCCATCACCACGTCGCGGGCCGCGTACGGTGCGGCCAGCAGCACGGCGCTGGCGAACTGGCTGGAGCCGGCGCAATCCACGGTGATCGCGCCGCCGGCGAGCCCACCGCCGGCGGTCACGGGGGGACGGCCGCCGGCGTCGTCGATGTCGCCGCCCAGCGCCGCCAGCGCCCGGGTCAGCGCGCCCACCGGGCGACGCCGCAGCTGGGTCGAGCCGTCGAGGGTGACCGGCGCGCGAGCCAGACACGCCAGCCCCGCGCCGAACCGCAATGCCGTGCCTGAGGAGGCGACGTCGGCCGTGCCGCCGCCCGGCGGGCGTCCGCCGACGCCGGTGACGCGCCACGCGCGGGGATCGTCGGCGGCGGACTTGCTGCCCGGGGCCGTGACGCGCCCGCGTGCCGGCACACGCCCGGGCAGGGTCACGGGGCCGGTCGGCAACGCCCAGGCGTCGTGGGAAGGCGAGGCGCTCATGACGTCAGGGTCGCTCGGTGGCCACGTGGAAGCCGCGGTCCTCCAGGGCCTGGCGGGCGGCGGCCGCGGCCGCCTCGCCGGCCAGCACCAGCAGCAGCCGACCCTGGCCGCCTTCGGGGGCGTGCTCGATGGTCACGTCCTCGATGTTGACCCCGGCGCCGCCCACCGTGGTGGTGACGTCGGCCAGCACGCCGGGGCGGTCCGGGATCGCCAGGTGTAGCTCGATCAGGGCGCCCTCGGGCACGGTCTTTCCCGGCAGCGCGCGTCGGGCGGAGCGCGCCGCGGCGAGCTCGTGGCGCAGACGCGCGTCGTCGGACTTGATCAGGCTGGTGCGCAGCGCGTCGATGCGGTCGCGGTACTCGTCGAGCACCGCCACGATCGCGTCGCGGTTTTGCGCACAGACGTCCAGCCACAGGTCGGGGTTGGAGGCCGCTACGCGGGTGGCGTCGCGAAAGCCGCCGGCGGCCAGCAACAACAGCCCCGCGTGCTCGTCGCGGGCGCGGTCGGCGGCCAGGTTCATCAGGGTGGTGGCCGCCAGCTGGGGCAGGTGGCTGACGACAGCGACCAGCAGGTCGTGGCGCTGAGGAGCCACGGCGATGACGCGCGCGCCGATCGCGGCGATCATGCCGTGCAGCCGGCGGTAGGCCTGCGGGTCGGTGTGGGTGGTGGGCGTCAGCAGCCAGGTGGCGCCCACGAACAGCTCGGCCGACGCGGCCGCGGCGCCCGTCTCGGCGCTGCCGGCCATGGGGTGGCCACCGATCACGTGCACCTGCGCCGGCGCGGCGGCCTGCAGCAGCTCGACCACCCGGGTCTTGACGCTGGCGGCGTCGGTCAGCACCGCCCCCGGCAACATCGCCGGACCCACCTCGGCGGCGACGGCGCCCACCGCCGAGGCCGGCACGGCCAGCCACACAACCTCGGCGCCGGCGGCGGCCTCGGCCGCCGAGCTCGCCGGGTGGGTGACCGCCCCGGCCTCGACGGCCGCGTCGAGCTCGTCGGCGTCGACGTCGTAGCCGGTGATCTCGCGGGCCAGCCCGGCGCGCCTCACGGTCAGGCCGATGCTGGCACCCACCAGGCCGGTGCCGATCACTGCCACGCGCTGGGCGTGCGGGCCGGTGTCGTGGCCGGCGAGGTCGGGGTCGCTCATTCCGGCAGGTCGCTGCGCAGCTGGCGGGCGCCACGCAGGTACGTGTGGCGCAGCTCGCCGCGCGGCGCCGGGCTGACCACGTGGGCTAGCACCCGCACGCAGCGCGCGATGTTGGAGTCGGACTCGATGCCCAGCTCGCGGGCGCACAGCATGGGCACGTCGGCGATGCCGGCGGCGCGCACGGCCGCGGCGGGAAACTCGCTGCGGATGTCGTCGGTAGCGGTAAACACCAGGCTGATCACGTCGTCGCTGGTCAGGCCGTTGCGCTCCAGCATCGTCGCCAGCAGCTCGCTGGTGCGGTGCAACACCTCGTCGCGGCAGTCCTCGTCGAGGGTCGTCGCCCCGCGCACGCCCGCCACGGCCGGCCGATCGTCGTGGCTGCTCACCGTGGGTGTCCTCCCTGCTGTCGGTCGAGGCCCACCGCGGCGTACAGCGCCCCGACCTCCTGGGAGGTCAGCGGGCGGAACTTGCCCTGAGCGATGGTGCCCAGCTCCAGCGGCCCCAGCCGCACCCGGGCCAGGCGCTGCACGCGCAGGTCCACCGCGCCCAACAGCCGGCGCACCTCGCGCTTGCGCCCGTCGACGACGCTGACCTCCACCAGCGCCTCCTCGTTGGAGGTGCCCGTCACGCGCGCCGACACGGCGCGGGCCTGGCCGTCGTTGAGCTCGACGCCGGTGGTGAGCTGGCCCAGACGCGCCTTGGACGGCACGCCGCGCACGCGGGCCACATACGTCTTGGGCACCTCGAACGAGGGGTGGGCCAGCCGGTGGGCGAGCTCGCCGTCGTTGGTCAGCAGCAGCAGCCCCTCGGTGTCGCGATCGAGTCGCCCCACCGGGTACACGCGCGGATGGGCGGGCACGAGCTCGACGACGGTGGGCCGTCCCTGGGGGTCGTCGGCAGTGGTGACCACATCGCGTGGCTTGTTCAGCAGCCAGTACACGAGGTCGGGGTTGGTGGGTATCCGCTCGCCGTCGACGGTGATGACGGACTGGCGGGGGTCGGCCTTGTCGCCGAGGGTCGCCGGGCGCCCGTCGACGGCCACCCGCGCGGCCAGCACCTTCTGCACGCGCTGGTGCCCGGTAAGGTCGCCGCCCGCGTGGGGCGTGGCGGCCCGCTCATGTCGTGGGTGGCTGGTGCCCATCGTCGCTGTCGTGGGTCTCGGCAGTGGTCGCATCAGGCTCGGCCGCTGGGCCCGCGAGCTCGTCGGCCAGCGCGCCGAGGTCTTGCCGCGCGGCCTTGTAGCCGCCCTGCGGCGGCTCGGGCGGGGGTTCGCCGCCGGGGTCGAAATCCGGCAGCGCCGGCAGCTCGTCGAGGCTGGTCAACCCCAGCTGTTCCAAGAACGCAGCCGTGGTCCCGTACAGTAGCGGCTGGCCGGGCGACGGGTCGCGGCCCACCTCCTGGATCAAGCCCCGCTGGAGCAGCGAGCGCACGGCCCCGTCGGCGTCCACCCCGCGGATCTCGCCGACCTGGCCCCGGGTGACGGGCTGCTTGTAGGCGATGATCGCCAGCGTCTCCAGGGCCGCCTGGCTGATCTTGCCCGAGCGTCCGTGCTGGACGAACCGCTCCACGTAGGCGGCCATGGCCGGGTCGGTGTACAGCCGCCATCCCCCGCCGGCCTCGCGCAGCACGAAGCCGCGCTGCTGGTCGACGTAGTCGGCCCGCAACGCGCGCAACGCCTGCGCGACCTCCTCGTCGTCCACCTCCAGGACCCGAGCGAGGGTGCTTTGGGCCACGGGCTCCTCGGCGACCAGCAGCAGCGCCTCAAGGGCCCGGCCCAGGCGCGACGCCGGGCTCGCCGACGCTGGCGGCTGGCCCTGGGCGGCCTCCTCGGCGTCGGTCACGGGCGCTCCTCGGCGGTGTCGTCGGCCTCGGCGGTGTCGTCGGCCTCGGCGGTCCCCGCCGTCGACACGGCGGGCCCGAGCCGGCCAGCTCGGCGGCGAGCAGCGCCCCCTGCGAGGGAGGCACACCCAACGCCCAGCGCACCTGGACGTCGCCCAAGGAGTGGGCTTGGACCAAGTCGACCAGCTCCAGCTTGTACAGCTCCAGCAGCGACAGGAAGTGGACGATGACCTCCACGCGGTGGCGACACCCCGCGCTCAGCTCGGCCAGCGTCGCGACACCCCCGGCGCGGGCGAGCTCGTCGACGACCATGCCGGCGGCCTCGCGCACCGACAGCCGCACGGGCTGCAAATAGGAGGTGTCCACCGGTTCCTTTCCGGTCTCGGCCAGGGCCCGCGCGGCCAGCTCGGCCAGGCGCTGCGGGCTGACGCCGACGTGGGCCGGCGGGGGGGTGTCGCGGAAGCGCGGCTCGGGGCCCACGCGCCGCGGCACGAAGGCGGCGTGGTCAGCCAGCCGCTGGCCCAGCCACCCCGCCGCGTGCTTGAACGTGCGGTAGTCCAGCAGGCGGGCGTAGAGCAGGTCGCGCGCCTCGGTCGCCGACTCCTCGGCGTCGGGGTCCTGCTCGTCGGGCAGCAGCCGCGCCGCCTTGAGCTCCATGAGGGTGGCAGCGATCACCAAAAACTCGGTGGTCACCTCGAGGTCGAGCTCGGTCCATTGGCGCAGCACCGCCAGGTAGTCGTCGGTGATCTGGGCCAACGGCACGGTCCACACGTCGAGCTTGCGACGCGCGATCAGCTGCAGCAGCAGGTCGAAGGGGCCTTCGAAGCCCTCGATCGACACGGTGTAGCCGGTGGACATACCGCTGGGCAGTGTAAAGCGGCGTCCCGGGCCCACCGCCGGTCCGCCACGCCCGGCGGGCGGCGGGCGCAAACGGGCCACGACCGGCGCGGCCCGGGGCCGGGCCAGGGGCCTCGGTCAGACCACGGCGTGGACTAACGGCGGCGGCGTGACCGGCTGCTCACCGACCTCCACCGCGGCGCCTAACGCCGCCACGGCCTGGTCGGCGGCCACCGGGTCGCGAGCGTGGACGGTCGCCAGCACCTGGCCGGCCTCGACCGCGTCGCCCACCCCGGCGTGGACCACCACCCCCACGGCCGGGTCGACGGGCTCGCCCTTGCGAGCCCGCCCGGCGCCCAGGTGGGCGGCGCACGCGCCCACCGCCCGCGCGTTCACCCGCTGGACCACGCCGGCGGCCTGGGCGGTGACCGGTCGCTGCACGGGGGCGCGGGCTAGCACCGCGTCGGGTGCTGCCACCACCCGCGGGTCGCCGCCCTGGGCCTTGACCATGGCCTCCAGGCGCTCGGCGGCCTCGCCGTCGGCCCAACGGCGGACCAGCTCGGCGCGCGCGGCGGCGACGGCCTCGTCGTCGGCGGGGCGCCCCGCGCGGCCACACGCCACCACATGGCTGGCCAGCTCCAGGGCCACCGAGGCCAGCCGCGGCGGGCGCTGAGTGAGATCGGGCGGGTGGGTCAACAGCCGGGCGCACTCGGCCACCTCCAGGGCGTTGCCCACTGCCGAGCCCAGCGGCTGGTCCATGTCGGTCACCAGCGCCCGGCTGACCCGCCCCTCCCCCACCCCGAGGGCCACGCACCACCGAGCGAGGTCGTCGGCGGCGGCGACGTCGGTCACAAACGCCCCCTGGCCGACCTTGACGTCCAGCACGATCGTGGGCGCGCCCGCCGCCAGCTTCTTGCTCATGACGCTGGCGGCGATCAGCGCCGGCGACTCGACCGTGGCGGTCTCGTCACGCAGGGCGTAGAGCGCGGCGTCGGCCGGCACCAGCCGCGGCGACTGCGCCGCCACCACGCACCCGGCCCGTGCCGCGACGCCCAGCGCCTCATCGGGGCCCAGATCGGCGCGCAGGTCGGCCACAGCCTCGAGCTTGTCGATCGTGCCGCCGGTGTGGCCCAGCCCACGGCCGGCCAGCTTGACCATGGTGGCCCCCGCGGCGGCCACCAGCGGCGCCACCAACAGGGTCGTGGCGTCGGCCACGCCGCCGGTCGAGTGTTTGTCGACCACCGGCGCCGGCAGGTGGCTCACGTCCAGCGTGTCGCCGCTGTCGACCAGCACCCGCGTCAACGCGCCGGCCTCGGCCTCGCTGAAGCCTCGACATACCCCGGCCATCAGCAACGCCGCCATGTGCGCCTCGGAGACCTCGCCGGGCCCCGGCCCGCCGCGGTCGTCGGCACGACCTCGCAGGGTGGCAAGATAGCCCCGAACCATCCAGCCCAGCGCGGCCTCGTCCAGCTCGGCCCCGTCGCGTTTGGCGGCCACGAGGTCCACCGCCCCTCGCAGGCCCGCGCTCACCGCCAGCCCTGCCGCGGCGGCGCGTCGTCGTCGTCGGCGGTGATGTCGTCGCCGGCGACCCCCACGGTGTCGTCACCCGAGCCCGAGCGCGGGTGGGCGAGGTCGTAAACGGCACGCAGCCGCGTGTCGGTCACGCGCGTGTAGACCTGGGTCGTGCGCACGCTGGCGTGGCCCAGCAGCTCTTGGACCACCCGCACGTCGGCGCCGCCCTCCAGCAGGTGGGTGGCGAAGCTGTGGCGCAGCGTGTGGGGGCTCACCCGCCCGGCCAGCCCCGCGCGCTCGGCGTAGCGGGTCAACACCTTCCACGCCCCTTGGCGGGTCAGCCGCCCACCGCGCTGGTTGAGCATCAGCGCCGCGCCGTGGGGGCACAGGCCGGGACGCCCCCGCACCCGCCAGCCGTCCACGGCTTCGGCCGCCACCCGTCCCAGGGGCACGAAGCGCTCACGCCCGCCCTTGCCGCGAGCGCGGACCACGCGCTGGTGGGTATCGACGTCGTCGACATCCAGGCCGACCAGCTCCGAGATGCGCAGGCCGCAGGCGTACAGCAATTCCAGCATCGCCCGGTCGCGCAAGGCGCCGGGCTCGTCGCCGACGGGGGCTGCCAGCAGCCGCTCGACCTCGGCCAGCGTCAACGCCTTGGGCAGGGGGCGCTCGCCCCGCGGGCCGGCCAGCTCGCGGGCCGGGTCGTCGCGGGCCAGTCCCTCGGTGAGCAGAAACCGGTGCAGCCCGCGCACCGCCACGAGCGTGCGCGCCACAGGTCGTCGCGGTCCGCGTCGACGGGGCTGGCCAGCTGCGCCTGTTGCAGATAGACCCCATACAGCGAGAGGTCGCGGCGATAGGCCGCCAGGCTGTTGGCCGACAACCCCCGTTCGATGCGCAGCTGGTCCAAAAACCGGTCGGCGTGGCAGGGAAGCGGGGCGGCGCCGTCGTCGGATCCCACGCTGGCCGTCATGGCCTCATGCCCAAGCCTGGCGCAGGGGCGTGTGCGTGTGGCCGTGGGCTTGAGCGACCCCGGCCTCGGTGACCGCCCCCTCGGTGACGTTGACGCCCTCGGCAAAGCCCTCGTCGGCCAAAAGGGCGGGCCGCACGCCGTGATCGGCCAGCCGCTGGACGTAGGGCAGCGTGGCGTTGGTCAGGGCGTAGGTGGCGGTGCGCGGCATCGCCCCGGGCATGTTGCCCACCGCGTAGTGGACGACCCCGTGGGCGCGGAAGGTGGGCTCGTCGTGGGTGGTCACGTGGCTGGTGGCCACACAGCCACCCTGGTCGATGGAGATGTCGATGACCCCCGCATGGCGGGGCATGGACTCGACCATGGCCTCGGTGAGCACCACCGGCGCCCGGGCGCCGGGCACGAGCACGGCCCCGATCACCAGGTCGGCGGCGGCAACTTGCTCCTCCAGGGTCAGGCGATTGCTGGTCAGGGTGCGCAGGCGCCCGTGGCGCCACCGGTCGATGTCGCGCAGGCGCTCCACGTCCACATCGAGCACGCTTACGTCGGCGCCCATGCCAGTGGCGACGGCGGCGGCGTGGCTGCCGGCCGAGCCGGCGCCGATGACCACCACGTGAGCGGGGATGACCCCCGCCACACCGCCCATGAGCACCCCGCGGCCGCCGGCGGGCGCGGCCAGCAGCTGGGCACCGACCTGGGCGGCCATGCGCCCGGCGATCTCGCTCATGGGCGCCAGCAGCACCAGCCCACCGTCGGGCCCGCGCACCGTCTCGTAGGCCACGGCGGTGCAGCCGGACTCGGCCAGCGCGTCGGTCAGCTCCTTGGAGGCGGCCAGGTGCAAAAACGTGAACAGGGTCAGGTCGCGGCGAAAAAAGCGGTACTCGTCGGGCGTGGGCTCCTTGACCTTCAGCACGAGCTCGGCGTCGCCCCAGGCCGTGTCGGCGTCGTCGACGATCCGGGCGCCGGCGCGGGCGTAGTCGGCGTCGGCCAGGCTGGAGCCCAGGCCGGCACCGGCCTGGACCAGCACCTCGTGGCCGGTCAGCCGCAGCTCGCGCACGCCCGCCGGCGTGATCGCCACCCGGTGCTCGGCGCGCTTGACCTCGGCGGGAACCCCGATGTGCATCCACGGCCTTTCGTTCGCAGGGCCCAGGCGTCCCGCGAGGGCGGGCCGCCCCCTGGCGCCACCCGGGAGTCTACCGATTATGGCTGCGAGCGGGGGATTATGGCTGCTGGCGGGAGTCGGACCGGCGCTCGGCGAGCAGCAGGCCCGCCACCGTCTTGGCGTCGGCCCGGTCGCTGGCGACCACCTCGGCGATGGCCACGCCCAAGCCCAGCCGCACCACGGCCATTGCGGCCTCCTCGGCCTCGGAGGCAAACCCTTCGGGGGCCTCCTTCTGGCTCAGCCCGGTGGCCAAGTAGATCGTCGTGAGCTCGTCGGTCCAGCCCGCCGAGTTCGCCATCGTCACCAGGGGGGTCAACCCGACCGCGCCCAGCCCGACTTCCTCGGCCAGCTCGCGGCGGGCGGTGGCCCAAGGGGGCTCACGAGGACCTCGCCGGCCACCGGATGGCGGTACTGGCGCAGCAACGTCACGGTGCCGTCCTCGTGCAGCGGCACCACCGCCGCCGCATCGAGGTGCTCGACGACCTCGCGGGCCGACTCGGTGCCGTCGGGAAACCGCACCTGGTCGATGCGCACCCGTGACAGGTGGCCCGCGTAGACCAGGTCGCTGTCAGCGACGGTGACCTTCACCAGCGTCGGCCTTTCTCAGGCGACCGGGGCGCCGGGCTCGACGCCGGGGTCCACGCCCAGCAGGCACACGGTCCCGTCGGGCTGGAGCCCACCCAGCACCAGAAACTCGCTGACAAAGCCAGCGATGCGCTTGTGGCCCAAGTTGATGGCGCCCACCACGAACCGACCCAGCAGCTCGTCGCGGCGGTAGTTGGTGATCTGGGCGCTGGTGCGCAGCTCTCCGACCGCGGGACCGAAGTCGACGGTCAGCTTCCACGACGGCGTGCGGGCCTCGGGGAACTCAGCCACCTCCACCACGCGGCCCACGCGCAAATCCAGCGCGGCCAGCGTGGCCGGATCGACCGGCTGCGAGCGCGGCAGCGCCGCGGGGGCATGCGGACCAGTGCTCATCGGCGACGGGCTCCTTGAGTCGGCGCGAGGCGTCGGGTCGGCGCGGGGCGTCGGGTCGGCGCGGGGCGCGCTGCAGGCGGCAGACGCCGTGTTAGGCGGGCTCGTTACCCGGCTGCCACTTGATGCCACAGCCCATCGACGGCAGCTGCTCGCCGGGCACCGTCTCGCCGGCCAGCAGCGCCTCGAGGGCGGCGCGCAGGTCGCGGCCGTCGACCGGCTCGTCGCTGCGCGGGCTCGCGGCGTCCATGCGCCCGCGATACGCCAGGCGGCGCTGGCCGTCGAAGACAAAGAAGTCCGGCGTGCAGGCCGCGCCGTAGGCCCGCGCGACCTCTTGGCTGTCGTCGCGCACATACGGAAAGCGAAAGCCCGCCTGCTGTGCCTGAGCGCGCATCCCCTGCGGGCCGTCCTCGGGGTGTTGGGCCACGTCGTTGGGGTTGATGGCCACCACGCCCACCCCGCGATCCAGATACTCGCTGGTCAGGCGGGCGAGCTCGTCTTGGACGTGCTTGACGTAGGGGCAGTGCACGCACAGCATCATCACTAGCGTCGCGTGGTGCCCGGCGACGTCGTCAAGCGAGACCTTGCCGCCGTGGGCCTCCGGCAAGGCGAAGCCCACCGCGGGCGTGCCCAGTGCCAGCATCGTCGATTGCTCGGCCATCCTTTGCCACGTCGCTCGGCCGTGCCGCGCGTCGCGACCCAGCCTGCCGCCCCAGCCAGCAAGTCGCGCGCTTTCGGCGCGACGATATGGTGCGTCGCATCGTCGACCCATCGACATCACCGCGTCGCTACCCCCGCGCGCGTGCCCGACGCCCCACGCGGGACACGCCACGCCCGACAGGGCCCGCCCGAGGGCAGTCGCACGGGCGAGGAGGAAGCCATGGCGGGGACTGATCGATCCAGCGGCTCGCGGCCGTCACCGCGCGGCGCCTCATCCACGGCCGTGATCGCCGCGGGGGCAGTGGTGGCTGTGGCCGTGGTCGTCGCGACCGCGGCGGTGCTGCTGGCCGGCGACGACCAGCCCATCAGCCAGACACGCCAGGAGCCCGGCGAGCCCACACCGTCCGATGCTGGGGGTGGCTCGCCCCAGTCGCCGTCGCCTGAGCCCACCACCGACGCTGCCGGCGGGGCTGGCTCGTTGGCCAGCGACGCCGCATCGATGCGCGGCGCGGCGAGCGCGCTGTCGTTGTGGCCGCCGACGAGTCCCGCGAGACCGTGTCGTTTCCCGCCGGCGTCGACGTGTGGCCCAGTGGCGACCGCGTGGCCATCGACATGTGCTGCGAGCCCGTACCCGGCTCCACCTACACCGCCAACGCGACCGGCGAGGCCCTGGGCGATCCCACGCTGCTGCACAGCGGCGGGATCTTTCCGGCGGTGGACCCCAAGGGGCAGCGCATCGCCCTGTCGACGCAGGCCTCGGGGGGCTCGATTGTGATCGTGGACACCGACGGCGAGCGCATCCACGAGATCACCGGGCAAAGCGACGCCCCCGGCGTGGGCGAGATCGCCTGGAGCCCCCACGGCCAGCAGCTGGCCTTTGAGTGGGGCGGCGAGGACGCCGGCGTGTGGGTGGTCGAGGCCGATGCCGCCAACCTCGACGACGCCCGCGAGGTGGCCGGCCGCTCGCAAGCGGTCTTTGAATCCCCGGCGTTTCGGGCCGACGGAATGCTGGTGGTCACCGAGAGCGACCCCCCGGCGGTGCGCAACATGGCAGACCAGCGCCGACCCGAGGGCGAATCGACGGGGATCGTGCTCGATCCCGCCACCGGCCAGACGCTGGCAAGCTTCGACTACGACGGGCGGGCGCTGCATCAGGACTACGACGCCAGCGGCAGGTATCTGGCCTACAGCCTCAGCGACGGGCGGGTGCGCTGGCGCGGCGGAGGCGATGCGGGCGAGATCCTGCCCGCCGACTCGCAGCTGTCGGCGCTGGCCTGGTAGGCCGGCGGGCGCCGAGCGCCAGCGGCTGGCCGGTCAGCCCGTCAGCGTCGACGCCGTCTGGTCGACCTCCAGGGGCGTCTCGGGTAGACGGCCGCTGCGTTCGCGCATCCGCTGGGCGGCCGCGCCCACGAAGTCGCGAAACAGCGGCTGTGGCCGGGTGGGCCGGCTGCGAAACTCCGGGTGGAACTGGCACGTGACGAACCAGGGGTGTGTGGCCAGCTCGATCATCTCCACCAGGCGATCGTCGGGGCTGACCCCGGCGATGCGCATCCCGGCGCCCTCCAGGCGGGCCCGGTAGCGGTTGGCCACCTCCCAGCGGTGACGGTGGCGCTCGTAGACCACGGCCTCGCCGTAGGCGGCCTGCGCCCGGGTGCCCTCAACGAGCTTGCAGGGATAGGTCCCCAGCCGCATCGTGCCGCCCATGTCGGCGACGTCGTACTGATCGGGCATGAGATCGACCACCGGCTCGGGGGTGTCCGGGGCGACCTCGCTGGAGTGGGCCTCGGCTAGCCCGAGCACGTGGCGAGCGAACTCAACCACGGCCACCTGCAGCCCCAAACAGATGCCCAAATACGGGATCAGCTGCTCGCGGGCCACCCGCGCCGCCGAGACCTTTCCCTCGATGCCGCGGGCGCCGAACCCGCCCGGCACCAGCGTCCCGTCCACGTCCTGCAGGACCCGGCGCGCCTCGCTGGGGCTGACGAGCTCGTCGGCGGGGACCCAGCGCACCCGGACCTCGACGCCGTGGTGGACCCCCGCGTGGCCCAGCGCCTCGACCACCGACAGGTAGGCGTCGGGCAGGTCGGTGTACTTGCCCACCACGGCGATGTCGACGCTGTCACGCGGCTCGATGGCGCGGGCCACCAGGCGTTCCCACTCGGCCAGGTCCGGCTGCACGGCCGGGTCCAGCCCCAGGCGCCGCACCACGAAGTCGTCCAGGCCCTCGTCGCGCAGCAACAGCGGCACGGCGTAGAGGCTCGATGCGTCGTGTGCGCTGACCACCCCGTCGAGGTCCACGTCGGACATCATGGCGATCTTGCGCTTGAGCTCGGCGTCAAGCGCCCGGTCGCTGCGGCACACCAGGGCGTCGGGCTGGATGCCGATCGAGCGCAGCTCGCGCACCGAGTGCTGGGCGGGCTTGGTCTTGAGCTCGCCGGTGGGCGCGATGAACGGCACGAGCGCGCAGTGGACGTAGCAGATGTGCTCGCGGCCCACGTCGTAGCGCAGCTGGCGGATGGCCTCCAAAAACGGCAGACCCTCGATGTCGCCCACGGTGCCGCCCACCTCGGTAATCACCACGTCGGCGTCCTCGCCCAGCAGCAGGATCCGCGCCTTGATCTCGTCGGTGACGTGGGGGATGACCTGCACGGTCTTGCCGAGGTAGTCGCCGCGGCGCTCCTTGGCGATGACCGTGGAGTAGATCTGGCCAGTGGTCACGCTGGAGGCGCGGTGGAGGTTCTCGTCGATGAAGCGCTCGTAGTGGCCCAAGTCGAGATCGGTTTCCCCGCCGTCCTCGGTGACAAAGACCTCACCGTGCTCGAGGGGGTTCATCGTGCCCGGGTCGACGTTGACGTAGGGGTCGAGCTTCTGCATCAGCACGCGGTGGCCGCGTGCCGTGAGCAGCCGGCCCAGCGAAGCCGCCGTGATGCCCTTGCCCAGCGAGGACGAGACGCCGCCGGTGACGAGGATGTGCTTGGCCACGCTCGGTCCTTTTCCAGGGTCCCAACGGGCAGGGGACCACGCGACACGGGCGCGGGACCGCGCGACGCCTCGGGCGCAGCCCGCTATGCGAATGACCGTAGCACCGGGCCGGGAACGCGCCAACGAGGCGCGCTTACGGCTGGGGGGCGGACTCCAGGGCGTCGCCGCCTTGCACGTTGATCGGCGCCCGCGCCGGCCGCATCTCAATGCCGACCTCGGCGAGGCCGGGGCGGATCAAGCGCGGCGCGGCGATCGTCTCCCCGACGGTCACCGTGTCGCCGGGGCCGAGCCGCGGCTGGTGCAGCCCGTAGATGCTCACCCGCAGCTCGGGGCGGATGTCGGGTTGTAGCACCAGGCGCCACCCCATGCCGACCTCGGTGGGGGGTTGGCGGACGTCGACGACCGTCCCGGTCAGCGGCGCTCGCACCCACGTCCCCCCTCGAAGGCTGACGATGGCAGCGCTGGTAGCAGGGCGGCCGCGGCCAGCCGGGGAGGCGACGGCGAACTCGGGGCCGTTGGCCGTCTCGACCGCCTGCGACGCGTCGAACCCCTGCGGGTTGGCGTTGGCGGTCAGCGTGCCCAAGGGCTCCAGCGGCACGGCCCCCACCAGGCGTCCCTGTGTGAAGCGCAGCCCCAACGGCTGTGCGGCCGGCAGCCGCAGCGTCACGCCCTCATGGCGCGCGAACACCGGCGGCCGCCCGGCTGGGGTCTGGCGCTGGTCCGCCGACCGCCCACCGCCGGCACCGCTGGGGGAAGAAGCGGGTGGCGCGGCGCCCTCGGCCGCCGGCACGGGTCCGGCCACAACGCCGCCCTCGGCTCCCACGTTCATGTCGAGCATGGACGCGCCGGCCAGCAGGCTGACCACCCCCAGCACCACGGCGACGCCGGTGGGTGCGCGTCGCACACGCGCGCGCGGCCGCCGGCGCCGCGAGGCCGGTCGGGAGGGCGCCGACAGCTTGAGGGGGGGCGGAGTTTGTGGGCGCATCAGCCTGTGACGGTGGCGGTCACCGGGGAAGGTCACCGCGACAGCCCGCATCGCCGCCAACGGCTGTGATGAGCCTAACGCATCACCGCCAACGGGTCACATACGCCGCGCGGCCGCGCGCAGCTCGGCGGCGTGGCCGGCCGCGAGCTCGCTGGCGGTGGCCCCGGAGAGCATGCGCGACAGCTCGACGATGCGGTCGTCCTCGTCGAGCAGCGCGACGCGCGCCGCGGTGCGCCCCTCGGCGGTGGCCGACTTCGTCACCGTGAGGTGCGCGTCGGCGAAAGCGGCCAGCTGGGCGAGGTGGGTCACGCACAGCACCTGGCGTCCGCGGGCCAGGCGGGCCAGCTTGCGGCCCACCTCGGAGGCCACCGCCCCACCGATGCCCGCGTCGATCTCATCGAAGACCATCACCGGGGTGTCGTCGGCGTCGGCCAGCGCCAGCCGCACCGCCAGGGCGACGCGGCTGCGCTCACCGCCGCTAGCGGCCTTCGCCAGCGGCAGGGCGGGCTCACCGGGGTTGGCGGCCAGCACGAAGCGCACACGGTCGGCGCCCTCCCACCCCGGCTCGACGGGCTCGACCTCCACGGCGAACCGGGCGGTCTCCATGGCCAGATCGGCGAGGTGGCCGTTGACCTCGGTGGCCAGGCGCTCGGCGGCCGCCCCGCGCGCCGCGCGCAGCGCCGCCGCAGCGTCGTCGCGCTCGGTGCGCGCCCGTTCGACCGTCTCAGCGAGCTCAGCCGCGCGCTGCTCGCCGCCGGCGAGGCGCTCCACCTCGGCGCGGGCCCAAGCGGCATACTCGGCCAGCTCGGCCGCGTTGCCGCCGTACTTGCGGCCCAGGTCGCTTAGCGCCGCCTTCCGCGCCCGTAGGGCCGCCAGGCGCTCCTCGTCGACTTCGACGTCCTCGGCGTAGGCGCGCAGGGTAAAGGCCAGGTCCTGTGCTTCGGCGGCCAGGCCCTCGAGGCGCTCGGCGTGCGCATCCAGCACCGAGTCGGTGCCCGCCACGGGCCGCAGGGCCGCCACCCCGTTGCCCAACGCGTCGCGGGCGCCGCCCTCGGCACCGACCGCCTCGGCTGCGGCGACGGCGGCCGCGGCCAGCTCCTCGGCGTGGGCCAGGCGGGTCAGCTCTGCGTCGAGCTCCTGCTCCTCTCCCGGACGGGGGTCGACCGCGTCGATCTCGGCGAGCTCGTCGCGAAGCCGCTGCAGCTTCGAAGCGCGCTCGTGCTCGTCGCTGGCGAGCCGGCGCAGCTCAGCGTCGGTGTCACGCCACCTCGCCCACGCCCGCTGATAGGCCGACAGCTGCTGGGCGAGCCCATCGCCGCCCATGCGGTCCAGCACCGCGCGCTGCCACTGCTCGTCGGCCAGGCGCACCGAGTCCGCCTGCGCGTGCACGTCCACCGCCGAGCCCAGGATCTGTGACAGCGCGCCGATCGGGGCCATGCGCCCGCCCAGGCGGGCCTTGCTGCGCACCGAGGCCCCCTCGGCGGCCACCTCCCGGGCCGCGACCAGCGCCTGCTCGTCGTCGACGTAATCGCTGGCGTCCGGTGGCGGCGGCGCGAAGCGCGCCTCCACCAGCGCCTGGCTGGCTCCCGCCCGCACCTGATCGACGTCGGCCCGCTCGCCCCGCAGCAGCTGCAGGGCGCCCACCACCATCGTCTTGCCCGCCCCGGTCTCGCCGCTGACCACCGTAAGCCCGGGCGAAAGCTCGACGGTGACATCGTCGATGACGCCCACGTCGCGGATGCGAAGCTCGCGGATCTGCATCGGGCCCGGAGTGTAGGCATGCCAACCCGCCCACCGGGCGAGGCGATCCACCGGCGCGCCGACCGAAAAGGCCCAGGCCGCGCCCCCGGCGACCTCAGGTGAGGTTGAACTTGGCGCGCACCCGCTGGTAGAAGTCGAATTCCGACAGCCGGCCCAGGCGGACCGGTTCGCTGCCCCGGCTGACCTCCACCCAGCCGCCGTCGGGCACCGCCAGCGCCTCCCGACCGTCCAGGCTGATTAGGCAGCGGCTGTCCTCGGCCGGGGCGACGACCAGGGGCTCGGCCGGGTCGATCACGACCGTGCGATCAAACAGCGAGTGGCTGGCCACCGGCGTCAGCAAAATCGCGGCGATACGCGGCGACAGGATGGGCCCACCGGCGCTGAACGCATAGGCGGTGGATCCGGTCGGGGTCGCCACGATGACGGCGTCGGCTGGGATTCGCGCGAATGCCGTGCCGCCGATGGTGACGTCTAGGGCCACCAGTCGCTCGGGGCTTCGCCGCTCCACCGAGGCTTCGTTGAGCGCCCAGCTCGTGGCGGTGGCCTGGCCCTGGCTGTCGCGGACGGTCACCGACAGGGTCATGCGCTCTTCGATGGCCACCTCGCCACGGGCCAGGCGGGGCAGCGCCTGGGCAAGGTCCTCGTGCTCGATCTCGGGCAGGAACCCCAGCCGGCCGAGGTTGACCCCCACCACCGGCACGCGGGCGTCGCGGACCATCGCCGCCGCCCGCAGCAACGTCCCGTCGCCGCCGAGAACGACCGCGAGATCGAGGCCCTCGGCGAACGCCGTCGGCTCCCGCACAGCCACCCCGTTGGCCTGCCACCCGTCCCCGCGGCAGCCCACGATCTCGGCGCCTTCGGCTTGCAGCCGAGCGGCCGCCTCCACCGCGGCGCGACGGGCGTGCACCCGGCCGCCGTGGACCACCACGCCCAGGCGCGCGCCGCTCACGGGGTGCCACCCAACCCGTCGGGGACCATCGCGCCACCCCGCGGGGGTAACGGGGGGCCGGGGCGGCGCGAAGCTGCTGGCGAGTGGATCATGACCAGCTGCATCCGTGGGCACAGGCGCCGCGGGGCGGCGGGCAGATCGTGAGCTCGGGGGCTCGGCAGAAACCTAGCGCATGCCCGTACGCGGCGCGGCGACGCGAAGTCAAAGGCGCCAGGCCCCCTCGGCCTCGGCGACCGCCGCGTCGGCGGCTGCCTCGGCATCGACGTCGCCGTCGGCGCGAAACCACCAAAAGAACTCCACATTGCCTGCCGGCCCCGGCTGCGGCGAGCAGCACGCCCCAGCCGGTCGCAGGCCCTGGGCGCGGCCCGCCTCGGCCACCTCCAGCAGCGCTTGGCGCCACGCGCGGGGGTCGCGAACGACCCCGCCCTTGCCGACCGCGTCGCGGCCGGTTTCGAACTGTGGCTTGACCAGCAGCAGGTGATCGGCACCCGGCGAGGCCATTGATGCCAGCGCCGGCAACACCAACCGCAGCGATATGAAGGACAGATCCGCCACCACCAGCGTCACGGGCCCGGGCAAGCCGGCGGGGACGTCCTCGGCGGTGAGATGGCGGACATTGACCCGCTCCAGGACCACCACCCGGGGGTCCTGGCGCAAGCGCCACGCCAACTGGCCGTAGCCGACGTCCACGGCGCACACCGCGGCAGCGCCACGCTGCAGCAGCACGTCGGTGAAGCCGCCGGCGGCGGCGCCGGCATCCAGGCAAATGCGCCCCGAGGGCTGTAACTCAGGAAAGGCCGTCAAGGCTCCCAGCAGCTTCTCGGCGCCCCGCGAGGCCCACGGCGAGGACCGGCGCACCGCGACGGCCTCGGCGGGTGCCACGAGACGGGCCGCCTTGTCCGCGGGGGCCCCGGCGACGGTCACGTGGCCGTGCTCGATCAGGTCCTGGGCCTGCGCCCGTGACGGCGCGAGCCCGCGGCGCACGAGCTCGACGTCAAGGCGCCGTCGCACCGAGCTCAGCCGGACGCGTCGCCGGCCTGGTCCGCCTCCGGTTGCGGTGCGTCGGCACTCACCGGGGGCTGAAAAGCGGGTGGCTCGGCCGCCTCGGCGCCACGCTGTGGCGCTGTGCCGGGGTCATTGGCGTGGCCGGTTTCGCCGTCGGGAGCCGCGACATCCATATCGGACAGGGCTTCCAGCTTTTGGACCAGCGCGCGATGGACCTCTTCCAGGACCTCCGGATGCGACGACAGCGGCGCCTCCTCCAACGCTTCGAGTTGTCGGCGCAGCTGTGCCAGTGGGTCTTCGTCGCTCACGACGAGCTCGTCGACGTACCCGAGGAGCCGGAGTCGGACTGCGAGGATCCCGGCGGAGTCGTCTTGGGGGCCTGGCCGGACTGCTGACCCTGAGCGGATTTCTTGGCCGAGGTGCTCTTGGTCCCGCTCTTCTTGGCGGCGCCCTTCTTGGCGGTGCTGGCCTTCTTGGCGGCGCTGCTCTTCTTGGCGGCGCTGCTCTTCTTGGCCGACTTCTTCGCCGTCTTGGTAGCCGCGCTTTTCTTGGTCGACTTCTTGGTCGCCCCTTCGGCGGCCAATCGGTCCACCTTGCGCTCCAGGCGGTCGAGGTCGTTCTTCGTGGCAAGGCCGAGGCGCTTGACGTTGCGCTCCGTCTCGTCGCTTACGAGCTTTGCCATCTGCCTGCGGTTCTCCTCGGAGCGGTCCAGCAGCTCGTCGACGGCTTTCTCGGTTCGCTCAGCCGCGATCTCGCCGCGCTTGACCATCCCCTTGACGGCGGACTCTGCCCTGCTGCGCGTTACCTTGGTTAGCCCTGTGGCCATCTCGAGATAGCGCTGCCACGCATTCTCCACCATCGCATCTCCTTGCCTGCGAGCTGTTGAATTCACGGGTCAGCTACAGGATACGAGACCAACCGGTCGCAATGAGGGAACCGCGGCAACGGCGACGGGCGCCACTGGATGCTGATCCCGATCGGTGACATCAACCCCGTGCGGCGCACGCCGTGGGTGATGCGCCTGCTGATCCTGGCCAACGTCGCGGCGTTTTTGCTGGTTGAGCCGTTCGGCACCTGCGCGCGCCAGCAGTTCTTCCTCGACTGGGCGGCGGTGCCCGCCGAGCTGTGGCAGGGTCGGCCGCTCGGGGTGGGCGAGGTCGCGGCGCTGGCCGGCTCGAGCGAGTGCCTGCTGACCGCCGCGCCGGACAAGCCCGTCTACGGCGCCGTGCTGTTCAGCATGTTCTTCCACGCCGACTTGCTGCACCTGGGATTCAACATGCTGTTCCTGTGGGTCTTCGGCAACAACGTCGAGGACTTCTTCGGCTCCATGCGGTTCGCTGCCGTCTACCTGCTGTGCGGTGTCATCGGCACCGCGGCGTTCGCCGCGGCCAACCCCGAGGGCACACTGACGCTGGTGGGTGCTTCCGGGGCCGTTGCCGGCGTGCTGGGCAGCTACCTGTTGCTGCACCCCACCGCCCGGGTGACAGTGGTCGTGCTGCCCTTGATCTTCCTGGCGTTCCAGCTGCCGGCCCTGGTGGTATTGGGCGCCTGGTTCCTGCTGCAGCTTCGGGAGGTCGGCGGGCAGGTCGTCAGCGGCGGGGGCGTGGCCTACCTGGCCCACGTGGCGGGGTTCGTCGGGGGCTTCGTCGTCACGGCCGCCTGGGGCGGGCGACCCCAGCGGCGCCGACGCCGGCCGCCCCCGGGGGGGCCACCGGGGGATGAGCCGCCGCGCTCGCCACAAGCGACCCGCCGGTGTCACGGCAACCGCGCTTCGACTCGCGCCAGCGCGCGGCGGTACATGGGTTGCTCGGCGAGGGCGCAGGCGAGCTTGTAATGGCCGGCCGCGCGCTGCAGATGGCCTTCCCGCTCGAGGCAACGGCCCACCCCGAAGTGGGCGTAGTCGTCCTTGGGATCGAGCTCGAGGGCGCGCTCGAACTCGCCGCGCGCCTGTGCCGGGCGCTCGCTGGCGAAGTACGCCCGGGCCAACGCCTCCCGCAACGACCCCTTCTCGGGCTCCTCCTCGACGGCCAGCTCCAGGACCTCGGCCGCGCCGTGAGCGTTGCCGGCAGCCAGCGCCCGCCTGCCGTGCTGAAACAGCGCATACACCCGGGTGTCCTGGCCAGGGTCGGTCATCACGCCTCCTGCCGTGTGAGGGCTCGCGCCGTGTGGGGGCTCGCGCCTCCAACCCGCCAGGGTACCCCAACCGCCCCCGCCCCAGACCGCCGTGGCCTGCCTTTGCGGCTCAGCGTCAGCACTCTCGCATCCCCTGCGCCGGGCACCGCCTCGCTGGCCTCGCCGGGCATAGACTGCCCGGCGATGAGCGCCACCGGCGGCGTCGAGCCGTTGACCGAGGGGCTGTCCGCGGTCGACACGCGAACGGCGGGGATGAGCAAGGTCACCGCCGGCTATTTGATCGCGGCCCCGCGACCCACCCTGATCGAGTGCGGCCCGGCCAAGTCGATCGACAACGTCATCGAGTCCCTGTGGGCCGTGGGCATGGACCCGGCCGACCTGGCCTATCTGGTGCTGACCCACGTGCATCTCGATCATGCCGGCGGGGCTGGCGACCTGCTGGGCGCTTTTCCGTCGGCGCGCGTCATCGTCAGCGAGCTGGGAGCCCGTCACCTGGTGGATCCCAGCCGGCTGAACCGCAGCGCCCGCCAGGTCTACGGAGACTTTCACGACGAGGTCTACGGCGATTGCACACCCATCGCGGCTGAGCGGGTGCGCGGAGTGGAAGACGGCGAGTGGCTGGAGCTCGGCGGGGGCCATCGACTGCAGCTGCTGTACACCCCGGGTCACGCCAAGCACCACATCAGCGCCTTCGACCCCGACCGCGGCGCGCTGTTCGTCGGCGACTCGGTGGGGGTCAAAATGCCGGGGATGAGCACCATCCGGCCGGCGACACCGCCGCCCGACTTCGACCTCGCGCTGGCTCAGCGCACCCTGACCCGCTACCGCGAGCTGCACCCCGACACCGTCTATCTCGCGCACTACGGCCCCGTGGGCCCGCCACGCGAGGCGCTGGCCGAGGCCGCCGAGCGCCTCGCCCGGTGGGCGGAGACGGCCGAGGCGGCGTGGCAGGAGCACGACGAGCTCGAGCACGTCGCCGAGACGCTGGCCCAGCGTTTTGCTGACGAAGTCCGTCCGTCCGACGATGATCCCGACGCGGTCCAGCGCGTCGAGTTGCTCAGCGGCATCCGCTCCAACGCCATGGGCCTGCTGCGCTACTTCCGCCTGCGCGAGGAGGGCCGCACCGCCGGGTGAGTCCGCTCGCCTCGCTGTTGTGGGCGCCCGTCGCGAGGTGGCGCGGCCAGTTCTGTTGCTGTGGGGGTGGGCGCGTGTGCTGGCTAGTGGGTGTTGTTGTTGGTGTGGAGGTTGGCGAGTTGGTCGGCGGCGTCGAGGTAGTCGGGTTGGATGGTGGTGATGGCTTGCAGGAGTTTGGGGGTGGCGGTGTGGGGTTGGCCGCCGGCGCGTTCGAGGATTTCGCGGGCGCGGAGGGTGTCGCCGGTGTCTGCCAGGGCGGCGGCGTGGACGATTTTGGCTTCTAGGCGGCGTTGTTGGTCGATGTCGTCGCCCATGGCTTCGACGAGTTCGCGGATGCGTTGGGGGTGTCCGGTGGCGCGCAGGCTGTCGGCCAGCAGGTGGTTGTGGTCTTGGCGGCCGCTGATGCGCCGGTAGGTGTGTAGTTCGCGGGCGGCGGTGTGGTAGTCGCCGGTGCGGTAGGCGTGGACGCCGAGGGCTTCGCGCACGGTTGTTGAGCGGGGGGCGACGTGTTTGGCCCAGGACAGCAGGGCGGTGGCCTGGTCGGGGTCGTGATCAGCCGTTTGGGCGGCGTGGCTGACGGCTCGGGCGACTTGAGCCCGTGGGCGGTGGCGGCGTCGATGTCGCGCCAGGCGGCGCGTGGCAGCCGCGGGGCGTTGCCGGGGATGGCCGCTGGGGGGCTGTTGGCGGTGTGCTGGCTGTGGTGGCCTGCCACGTGGCCTCCTTTTTCAACGGGTGGCCTGGCTGGCCAGGCGCCCCCCGGGGGGCGAAATAGAGAACGGCCGCCCGCAGGGGGCGGCCGTTCGAGTGGGTGTTTCGCGGTGTCCTACTCTCCCACAGGGTTGCCCCTGCAGTACCATCGGCGCTGAAGGGCTTAACTTCCGGGTTCGGGATGGATGCCGGGTGTTGCCCCTTCGCTGTGACCACGAAACGACGTGTGAAGTTGTGGTGTGTCTTTGAGCGCTTCATAGCGAGCGCGAGCATCATGGTAAGTCCTCGGCCGATTAGTACCGGTCAGCTGAACCCATTGCTGAGCTTACACCTCCGGCCTATCAACCCTGTGGTCTGACAGGGGGCCTTACTCCCATGGCGGGACGGGAAACCTCGTCTTGGAGCGTGCTTCGCGCTTAGATGCCTTCAGCGCTTATCACTTCCGCACGTAGCAAACCGG
>PXPH01000060.1:60728-89500 GCA_003021615.1 Actinobacteria bacterium QS_8_72_14
CGTGAGGGCGGACCCAACACTGTATCGCAGTGCGCTGAACTGTCAACCGTGTGGACCCTGCCGGGGCCCTTTTTCCGAGTGCGGCCGGCAAGTCTCTGCCGCGTCCCCGGAAAACCCCCTGCGTGGGGGCGGACCCAACACTGTATCCCAGCTCGCTGGACTGTCAACCACGAGAACCGTATCGCCCTCACCTCCGTCCGCTCACGGCATCACCAGCCGAAGGAGGACGCAACAATCATCCGGTGGCAAGCCGCGCAAATCGGCGCTTGCCCACCTGCACCACCCGGCCACGCAGCTGGGCGACATCCACCACACCCTGGGGGTCTTGCAAAGGCTGGCCATCAACACGGACCGCCCCCTGGGCCAACATCCGCCGGGCCTCGCCCCCTGAGGCCACCAAGCCCAGAGCCCGCAACAGCCCCGGCCAGCTGTCGACGCCGCCCGGCACCGCGACATCCGGGACGTCATCGGGAACGCCGCCCTCCTTGAACAGGCGGTCGAAGCGCGCCTCGGCATTCTTGGCAGCCTCGCCCGAGTGATACCGCGCCACGATCTCGCGCGCGAGACGGCGCTTTAGCTCCACCGGATGGACCCGCCCGGAGACCAAGTCCCGCTCGAGCCGGTCGACCTCGTCGGGATGCACGTCGGTAACCAGCCGCAGGTACTTGATCATCAGGCCGTCGCGCACCCGCATGGCCCTGCCGAACATCTCGGCGGGGCCCTCGGTCACGCCGATGGTGTTGCCAGACGTCTTGGACATCTTCTCCGCGCCGTCCAAGCCCTCCAGCAGCGGCAGCGTCAGCACGGATTGCGGCTCCTGGCCAGCCGCGGCCTGCAGGTCGCGGCCCATCATGAGGTTGAAGGTCTGATCGGTGCCGCCGAGCTCGACGTCGGCGTCCACCTCCACGGAGTCCTGACCCTGCAGCAGGGGGTACAGCAGCTCGCTGACGGCGATGGGGCGCTCGCTGGCGTAGCGCTCGGCGAAGTCGGCGCGCTCCAGGATCTGGGCGACCGTGGCCTGGCTGGCCAATCCCAGGACGTCGCCCATGCTCATGGCCGCCAGCCAGTCGTTGTTGTCCACCACCTCCAAGGGCTGCTCTCGGATCACGCGACGGACCTGGGACAGGTAGGTGGCCGCGTTCTCGCCCACCTCCTCCAGGCTCAAGCGCGGTCGGGTGCTGGACCGCCCCGAGGGGTCGCCGATCTGGGCGGTGAACCCGCCCACGATCAGCACGGCGGTGTGCCCGAATCGCTGGAACTGGGCCAGCTTGCGCAGCAGCACCGTGTGACCCAGATGCACGTCGGGGCTGGTGGGATCCATGCCGAACTTGACCCGCAAGGGTGGCCGCTGCCCCCGGGCCGCCGCCGCGATCTTGCGCTCCAGGTCGCCGTGCGGCAGCGCCTGGTCAACGCCGTCCAACAGCACGCGCAGCTGGTCGTCGACGTCGCCACCGCCGACCTCCGCGGGCGTTTCTGGGTCGCCGCGAGCTCGCTGCGACATCCCATCGGTCTCGTCGCGATCAGCAGCCACGGGGAAAGCCTATGCACCGCGCGGGCAGGCGGCGAGCGCCACCCGGGCCGCGCCGCCCGCTCGGCCCAGCCGCATCGGGGCAGGCGGGTTCAGCCGCGCCCGCGGCACGCCGATGCTTGCGGGCACGACCCGTCGCTCGCGAGTAACCCGTGCAGCCCTCCCGTCCGACCGCTGCCCCCCGCCGCCGGGTCGCCCTGGCGTCGCTGCTGGTCGCGCTCGCGGCGCTGCTGGTCGCCTGCGGCGATCTCGTGGAGGTCCAGCCCCACGAGCCGGTCACGCTGCCCACCCCCGACCAGAACTCGGTCGTGGTCGACGCTCAAGGCAACACGCTGGCCGAGCTCCACGCGGGCCAGGACCGCGAGGTCGTAGCCCTGTCACAGCTGCCCGAGGCGCTGATCGACGCGGTGGTGGCCATCGAGGACCACCGCTACTGGTCCCACCACGGCGTCGACGCACCCAGCGTCCTGCGAGCGTTGGGCGTCAACATCCGCGCCGGCGACATCGTCCAGGGCGGTTCGACGATCACCCAGCAGCTGGCCAAGATCGCCCTGGTGGGCTCAGAGCAGTCCCTGCAGCGCAAAGCGGTCGAGGCCAGCGTCGCGCTACAGCTCGAGTCCCGCTTCTCCAAACGGGAGATCCTGGCGCAGTACCTAAACACCGTCTACTTCGGCCAGGGCGCCTACGGGGCGCAGAGCGCAGCCCAGCGGTACTTCGGCGTGGACGCCTCCCAGCTCGACCTCGGCCAGGCCGCCACGCTCGCCGGGACCCTGCGCGCACCCAGCCGGGACAACCCCCTGACGGACCCCGCCGCCGCGCGGGCGCGGCGCGACGCGGTGCTGCAGCGCATGGTCGAGCTCGGCCACATCGACGCCCAGCAAGCCGCCACGGCCAGCGCCGGGCCCGTGGAGGTGTCTCCGCGCGACCCTCGCCCCTGGCAGGCGCCCTACTTCGTGGCCCACGCGTTGAAGACCATCCAGCACGACGACGCCTTCACCGCGCTGGGCGACGACCCCGACGAGCGCGCCCGCCGGCTCTACCGCGGAGGGTTGCGCATCGAGACCACCCTCGATCCCGACTGGCAGACAGCGGCCGAGGACGCGGTGGCCACGACCCTGTCCGATGACGGCGACCCCCACGCGGCCGTGGTGGCCATCGAGCCCGGCACCGGCGCGCTGCGCGCGTTGATCGGCGGGCGCGGCCGCCAGGATCCCGACGACCCGGTGGCCCGGCTCAATCTGGCCACCAAGGCCCGGCGCCAGCCCGGCAGCGCCTTCAAGCCGCTGACCCTGGCTGCCGCCCTGACCCGCGGGCACTCCCTCGACGAGTCGTGGTCGGCGCCGGCCTCGCTGACGTTGCCCGCCGACCCACCAGCCCACCCCAATGCCTGGACGCTGTCGAACTACGGCGACGCCGCCTTCGGCCGCCTCGACCTGCGCCAAGCCACCTGGCACAGCGTCAACACCGTCTACGGCCAGCTGGTCCAATCCGTGGGGGCCTCGGCCGTGGCCGATCTCGCCGAGCGCGCCGGGGTGGGGCGCTCTTTGCCCGCCGTCCGCTCGATCGGCCTCGGCTCGGTGGAGGTCACCCCCCTGGAGATGGCCCGCGTCAACGCCACCCTCGCCGCCGGTGGGGTGCGCCGCGAGACCCGGGTCGTGAGCCGCATCGTCGGCCCCAACGGCCGGGTGCTGTGGGAGCCGGCGCCCTCTGGCGGCAGCCGCGTCATGGATCGCGGGGTTGCGTGGATGACCACCCAGGCCCTGCGCGGGGTCATCACCGAGGGCACGGGTCAGGTCATCGACCTCGACCGGCCCGTGGCCGGCAAGACCGGCACCACCAACGACTACGCCGACGCCTGGTTCGCCGGCTACACGCCCGACATGGCGCTATCGGTGTGGGTCGGTTTTCCCCAGGGGCGCGTGCCGATGGTCCCGCCCCGCACGCGTCGTCGGGTGGCCGGCGGCACCTGGCCCGCCGAGATCTTTGATCGCACCGTCTCGCAGGCGCTGGCGGCAGCGCCGCCCAGCGAGTTCCCCGTGCCGCGCGGGTCGCTGGCCACGGTCGAGGTCGACGCGTCCCGGGACTGTCTGGCCAACCCGTACACGCCACCGGATCTCGTCGAGCGGCACATGTATCTGGCGGGGACCCAACCCAGCGAGCCGTGCGACGAGCCGTCCCAGCCACCGGCAGAGCCAGTCCCCGACGTGTTGGGGATGCCGGCCGAGAGCGCCGTGGCCGAGCTGAGACGGGCCGGCTTCTCGGCGCGGGTGGCCACCGAGTGCCCCGACGGTGGCGACGACTGCCCGGGGGCCCGCCGGCGCCCCGGCACCGTGTGGCAGCAGCAACCCTCCGAGACGGCCCCCGCCGACTCGGCCATCGAGCTGTCGGTCCACCCCCGCCCCTCCGGCAGCGAGGGCGCATCGCTGGAAGCCGACACCGACGACGCCGCACCGAGCGCCGATCACGGCCAGCGTGAGCCAGCCGCCGGCGACGGCGAGATTGAGGGCGCCCCACAGGACGACGTCGGCGATGTCACCCCACAAGCCGGGGTCCCCTAGCTGGCCGGCTGGGCCTCTCGAGCCCGCGGGTGGCGCTTGTAGGGCGACACCCACCGGCTGCCGCGGGCCGTGAAGCGCCACGGCCGGTCGGCGGCCCGGCTGACGCCCACGCGGGGCCCGGCCTCGACCGCCGGTGCCGCGCCGTCGGCCAAAAGCCACAGGGGGGGCCGCTCGACGCACAAATCGGCTCCCGACAAGGAGCCGTCCACCGCCAGCGCCTGGGTCAACCGCCCCGGCCCGCGCAGCAGGTCGCGCTGGGGCACGCGGTCGCCGCGCCGGGCGCGGATGGTTGCCAGCCCGGCCAGCGGCTCGGCGGCCCGCAGCAACACCCCCTGGGCGCAGCCGTCCTGGCCGGTGGCGACGTTGCAACACCAGTGGATCCCGTAGGAGCGATACACGTAGGCGTGGCCGGCCGGGCCGAACAGGGGGGCGTTGCGCTCGGTGCGTCCCCGGTAGGCGTGACAGGCCGGGTCGTCGGCGGTGTAGGCCTCGGTCTCCACCAGCCGCACCGACACCACCCCGTCGTCGACCTCGACGACCGCGCCCACTAAATCGCGAGCGACCTCCAGGGCGTCGCGGGCAAAGAACGCCCGGCCCAGCGCCGTGCGCTCGCCCATCAGCCTTGGCGCTCCCGCTTGTCGGCCACGAACGCGCGCACCGTCTCCACAGGCTGGCAGTTGAGCACACGGTCGGGGGTGACCCAGGCGCGCTGGGCGTGCAGCGCTCCCCACCGGGCGTTGTCGAGGTCGCCCAGCGTGTGCGCGTCGGTGTCGATGGTCAGCATGACGCCGGCGTCCAGCGCGCGGCGAATGTCCTCCTCGCGCAGGTCCAGCCGGCGCGGGCTGCCATTGATCTCCAAGGCCGTGCCGGTCTCCTCGCAGGCCTGCAGCACGGCCTCCAGGTCGATGTCGAAACCCGGGCGTTTGCCGATCTTGCGCCCGGTGAGGTGGCCGATGGCGTTGACGTGGGGGCTCATGATCGCCTGCAGCACCCGCTCGGTCTGAGCGGCCTCGTCGCGGTCCAGCAGCGTGTGCACCGCCGCGACGCACCAGTCGAACTCGGCCAGGATGTCGTCGTCGAAGTCCAGCTTGCCGTCCTCGGCGATGTTGAGCTCGACGGAGTCCAGCACGACCACCCCCGCTGCGTCGCCCAGCGCAGCCAGGGCCTCGCGGCGCCGGGCGAAGCCGGCGGCGTCCAGGCCGTTCATGGGCAGGCCGATGGCGTGGTCGCTGACCGCCCAGTACTGCCACCCGCGGGAGGCCACCGCGGTGGTCAGGCTCTCAAGCGGCTCCTTGCCGTCGCCCGACCAATCGCTGTGAGCGTGGAGGTCGCCGCACAGGTCCGCCTCGGTGACGATCCGGGGCAGCGCGCCGTCGGCGGCGGCCTCGACCTCACCGGTGTCCTCGCGCAGCGTGGGGGCGATCCACGCCAAGTCCAGGGCGGCGTAGACGTCGGCTTCGTCGCGGCTGGCCACCATCGCCCCGGTCGCCGCGCCGGCATCCGCCTCCTCGGCGGGCCGGTCGTCGCCGGGCTCGGCGGCGGCCCTTCCTTCGCCGGGCTCGGCGTCGGCCCGTTCTGACCCGGGCTCGGCCTCGGCCCGTCCTTCGGCGGGGCGCTCGAACAGGCCATACTCGTTGAGCGTCAACCCCCGGCGCACGGCCCGCTCGCGGATGCGGATGTTGTGCGCCTTGGACCCGGTGAAGTACACCATCGCCGCGCCCCAGGCGTCGGGGTCGACAACCCGCAGATCGGCCTGCAGGCCACGTGCCGTGATGACGCTGGTCTTGCGCTGCCCGGCGGCCAGCACCTGGCGCACAAGGTCGCTGGTGCGCAGGGCTGCGTGGACGGGGGCGGCGTCGGCGGCGGCCACCAGGACGTCGATGTCGCCGACCGTCTCGGACATGCGGCGCAGGCTGCCGGCGTAGGCCACCCGGTGGGCCTGTGACAGCTCGGCCAGGCCTGCGCACAGCTCCTCGGCGATGGGCAGGGCGTCAGCGGCCGGGGTGCGGTCGTCGGACTTGGCGCCCATGCGCTCGATGGTCCCGCGCAGCTTCTCCTCCATCTTGGCGCCCAGGCCGGGCAGGTGGCGCAGCTGTTGGCCGTCGATGGCCCGCTGCAGCGACTCCACCGAGTCAACCCCGAGCTCGTGGTGGATCATCATGGCCGTCTTCGGCCCGAGGCCGGGGACCCGGGTGAGCTCGCGCACGCCCGCGGGGACCTTGGTGCGCAGCTCCTCGAGCAGGTCGATACGGCCCTCGTCGAGGTACTGGGCGATCTTTGCGGCCATGGAGTCCCCGATGCCCTTGACCGAGGTGAGCTCGCCACGGGGCAAAGTCGACAGATCGGCGTGGGCCACCCCGATCGCCTCCGCGGCCCGCTGATAGGCGCGGACGCGGTAGCGGTCCTCCTCCGAGATCTCCATGAGCTCGGCGATCTCTTCAAAGTGGGCCTTGAGATCCTCGTTGGCCCAGGCCATGGCGGGCTCCTGCTCACGCGGGGCGATCGCGGGCGGCGTGGCCCCACCACGCTAGTCCCTTCGCGAGATGGCCCGGGCCGGCCCGCGGCACCGCTTGACCGCGTGTGTCACGTGTCCACCCATCGGTGTATGGCAGGCGACACACGGATCAGAGCAGGAGCTCGGCCGCGACGCCGTCGGCTAGGGCCAGCCACGCCGGCGGCACGCGCAGCCGCTGGCCGTCGTCGGCCAGCACCCCGGCAGCTGCCAACCGCTTGGCCGCGCGCTCCTCGTCCCGGCGGCGGCGGTCGTCGTCGGCCTGTTCACCGGCGTCTTCTCCGTCGGCCCGATCGTCGGCTTCTCCTGCCAGTGGCTGTGGGCGCCGGGCCCCACGCCCAGATAATCGCCGCCGCGCCACGTCGCGAGGTTGTGACGGCATCGCGCCCCCGGTCGCGCCCAGTTCGACACCTCGTAGCGCTCGTAGCCGGCGGCGGCCAGCTGCTCGGCCAGCGCGTCCATGCGCTCGGCGGCGACGTCGTCGTCGGGGGCGGGCTGCTGCCCGAGCGTGACGGCACGCCAGTAGGGCGTGCCCGGCGACAGCGTGAGCGCGTAGCCCGACACGTGGTCGGGCTGTAACCCCAGGGCAGCCGCCACCGTGTGGCGCCAGGACGCTTCGGTCTCACCGGGCGTGCCATAGATCAGATCCACGTTGATCTGCTCGATGCCGGCCCCGCGCAGCGCCGCGACCGCCCCGGGCACGTCCTCGGGGTCGTGGCGCCGGTCCAACAGCGCCAGCACGTCGCCGTCAAAGGACTGCACCCCCAGGCTGACCCGCGTGACGCCGGCGCCGGCCAGGGCTTGGGCCAACGACGCGTCGACGTCCTCGGGGTTGGCCTCGACGCTGACCTCCGCGTCGCCGGCCACCGGCACGGCGGCGCGCACGGCGTCGAGCAGGGCGGCGAGCTGCTCGCCGGCCAGCCGGCTGGGCGTGCCCCCGCCGACGAACACCGAGCCGAACCCGGTGGTGGCCGCCATCGCGGCGAGGCCGCCGGCGGCGAGGTCGTCCAGGCGGCGGCGCACGGCGTCGACGTAGGCGGCACGCTGCTCGGGATCGTGGGCGGTCGTCACCGCGAAGTCGCAATAGCCACAGCGGTGGCGGCAGAAGGGCACGTGCACATACAGCCCGGCCGCGGGCGGCTCGCCGGGGTCGTCGCCGACCGCGGGGGTCGAAGCCGGGTCGTCGCCGACCGCGGGGGTCAAAGCCGGGGCGTCGGCGGCCTGAGAGGTCATCGCTCGACGCTGAGCGCGGCCACGAACGCCTCCTGGGGCACCTCCACGGCGCCCACCGCCTTGGCGCGCTTCTTGCCCTCTTTTTGCTTCTCCAAAAGCTTGCGCTTGCGGGTCACGTCGCCGCCGTAGCACTTGGCCGTGACGTCCTTGCGCTTGGCCTTGACCGTCTCCCGGGCGATGATCCGCGAGCCCAAGGCGGCCTGGATGGGCACGTCGAACATCTGGCGCGGGATGAGCTCGGCGAGCTTGGCCACCATGCCCTTGCCGTACTCGTAGGCCTTGTCGCGGTGAACGATCTGGCTAAAGGCGTCCACCGCATCGCCGTTGAGCAGCACGTCACAGCGCACCAGGTCGGCGGTGCGCTGGCCCGCCGGCTCGTAGTCGAGGCTGGCGTAGCCGTGGGTGCCCGACTTCAGCTTGTCGAAGAAGTCGAAGATGATCTCGGCCAGCGGCAGGTGGTAGCGCAGCTCGACGCGCTCCTCGGTGAGGTACTCCATGCGGATCATGTCGCCGCGGCGGTGCTCGCACAGCTGCATCACCGTGCCGACGTGCTCGGAAGGGGCAACGATCATGGCCTCCACGACCGGCTCGCGGATCTCGACGATGTTGCCCGGCTCGGGGAAGTCGGCGGGGTTGGACAGGTGGCGCACCGCCTCCTCGCCCGGCTTGAGCGAGCCGGGGTCGAGGTGGACCTCGTAGGAGACGTTGGGCGCGGTGGTCACCAGCGAGACGTCGTACTCGCGGTCGAGGCGCTCGCGGATGATCTCCATGTGCAGCATCCCCAAAAAGCCACACCGGAAGCCAAAGCCCAGCGCCGCCGATGTCTCCGGCTCGAAGGTGAAGCTGGCGTCGTTGAGTCGCAGGCGCTCGAGGGCGTCGCGCAGATCGGGAAAGTCGTCGGAGTCCACCGGGTACAGCCCGCAGAAGACCATCGGGGTGGGCTCGCGGTAGCCCGGCAGCGGCCCCGGGGCGGGGTTGCGGTGGTGGGTGACGGTGTCGCCCACCCGCGCGGAGTCCACCGACTTGATCGCGGCGGTCAGCACGCCGACCTCGCCGGGGCCCAGCTCGTCGATGGGCTTGGGCTCGGGGCTGATGACGGCCAGCTCGTCGATCTCGTGGTGGAACCCGGTGGCCATCAGCCGGATGTCCTGGCGGGGCGCAAGGCGGCCGTCGACCACGCGCACGAACGTCACCACGCCGCGGTAGGAGTCGTACTCGCTGTCAAAGATCATCGCCCGAGTGGGCGCGTCGGCGTCGCCCTTGGGCGCGGGCACGTCGGCGACGATGCGCTCCAGCACCTCCACCACGCCCTGGCCGGTCTTGGCCGACACGCACAGCACGTCCTCGGGGCGCCCGCCCAGCAGCCCGGCGATCTCCTCGGCGATCAGCTCGGGGCGGGCGGCGGGCAGGTCGATCTTGTTCAGCACGGGAATGACCTCCAGGCCCGCTTCGATCGCCACGTACAGGTTGGCGATCGTCTGGGCCTGCATGCCCTGGGCGGCGTCGACCAGCAGCACCGCCCCCTCGCAGGCGTTCATCGCGCGGCTGACCTCGTAGGAGAAGTCGACGTGACCCGGTGTGTCGATGAGGTTGAGCAGGTACTCGCCGTCGCCGACGTCGCTGGTGTAGGGCATCCGCACCGCCTGGGCCTTGATGGTGATGCCGCGCTCACGCTCCAGCTCCATGCGGTCGAGGTACTGGTCGCGCATGGTGCGCTCCTCGACCAGGTGGGTGTGCTGCAGCATCCGGTCGGCCAGCGTCGACTTGCCGTGGTCGATGTGGGCGATGATGGCGAAGTTGCGGATGCGCTCGATCGGATAGGTCATAGCCGGCACGGCGCTCGAGGATCGCGGATGTCGATCCAGGCTATCGAGCGCCCCGCCGTAAAGAGCGCCCCGCGGCCCCCTCGCCGATCCATTCCCGCTCGAGGGGCGCTGCTGGCGCGTGGACACCGTGACGGCGCGGGCCTACACTCGCGGATTGGCTCGCTGCCGACACCTTCTTGTCGAGAGACGCACACCTATGCCCAACATCGCAAGCCAGGCCAAGCGCGACCGGCAGAACGCTCGCCGGCGAGAGCGCAACAAGAGCCTGCGCAGCACGGTGCGCACCCGCATGAAGCGGTTCGACGCCGCCGCCCACAAGGGCGATCACGAGGCGGCCAAGCTGGCCTACCGCGTCGCGGCGCGCGAGCTGGACAAGGCGGCGAGCAAGGGCGTGCTGCACCGCAACTACGCGGCCAACAAGAAGTCAGCGATGGCACGGCGGCTCTCCTCGCTGTCCTGAGCACGTCTCGTCGGGCTTGCCCGGCGCCGGCCTGAGGCCGGCGCCGACCTGCGTCGCCGGTTGTGCCAGGGCGCGTGCCTGACGGGCCTCGTGGCGTTGCTGTCACATGGGCTTTTTCGTCACACGGGTGGTCACGACCATGACCGACGCGCTGATCGACCGCTACGGGGCGGTCGTGCTCGACGTCGACGGCGTGCTGATGCGCGGCCGCGAGCCCGTGCCGGGCGCCGCCGCCACCCTGTCGGCGTTACGCGCGCGGGGGGTGGGCGTGGCCCTGGCCACCAACAACGCCTCCCGCTCACCAGAGGACATCGCCGGGTGGCTGGGCCAAGCCGGCCTCGCGGTGGAGCCCTGGATGGTGGCGACCAGCTCGCAGGCCACCGCCCGCATGATGCGCGGCGGCGAGCGGGCCTTCGTGATCGGCATGCCGGCGCTGCGCCACGAGCTCGCCGCCGCCGACGTGCGCCTGGTCGACGCTCCCGATGAGGCCGACACCGTGGTGGTGGGCATCGACCCGCAGGTGTGCTACCCCGCGTTGCGCGACGCCGCGGCCGCGCTCTTTGGCGGCGCCCGCTTCGTGGCCACGAACCTCGACCCGAACCTGCCCGACGAGGACGTCCCGCGGCCGGGCAACGGCGCGATCGTGGCGGTGCTGCGCGTGACGACCGAGCGCGAGCCGGAGGTCGCCGGCAAGCCCGGAGGCGAGCTGATCCACGCGGCCATCGCCACCTTCGCCGACCCTAGCGGGCCGGTGCTGACTGTGGGCGATCGGGTCGATACCGACATCGTCGCGGGGGCCGCCGTGGGCTGTGACACGGCGCTGGTGCTGACCGGAGCCACCTCCGCCGACGGGGCGGCCGTCGCCGAGCCGGCGCCGACCTGGCTGCTGGACGACGTCAGCGCCCTGCTGAAGCCCCCACCGCAGTGACGCCGGCCCCCGGCCGCACCCCCCAGGCGCGCCATGCGGGCTCAGCGCCCCGCCCCCCGACGCTGACTCAGCGCTTCGCCCCCGGCGCCGACTCAGCGCCCCGCCCCCGACACCGACTCAGCGCCCCGCTCCCGACACCGAAGGGACCACCCGGCGGGGCTGAACGTCGAGGTCGCGGTCGGCGATGGCCACCACCGCGCGCTCCAGGATGAGCTCACCGGGCAGCTCGCCGCCTTTCATCTCGGCGTCGGCGTCGGCCAGCACCCGCACGGCGGCGGTGAGCTCGCCGGGGCCGAAGTTGCGCCGCAGCCCCTGCAGCCTGCGGCGCTGGCCGTCGCTGATCCGCAGCCCCACCGCCTTGGCATCCAGGCGGGCGGCCACGGCCAGCAGGGCGCGCAGCCGGTAGGCCAGCGCCCCCAGCACCATCACCGGCTCGTCGCCGTCGGCCAGCACCCCTCGCAGGCGCGTCAAGGCCAACTGCGGCTGGCGCTCGCACATGGCGTCGGCGACCGCGAACGACCCGCGGCTGCCGTGGCCCACCACCAGCTGCTCGACGTGCTCGGCGGTGATCGTGCCGGCCGGCGCGCCGGCGGCGACCTGGGCCGCCTTCTCGGCGATCGCGCTGACGTTGGTGCCGGCGCGCTCCAGCAGCGCCTCGACGCCCTGGTCGTCGATGCGCCGCTCGTGGCGGGCGAGCTCGTCGGTGATGAGCCGGCGCCACTTGCCCTCCTCGTACTCCCGGGGCGGGGCGACGTCGATGCGGCCGCCGGCGTCCTTGATGCGCTTGGCCAGCGTCTGAATGCGCCCCAGCGACGTGGCCAGCAGCAGCACCAGCGCCTCGGGCGGGCTGCCGTCGAGCTCGGCGGCCAGCGCCCGCGCCGCCGCTGCGGGCAGCGCCTGGGCCTCGCGCACGACCACCGCCCGCTGGCCGCCGAACAGCGAGGCGGTGCGCAGATCGGGCAGCCCCTGCTCGCCCAGCTCGGGGCCGCGGACCTCGGCGACGTCCAGCTCGCCGCCGGCCTGCTCGCGATGCCGCGCCAGGATGCGCTGGGCCTCGCGGTGCAGCAGCAGCTCCTCGGGCCCGGTGATCAGCAGGATGGGAGCGGCTGCGGCCATGGCCGCAAGTGTACGGCGCGGTGGCCCCGGCCCGCCGGGGCGCCGAGAGGCTGCCGGCGCGGGTGGGCTGCCAACACCGCGGGTCAGGGCGGGCCGGGGTGGCCGCCCTCGGACGGCGGATAGACGGTGCGGAACTTCGACGAGCACGCGTCGCACTGCTCGTGGACATCAACGCGCTCGTAGGGCACCCACACCAGTGTCGCCTGGATGCCACAGCGAGTGGTGCCCTGCCACTCTCGGGCGATCTCGTTGTCGGGGGCGTCGGCGAGGTGTTGCTTGTCGCGCTTGTCCTTGATCCAGGTTCGCACGAGCCCGGCCATGCGCTCCTCCGCTCGTCGGCCGCTCGGGGGGACGCCCAGCCTCGCACGCCAGGCATCACCAGCGCGCGCAACGCGCGGCCAGCCTGCTGGCTTGCCCCGGCGTTGCCCAGCCACGGCCTGCCGCCGCCACGTCGGCGTCGGCCAACACCCCCGAGTTGACCGGTGGCGCCGCCCCGCCGAGGATGCGGCAACCGGACAGGAGTGGGGGCATGAGCCAGACACCGACGGGAGACAGCGGCCGCCAGACCGGCGCGCTGAGGCGCGTCGCGACGGCGGCCACGGCCGTGGGCGCGGTGCTGCTGCTGGGGGCCTGTGGGTCCGACGACGAGCCCGCCGCGCCGAGCTCCGAGGTCGCCTCGCCGGGCGATTCGGCGCCGGCCACACCGCACCGTGGCGAGCGCCAGGTCACCGTCGAGGGCACCCAGCGCCGCTATCACGTCGTCATTCCCCCGGGCGAGGCGACAATGCCGGCGGTGGTCGCCCTCCACGACGCCGGCAACACCGTCGACGGCATGCAGGAGGTGACCCAGCTCGACCGGGCGGCGGCGCGCCATGGCTTCGCGGCGGTGTTTCCCGCGGCCACGACCGAGGCCAAGCGCACCTGGAACGCCGGGTTCTGCTGCGGGGCGGGCCCGTCGGCGGGCGTGGACGACATGGCCTTTCTCGACGCTGTGCTTGAGGAGTTGGCCGCCCAGGAGCGCATCGACGCCGACCGGGTTTATCTGGCGGGGGTGTCCAACGGCGCGGTCATGGCCTACCGCTACGCCTGCGCCCGCGCCGACCGCGTGGCCGGCGTCGGCTCGGTGGCCGGCACCATGAACCCCGATACGTGCCAGCCGTCGGCGCCCGTGCCGGTGGTGGAGATCCACGGCACCGCCGACGAGGTCGTGCCCTTCGAGGGCGGGGCCATGCCCGACTTCGTCCAGGCGACGCGCCCGGCCATGGGTGCCGAGGCGCTGGCGGCTCGCTGGGCCGAGCTCAACGGCTGTGCCGGCGAGCCGACCGTCAGCGGCGAGTCACCGGTGACCCGCACAAGGTGGCAGGGCTGTGACGCGCAAGCCGGCGTGCAGCTCATCGCCATCGAGGACGCCGGCCACACCTGGTACGCCCCCGAGTTCGGGGCCGTGCAGGGCGCCGTCGACGCGACCGCCGAGATCGTGCGGTTTCTCGGCCTGGACGGATGACGCCGCGGCTGGCGGTCACTCGTTAGCATCCCGGCCATGCATTTACCAGACCGCATCCTGATGGGACCGGGGCCCAGCGACGTGCACCCCGCGGTGCTGCGGGCCATGAGCGCACCGCTGTTGGGTCACCTCGACCCGGATTTCCTGCCGATCCTCGACGAGATCAACGACCAGCTGCGACAGCTCTTTCGCACCAGCAATCGCGTCACGTTCCCCGTGTCGGCCACCGGTAGCGCGGGCATGGAGGCCGTTGTCGTCAACCTCGTTGAGCCCGGCGACACGGTGGTGGTGGGCGTCAAGGGCGTCTTTGGCTCCCGCATGGCCGAGGTTGCCCGCCGCGCCGGCGCGACCGTCCACACCGTCGAGGCGCCCTGGGGCAACGCCATCGACCCACAGACGTTCATCGACGCGGTCCACCGCCACGAGCCGGTGCTGGCCGGCTTGGTGCACGCCGAGACGTCGACCGGGGTCCACCAGCCCGTGGCCGACATCGGCGCCGCACTGGCCGGCACCGACACCCTGTTCGCCCTCGACTGCGTCACCAGCCTCGCCGGCGTGGACGTGCGCATCGACGACTGGCACATCGACGCCGCCTACGCCGGCACCCAAAAGTGCTTGTCGGTGCCGCCCGGCCTGTCGCCGGTAACCTTCTCCGACGCCGCGATCGAGCGGGTGCGCAACCGGTCGACGCCGGTGCAGTCGTGGTATTTGGATTTGACGCTGCTGCTGGGCTACCTCGACGCCGAGGGCGGCCGCACGTACCACCACACCGCGCCGATCTCGATGCTCTACGGCCTGCACGCCGGCCTGGACCTCGTGCTCAGCGAGGGGCTGGACGCGCGTGTGGCCCGCCACGAGCGGCTAGGCCGCATGCTGCACGACGGCCTGGCGTCGCTGGGCCTGCCGCTGCTGGCCGAGGCGGGTCACCGGCTGCCGCAGCTGACTACGGTGGGCCTGCCCGAGGGCGTCGACGAGGCCAAGTGGCGCACGCGGCTGCAGGACGAGCACGGCATCGAGGTCGGCGGCGGCCTCGGCGAGTTCGCCGGTCGCGCGTGGCGCATCGGGCTCATGGGCCACTCGTGCCAGGAGCGCAACGTGCTGCTGGTCCTGGAGGCCATCGAGCGGCTGCTCTCGGCTCGCTGACGCGCGAGCCGGCGCTCATCCGATTCGCCGCGTCATGGCCGCGGGGGGGTGTGCGTTGGAGTGGTGATGAGCGCAACCCCCCAACAGCGAACCCGGCCTCGGCACAAGGCGGCGCCCACGACACCGGGGCCGGCCCGCGACGAGGAGCTCGCGGCGTTCTGCGAGCGCGAGCATCCCCGTCTCGTCGGGGCCTTGAGCCTGTACTGCGGCGAGCCGCAGCTGGCCGAGGAGCTGGCTAACGACGCGCTGGTCAAGGCAATCGACCGTTGGCCGCGCGTGGCGGCGATGCAGGCGCCGGGGGCGTGGGTCCACCGCGTGGCGATCAACCTGGCCAACTCCCGCTTTCGCCGCCGCTCGGCCGAGCGGCGCGCCACCCAGCGCCTGGCCGGTGAGGACCGGCCGGCTGATCCCGCCCCCGCCGAGGCTGTGGCGGTGCGGCGGGCCGTGGCGGGGCTGCCCGTTCGCCAGCGACGCTGCGTGGTCCTGCGTTTCTACCTCCAGCACGACCTCGCCGCCGTGGCCCAGGACCTGGGAATCTCCACCCAGGCCGCCTCGGCGCTGACCTACCGCGCGCTGCAGCGCCTGCGCGACGACCTCGGCGACAACCGGGTCGCCGTCCCCGACCAGGAGCACCTGTGATGAGCCAGCAACCCGAGCACCTGCTGCAGCGGGCCGCGGCACGGCCGCGCAAAGGCCCCGACGTGGCGGCGCTGTCGGCCCGCGCCGGTCGGCGACGGACCGTGCGCCGAGCGGGCACGGCGGTGGGCGTGGTCGCCGTGCTGGGCCTGGTGGGCGCCGGCGCGCTGACGCTGGGCGGGCCCGGCGGCGGCGAGGTCGTGCTGCAGCAGCCGCCCAGCCCTGCGGCCTCGCCCTCCCCCGAGCTCACACCGCCCTCCCCCGAGCCCACATCGCCCTCCCCCGGGCCCACCTCCGAGGCGTCTGAGACGCCGTCAAGCTCCGACGCCGAGGCGCAGGACTCCGAGGAAGGCTTCAACGCCGCCACGAAGAATTACGAGCGCCCCCCCGGCCCGGGCCAGGAGATTGCGGTGCTGTCCGAGGTCCGCACCGGCACCCACGAGGTCTACGACCGGGTGGTGTGGGAGTTCTCCCAGGGCGCCCGGCCACACCTGTGGGTCGAGTACGTCGATCAGCCGGCTCAGCCCGGCAGCGGCAACCCGGTCGAGGTCGCCGGCGAGGCCTATCTGCGCCTGACCGCCGGGGGAGCCCGAGACATCAGCGCCGAGCACATGACGAGGTCGGACGTTGCCCCCTACGAGGGCCCCGAGCGTCTCGACGCCCCCAACGCGCCGACCATCCAAGAGGTCGTGGCACTGGGCGACTTCGAAGCCCACATGCAGTGGGCGGTGGGGCTCGACAGCCAGCGCCCCTTCCGTGTCCAGGTGCTCAGAGACCCGCTGCGCATCGTGATCGACATCGCCACCAGCGACGCGTGAGCGGGCCCGCCCCGTCGAACGCGGCGGCCGCGTCGACCGCGGCGAGGCCGCCGCTGGGGCTGGGCGCGCACTCGGCCGTCGACCAGCGTGAGCGTGACGGTGCCGTGGCGGTCGGTGCGATACACCCGGGTGTCGGCGTCGCCCAGTCGCTGGATCACCCGGGGGTCGGGGTGGCCGAACGGGTTGCCGGCGCCCACGCTGATCACGCCGACGGCCGGGTCGACGGCGCCGTGGAACCGCGCCGCGTTGGTGGCGCCGCCGTGGTGGGCGACTTGCAGCACCGCCGCCGGCAGCCGGCCCGGTGCGCGGCGCAGCAGGCGACGTTGCGCGGCGTGCTCGGCGTCTCCGGCAAGCAGCACCCGCCCGTCGGGTGAGGCCACGCGCAGCACCACCGAGCGGCTGTTGGGCTCGCGGCCCAGCGATCCGTCACCGGGCGGGCTCAGCACCCTCACGCGGGCCTCGCCGAGAGTGAAGCGCCGGCCGGCGCGGACGCGGTCGATGGCGACGTCGGCGGCGGCCGCGGCGCGATAGGTCCGGTGCACCGACTCGGCCCGCTGGTCGCGGGGCTCGTGGGGCCCGACCACCAGCCGGTCCACGTCCAGCTCGTCGAGCACCGCCGGCATCCCGCCCGAGTGGTCATCGTGGGCATGGCTCAGCGCCAGCACGTCCAGGTGCTGGATGCGCCGGTCGGCCAGGTGGTCCAGGGTCGCCGCGCCGTCGGGGCCGGCGTCGTAGAGCATGCGGGCGGTGCCCTGCCCATCGGGGACCTCGAGCAGCACCGCCAGTCCCTGGCCCACGTCGAGAATCGTCACCGTCAAGTGCTCGACGTCGGCCGGCGGCAGGCTCGGCAGCGGGGCCAGCACGCCCGCGAGGGCGGCCACGGCCACGCCCACCGGGTGGGGCGTCCGCGGCCACCGGCGCCGCGCCAGCGTCGCGGCAGCCACCAGCGCCAGGGTGAGCAGCAGCACCGGCGAAGCCAGCGCGTCGGCGGTCACCCGCGGCCCGGCCGCGAACGTCTCGGCGGTGACCACGATCAGCGACAGCGGCGGGCCGGCGAGCGCGGCCACGACCCCGGCCGCGGCGATTGAGCCCTGAGCGATCACGGCGGCGACGATGCCGATGGCCTGGGCGGCGGCCGCCGCCGGCACGGCTACGAGGTTGGCCGGCAGCGACCCGGCCGAGATGCCGTCCAAAGTCAGCAGCAACGGTGCCGCGCCGAGCTGCGCACCGAGGGTGATCCCGGCCGGCAGCGCCAGCCAGCGGGGACCGGGCAGGCGCTCGCCCAACCAGGGCGCCAGCACCAGCACGCCGGCGGTCGCCCCGACCGACAACCCAAAGCCCAGCTGGCCGGCCAAAAACGGATCGGCCAGCAGCAAAACGGTGACGGCCACCGCCAGCGCGTGGCGGGCGTCGACCCCGCGACCGGCCATGCCCGCGGCCAGCACCAGCGCGCCCATCGCGGCGGCGCGCAGCACCGATGGCTGCCACCGCGTGAGCAGCACGAACCACGCCAGGGCGCCCAGCGCCACGCCACGGCGGCTGCGTGGGCCCAGCCCGGCCAGCCCCGCCAGGGCCAGCACCCCGCCCAGCACCAGCGCGACGTGCTTGCCGCTGACTACCACCAGGTGGGCCAGGCCGGCGTCGACGAACGTCTGATGCAGCTCGTCGGGCTCGCCGCGGCGGTCGCCGGTGACCAGCGCGGTCAGCACCCCGGCGCGCGCATCGTCGAGGTGTCGGCGCGCCGCGGTGGCAAAGCGCTGGCGCACGTGCTGGGTCGAGCCCAGCAGCCAGCCGGGCTGGCCCACGATCCGTGGCGCCTGGACCGGGCGCAGGCGCGCGACGGCGTGCAGGCGCGCGGCGTGAGCGCCCAGCCGGTGGTGGTCCAGGGCGGCCACGCGCACCTCGGCGCGCACCCGCTGGCCCACCACCGGGGCGTTCTCGGCCTGGCGGGCGTCCAGGCGCCACCAGGCCCGTTCGCGCACGCGCCGGCCGGCCACCCGCTCGACGCGCAGGATCTGCCACCCGCCGCCGGGGCCGTCCAGCTCGGTGACCGCCGTGGCGGTCACCGTGACGGTGCCCATCGGCTCGCTGGCCATGCGCGCCAGCACGCCGGTGTCAGCGATGGCGGCGCGGCCGCCGGCCGCAGCGGCCACGGCGATGGCGCTGGCAAGCGCCAGCAGCACCAGCCGGGCGGGGCGGGCCGGGCGGCCCGCGAGATCGGCGCAGTCGCTGCGATCACCGAGCGCGACCGCGGCCAAGGCGAGCACCACCCCTACCGCGCCCAACGCCATGGCGGCCCCGGGCGGCCAGCTCGCCGGCGACCACGCCGCCTGCTGGCCGGGCAGGCCCAACAATGCCCCCACCCAGGCGGCGGCGGCGATCACCCACGCCGCGCTGGTGGTCATCGCCGCCGGCTACGTGACCACCGGCCCCGCCCAGCGCGGGTGCGGCCTACCACCGAAGGTGGTCCACGAGCTGATCGAGGGTCTTGGGGCCGACGCCGGGCACGTCCAGCAACTGCTGCTCGGCGGTGATCGGCCCGTGGTCCTCGCGGTAGGCGATCAGGCGCTGGGCCGTGACCGGGCCGATGCCGGGTACCCGCTGCAGCGTCTCGGCGTCGGCGCGGTTGACGTCGACGCGCCCGTCGGGGCCGGTGGCGCGACCACCCTCACTTTGATCGGGGTCGTCGACGTGGGCGACGACGATCTGCTCGCCGTCGGTGACCTCGCGGGCGAGGTTGACCCGGCTGAGGTCGGCGTTGGACGCGGCGCCGCCGGCGGCCTCGATGGCGTCGCTTACCCGCGAGCCGGCGGCAACCTCCACCACGCCGGGCTCGGCCACCTCGCCGGTGACATGGACGACCACCGACGCGCCGGCGGCCACCGAGCCAGGGGTCGCAGCCGTCGTGCCATCACCCGTGCTGGGCCCATGCGCGCCACCCACGGCCCCACCCGCCGTGGCCTCGGCGCTGCCGGCTGAGGCCGCCCCGTGGGGCCCGTCGGCGTTGCCGGCGCCGCCGGCCGCGGGCTGCTGGGCCACGACGTCGCCGAAGCCTTGCGGGCTCGCGGCGGGCCGTGCCAGCCACCACACCAAACCCAGCCCGGCCACGGTGCCGGTCAGCAGCACCGCCAGCGCCACCGCCTCGGCCCGGGTGCAGCGCAGCGCCGCTCTCAGCGACGCCGCGCGGGCTCGCCACTGATCCATGCCGGCGACGCTACGCCGCGGTGCCCACCCGAGCCGAGCACGGTCGATCGCCGCTGTGGACGGCCAAGGCCGCCCGGTGACCCGCGGCCCCCAAGGCCGCCCGGCGACCCGCGGCCCCCACCGGGCTGCCCCGCCACAGCGTGGCGAGGACCTCGCCGCCTATGACGACGCGCGCGTCACCAGGTTGACCAGCTTGCCGGGCACCCAAATGGTCTTGGCCATTTCGCGGCCCTCGAGATGGCGGGACACGTTGTCGACCTCGCGGGCGGCGGCCACGACGTCGTCCTCGCCGGCCTCGGCGGCCACCTCGACCTCGCCGCGCACCTTGCCGTCGACCTGCACCGGCACGGTGACGGTATCGGTGACCAGCTTGGCGGGATCGGGCACCGGCCACTGCGCGAAGGCCACCGACGGCTGCCGGCCCAGGCGCTGCCACAGCTCCTCGGCCACAAACGGCGCGATCGGCGACAGCATCACCGCCAGGCTCTCCAGGGCGTGGGCCACCGCCGGCCCGCGGGCGCCGGCGCGCTGGGCGGCGCCAACGGCGTTGGACAGCTCCATGAGCTTGGCGATCGCGGTGTTGTACTTGAACTGATCGAAGTCGGCGGTGATGGCCGCGATCGCCTGGTGGGTGGCGCGCTCGACCTCGCCGACGTCGCCGGCGGCCTCGGCCTGCTCGCCTCCGGCGCTCATGTGGTCGTCGACCAGCCGGCACAGCCGCCCCAGCCAGCGAAACACCCCGGCCTCGGAGACGTCGGCCCAGTCGACGTCGTCCTCGATGGGCCCGGCGAACAGCACCGCGGTGCGCAGCGTATCGGCGCCGTACTCGCCCATGACGTCTTTGGGCTCGACGAGGTTGCCCTTGGACTTGGACATCTTGGCGCCGTGCATGATGACCATGCCCTGGCTTTTGAGCCGCTTGAAGGGCTCCACGAAGTCCACGTGGCCCAGGTCGCACAACGCCTTGGTCACAAACCGGGCGTAGAGCAGGTGCAAAATGGCGTGCTCGATGCCGCCGGTGTACTGGTCCACCGGCACCCACCGGGCCACGTCAGCGGCGTCGAAGGGCACGTCGGCCCGCCCCGGCGAGCAGTAGCGCAGGAAGTACCACGACGAGTCGACGAACGTGTCCATCGTGTCGGTGTCGCGGCGCGCCTCGCCGCTGCAGTGGGGGCAGGCGGTCTTGGACCAGGTGGGGTGGCTGGCCAGCGGCGACTCGCCCTTGGGCTGCAGGTCGACCTCCTCGGCGTCGGGCAGCACCACCGGCAGCTCGCTGTCGGGCACCGGCACCACGCCGCACTGCTCGCAGTGCACCATCGGGATGGGCGCCCCCCAGTAGCGCTGGCGACTGATCAGCCAGTCGCGCAGCCGGTAGTTCACCGCCGGGCCGCCCCACCCCCGGGCGGCCAGGTCCTGGGTGATACGGGCCTTGGTCTCGGGCCAGGCCAGCCCGTCGTAGGCGCCGGAGTTGATGGTGGTGCCCTGCCCGGCAACCGCTTCGGTCATGGTGTCGGGATCGCAGGGCTGTCCGCCCTCGGGCTGGACCACCACCCGCACGGGCAGGTGGTGGGCACGGGCGAACTCCAGGTCCCGCTGGTCGTGGGCGGGCACGGCCATGATCGCCCCGGTGCCGGCATCCATGAGCACGTAGTCAGCGGCATAGACGGGCAGGCGCTCGCCGTTGACGGGGTTGACCGCCTCGACGCCCAGCGGCCTCGACGCCCAGCGCCAGGCCCTCCTTCTGCGCGCCGGCCGCCTGCCGCTGGACGTCGCTTTTGCGCCGCACGCGCTCGCGGAAGTCGTCGAAGGCCGACAGCGCGCCCCCCGCCGAGGCCCACGCCCGGGCCTGGGGATGCTCGGGGGCCACCACGAAGAACGTCGCCCCGTACAGGGTGTCGGGGCGGGTGGTGTAGACCACCACGTCCTCGCCCTGGTCGACGGGCACGTCGGGCGGGCACACGCGGAACACGACGTCGGCGCCCTCGGTTCGGCCGATCCAGTTGCGCTGCAGCGACAGCACCCGCTGGGGCCACTGGCCCTCCAGCTGGCTCATGTCGTCCAGCAGCCGGTCGGCGAACTCGGTGATGGCAAAGAACCACTGGTTGAGCGCGCGCTTGGTGACCTCGGCGTCACAACGCTCGCAGCGGCCGTCGACGACCTGCTCGTTGGCCAGCACCGTCTGGCACGAGGGGCACCAGTTGACGTCGGCCTCGGCGCGATACGCCCAACCGGCCTCGTAGAGCTGGATGAACAGCCACTGAGTCCAGCGGTAGTACTCCGGATCGGAGGTGTGCAGCCGGCGCGACCAGTCCCAGGAGAAGCCCAGCCGGCCCATGGTGTCCTCGTGAGTGGCGATGTTGGCGTAGGTCCACTCGCGAGGGTCGACGCCGCGCTCGATGGCGGCGTTCTCGGCCGGCAGCCCAAAGGAGTCCCACCCGATTGGGTTCATGACCTCGTAGCCGCGCAGGCGCTGATAGCGCGCCACGGCATCGCCGAGGCCGAACGCCTCGACGTGGCCCATGTGCAGATCCCCCGAGGGGTAGGGGAACATGTGCAGCGCGTAGAAGCGCGGCTTGGGCGAGGCGTCGTCGGCGTCGAACAGCGCCTGCTCGGCCCACCACCGCCGCCAGCGGGGCTCGATCTCGTGGGGGTCGTAGCCGGTGGGCACCCTCGCTCTCCTCTGCCATCTCGCTTGGTGCGGCCCGCACGCCACGCCGCCCGGCAGTGTAAGTTCATCACCGCACGGCCCGCGCTGGGGCGAAGGTCGGCGTGAGTGCGTGGCGACACGCGCACCACCGCCGCGCCGAAGCCGGCGCGAACCCGTCCCTGGGTAACCTCGTGGTCGAGACGCGGCCCTGCACGGCCACCGGCCACTCCTGCCGAAAGCTGTTGATGTCACCGACCACTGCGCCGGCCGGACACGCCGTGGTGATCGGGGCGGGCATGGCCGGCCTGACCATCGCCACCGCGCTGTCCACGGCGTTTCAGCGAGTCACGGTGCTTGACCGCGATCAGCTGCCGTGGCAAGCCGAACACCGAAGCGGCGTGCCACAGGGGCGTCACGTGCACGTGTTGCTGGCGGCGGGCACGCAGGCGCTGGAGGCGCTCTATCCGGGTTTGACCGACGAGCTGACCGCCGCCGGCGCCCCCACCGGCGACATCGACCGCCTCCGGGTGTGCCTGAACGGCCACCGGCTGGCGCGGGCCCGGACCGGCCGCCACGGCGTGATGGCCAGTCGCCCGTTGATCGAGGCACACGTTTACGACCGGGTGCGCCGCGATCCCGCAGTGACGGTCATCGACAGGCGCGAGGTTCGCGGGCTGGCCGCAAGCGGCGATCGCCGGCGCGTCACCGGTGTGCGGATCGGCTCACCCGGCGACGCCGGCGAGCTACGTCGGGCCACCTGTCGACGAGTTGCCGCTCGACCTGTGTTATGCCACGTGTCGCTACCACGTGCCCTGCGAGGTCGACGACGACCTGATGGCCATGGTCGGCCCGATGCCCGACAAGGCGCGTGGGGCCGCGATGATGAGAGTCGAGGACGGCTCCTGGCTGGTGACCCTCGCTGCGTACGGCGAGCAGCCACCCCTGGAGCCCCACGGGTTCGAGGAGTTCGCGGCCACTCTGGCCAGCGACGACATCCACCGGTCGCTGGTCCGCGGCGAGGCCCTGGAGGCGCCCTCGGCGTTTCGTTTCCCCGCCAGCGTCCGCCACGGCTACGAGCACCTGGATGATTTCCCCGCCGGGCTGTTGGCCGCCGGCGACGCCGTGTGCAGCTTCAACCCGATCTACGGCCAGGGCATGACAGTCGCCGCCCGGGAGGCCGTCACCCTGGGCCGCCTGCTGGCCGACGGTGGCACACCACCGGCACAGCGGTGGTTCGCGGCCGTCTCGGCGATCGTGGACCAACCCTGGGGGCTGGCCCTGGCCGCGGATCTCGCCCTGGAGTGCGTCCAGGGACATCGCAGCTTGGCGACACGAGCGCTCAACCGCTACATCGCGCGGCTCCACGCCGCGGCCGCCCACGACCCGGAGCTCACCCGCCAGTTCGCCCAGGTCACCAGCCTGCTCGAGGCGCCGGCTCGCCTGTTGCGACCGGCCACCGTCGCCCGAGTGGCGCGCGGCGCCCTTCGCCGCTCGACGCCTCCGCCCTGATCGCGCCCACCACGCTGAAAACCGCCGGTGGAGCCGAGGGGACTCGAACCCCTGGCCTCCTGGATGCCATCCAGGCGCTCTTCCAACTGAGCTACGGCCCCGCGAGCCCGGCCAGCGTAGCGTCGCAGCAGGCCGCGCCCAACTTCGCCAGGTGATGGAGTCGGGACCGCTTCAGCGACGTCGAGCGGGGCCGACAGGGCTAGTGTGACCATCTTCTCGCCGAGCGGCTGCGCCGCCAGAATTCGGACACGCCGGTGGCCGTGCTGATGACGACCTACGACGAGCCGGGCGGTGACGCCAACGAGGCCCGCCCCAACCAGAGCCAGACCGAAGAGACCACGGCGCTGTGGACCGTGAACTCGGCGCTGCGATCCCTGCTGCGGGCCACCAACGAACGCGAAGCGGTGGCGCGGCTGCTGGACACGGTGCGCCAGCTCGGCGGCCAGGTGGTGCCGGCCCGGCGAGCAGACAACGACGTCCCGATCGCTCTGCCGCTGGATTTGGCGTTCGGCCTCGACGAGCCCCTGCTGCCGGCCGCGCCGCCCGCGTCGGTGGCCCGCGCACAGCTCGAGCGCCACCTGCCCTCGCTGATCGAGGACGTGCGGCTGATCGTGGAGCACCTGCGCGCCGAGGACCGCCTGGCCGAGGACGCCACCACCGACCCGCTGACCGGGCTATCCAACCGGCGAGGCCTCGCTCGGACCCTCGAACGCCTACGGCCGGGCAGCGGCGTGGCCGTGCTCTGGGCCGGATGCTGCGCGACGAGCTGCGGCTCAACGAGCAGTGCGCCCGCTTCGGCGGCGAGGAGTTCGTCGTGGCCTTTCCCGGCACGACCGGGGCGGAGGCCGCCCAAGCGGTCGAGCGCCTGCGGAACGCCTGGGCCCAGTGCCGGCCGTGGCCGGTCACCTTCTCGACCGGCGTCGCCGAGATCGGGGCGAGCGAGCCCCTGCCCGATGTGCTACACCGTGCCGACAACGCCCTGTATCAGGCGAAGAGCCTAGGGCGTGACCGTGTGCAAGTGGTCGGCCAGGAAGGTGCCCATGAGCCCCACGCCGCCGTGTGACTGCTCGTCGCGGTGATCGACACCAGCCCCCAAGGGGTCTTTTGGACGTATGTGGAGCGGGTCGCCGCAGGCGACCTGGACGGGGCGACGCGTATGTGCATGGACCTGGTCGACGCCGGCTATCCGGTCGGCTCGGTGCTCAGCGAGGTCCTGGCCCCCGCCCAGGCCGAGGTGGGCGCAAAGTGGGAGCGTGCCGAGCTCAACGTCGCCCAGGAGCACGCCGCCACCAGCGTCACCGACGCGGCGCTGGCCGCGCTGGCCAGGACCCTGCCGGAGCCCTCGCCGGTCTCGCCCCTGCTGATGGTGTGCGGCGAGGGCGAGTGGCACAGCCTGCCGGCGCGCATGGGAGCGGTTTTGCTGCAGAGCCGTGGCTGGCCGGTGCGCTTCGTCGGCGCCTCCCCTCCCCTGGCGGACCTGTCGTCCGATGTCAGCCTGGTCGATCCGCTGGCGGTGCTTGTCAGCGCCACGATGGCCTCGCTTTTGCCGGGGGTAGCGCGCACCACGGCGGCGGTGCACGGCTGCGGGGTGCCGGTGCTGGCCGGCGGCTCCGCTTTCGGCTCCCAGGGCCAGCGGGCGCCGGCGACCGGGGCCGACGCGTGGGGCCCCGACGTTGCCAGCGCCGACCACCAATTGGAGACCTGGCGCCGCGACGGCCCGCCGGCGCTATACCCGTCGGATCACACCCCGCCCGGGGCGGCCGCCTACGAGCAGCTGTGCCAGCGCCACCACGTCGCCGTCGAGGCCGCCCTCGCCGACTCGGCCCGCCGGCTGGGCGAGCCAGACCTCGAGCAATGCAGTGCGAGCCAGGCAGAGCCAGCCACTTACGACAAGCGCCCAGTGGGCCACATTCGCGCCGACCTCTCCAACATCCTCGACTTCCTCGAGGCGGCGGTGCTGGTCGACGACCTCACGGTGCTGACCGACATGCTGGCCTCGCTCGCCTACGCGCTGGCCCATCGCGGCGTGCCCACCGAGGTGCTGTCGTCGGACCTGGGCGCGCTAGCCGCCGCCCTCGACGACCTGCCCGCTGCCCGCGACCGCCTGCTATGGGCCGCCGAGCAGCAGCAGGCCTGACCGTACCCGGCGGTCAGGCCGCCCGGCGGTCCGGCCGGGCCCGCAGCTGTGCGGGCAGGTGGCTGCGGTCGTCGTAAGCGGTCACCTGCCACGGCGCGCCGGGCTCAGCGGCGGCAAGCTCCAGCACGCACAGCGCGGCGTTTCCCACCCCGCCGAGGCCGCACTCTTGCCCGTCTGCCAGCCCGGCCAGCTCGCCCACCGCCGCTCGCAGCGCCCAGCCGTGGGTCACCACGACCGCCGTGGCGCCCTCGGCCAGCCCGTGCTGGAGCTCGACGAGCGCCTCGCGGACCCGCGCCCGCAGCTGGCCCACGGTCTCGCCGTCGCCGCCCGCCGGCGCACGCCCCTGCCAGAACGCCGCGAAGCGCTCGGGCTCGCGCTGGCGGACCTCGGCCACCGGACGCCCCGCCCAGGTCCCCACGTCGAGCTCGCGCCAGCGCGCATCGCCGTCGCAGGGCACGCTGGCTTGGCGGCGCAGCGGCGCGACCGTCTCGAGCGCGCGGCGCTGATCGCTGCACACCACCGCGGCCAGCGAGGCCTCGTCGGCCAGGCGCTGGGCCAAAGCGGCCGCCTGGGCCAGCCCGCGACACGTCAGGCCCAGCCCCGACTGGCCCTGCCACAGGCCGGCCACGTTGCCGGCGCTCTCGGCGTGGCGAGCCAACACCAGGCGCCGGGGCGTTCGCCCGGTCACGCCGGGCGCGAGGTCGGCCCGGTTTCGGCGGGCCCGTAGTCCTCGGCGGGCGCCTCGCGCCACAGGCGCTCGAGGTCGTAAACGCGGCGTTGGTCCTCGGTGAACACGTGCACGACGACCTCGCCGAAGTCCCGCACCACCCAGCCGCTGTCGAGCTCGCCCTCGCGACGCGTCGCCGGATAGCCGGCCGCGCTGGCCGCCTGTTCGACTTCCTCGGCGATCACGTCCATCTGGCGGGGATTCGCCGCCGAGCAGAGGACGAAGAAGTCGGCAATGGCCAGCAGCTCGCCGACCTCCAACAGGCGTATCTCGCTGGCCTTCTTCTCGGCCGCCGCACCGGCGGTGCGGCGGGCGAGCTCCCGCGAGGCCGAGGTGTCGACGGAACCCAGCTGGACCTCCTGTTTGGGCAGCGGCCGGTGCGGCCAGACGTTTTCCGGCTAAGGCTCGAAGTCGGCGCCGACGGCGATGGTCACATCCACAACCGACTGCCCCTGCCGGCTGACCTGGATCGTACCGACGCCGAGCTGGCGTCGCACTCACTGGGCGAACGTCGCGGCCAAGGCGCCTCAGGCGCGCTCGTGCCCGCCGTGCAACCGGGAGTCCACCCCCAGGTCCGAGGCCGGGGTGCCGTACAGGCCGTGCTTGCCCACGTACTCCTCCACCGGCTGGGGGATGAGATAGGTCACCGGCCGCCCGGCGGCGAAGCGCTGGCGCACGTCGGTGGAGGAGATCGCCAGCGCCGGCACGTCGACGCGCTGGACACGCTCGACTAGTCCCGTGCTTTGCAGCGCCGACAGGTCGTGGCCGGGTCGGGTGGCGGCCACGAACGTCGCCAGCGCCAGGCACTCCTCGGCGTCGCGCCACGTCAAAATCGACAGGATCGCGTCGGCGCCGGTGATGAAGAACAGCGCCACGTCGGGCAGGGCTGCGCGCAGCTGGCGCAGCGTGTCCACGGTGTAGGTGGGTCCGGTCGCGTCGATCTCCATGCGCGACACCGAGAAGCACCGGTTGGGGGCGGTGGCCAGCACGACCATGAGATAGCGGTCCTCGGCGCTGGTGACCTCCCGGGTCTTCTGCCACGGGTTGCCGGCGGGCACGAACACGATCTCGTCGAGGTCGAGGTCGGCGCGGACCTGCTCGGCGGTGACGAGATGGCCCAGGTGAATCGGATCGAACGTGCCGCCCATGATCCCCAGGCGGCGCACCCCGTCGGGTTCGCTGCGGTCGGCGCCGGACCCGCGTGCGCCGCTCACGCCACCGTCTCCACGAACGCCGCCAGCTGGCGCAGGGTGCGGCACTCCACCATGCGGTCGGTGTGGCGCGCGTAGGTCCCCACCAGCGAGTCGCCGGTGCCCCACTCGGGGCGGGGCTCGGGGTTGAGCCAGTACAGCCGCTGGGCGCGCCCGGCCAGCAGCGCCAGGTCGTCGGCGCCGGAGGCGCGGTCGTTGTTGCGGGCGTCGCCCAGCACGATCACCGTGGAGCGCGGCGTGACCGCGTCGGGGTAGTCGCGCTTTAGCCCGGCGAACGCCGCCCGATAGTCGCTGCGGCCGTCGAAGCGCACCACGCGGGCCTCGGTCGACAGCCGCTCGATGGCGTCGCCAGCGTCGTCGGCGGCGAACAGCGTGGTGACCTCATCGAGCGCGTCGACGAACGCGAAGCTGCGCACCCGCCCGATCTGGCCCTGCACGGCGTGGCACAGCAGCAGGGTGAAGCGGGCAAAGGCCGCCACCGAGCCCGACACGTCGCACACCAGCACAAGCTCGGGACGGTGCGGGCGCCGTCGAGCCATCACCGGGTCGATGGGCACCCCGCCGGTGTCGAGCGACCGGCGCATCGTCGCGCGGGCGTCGAGGCGCCCGCGGCGGGCGCGACGCTGCCGGGTGGCCAGGCGCGCGGCCAGCCGTCGCGCCAGCGGGCGCACCGCGGCCCGCACCTGGCGTTCCTCGTCGACGGACACGCGCAGCAGCTCGCGGTCCTCCGGCAGCGGCTCGCCCAGACTGGCCGCGGCGGGCTCGAGCCCGTCGGCGTCGGCCAGGCGCCGGCGCACCGCCCCGTCGACGGCCTGCTGCCACCAACGGATGCTGCGGGCGAGCTCGCTGTCTCGCAGGCGCGTGTCGAGGTCGTGGCCGTCCTCGCCGAAAGCGGGCAACCCTTCAGCCTCGCGCATGCGGCGCAACAGCCCGCCCGGCTTGATCTCGCGAGTGACGCGGTTGCTGCGGTAGCCGGTCGTGCCGTCACGGCGGGCCACCGTGCCGAAGGTGGCCACGGCCTCGTCGGCCAGGCGCCGCATCGCGTCGGCGTCGCCGGCGGCCACCGCCGCGGCGA
>PXPH01000060.1:89736-92760 GCA_003021615.1 Actinobacteria bacterium QS_8_72_14
GGCCGCCGGCGGGCCGCCGGGCTCGCCCCCAAACGGGGGGGCCGAGGCCATGTCAGTTCCGGCCGGGCTCGCCGGCCACCCCGGCGGGACCCGAGGACAGGCCCAGGTGCTCGTAGGCCTTGGTGACGTCGCCGGCGTGCTTGAGCAGCGCCGGCAGCGCCGCGCTCGCCTCGGGGTCGTCGACGGTATCGACGCCGATGGCCACCAGCGCCCGCGCCCAGTCAACCGTCTCGGCGACCGACGGCGGCTTGGCCAACTCCAGCTCGCGCAGGCTGGCCACGACCTTGACCAGCTGCTCGGCAAGGCGCTCGGAGGCCTCGGGCACGCGCCGCGCCACGATGGCCGCCTCCCGCTGGGGCTCGGGAAAGCCCAGGTGCAGATACAAACAGCGACGCTTCAAGGCCTCGGACAGCTCACGGGTGGCGTTGGAGGTCAGCACCACCACCGGCCGGCGCACGGCCGCCACCGTGCCCATCTCGGGGATCGTCACTTGGAAGTCGGACAAAATCTCCAACAGCAGGGCCTCGAACTCGAAGTCGACCTTGTCGACCTCGTCGACCAGCAGCAGCGTCGGCTCGTCGCGGCGCAGCGCGGTCAGCAGCGGGCGGTCCAACAGGTAGTCGTCGGAGAAGATGGTGGCCTCGGTGGCCGACCAGTCCGCGTCGGCCTCGGCCTGGATGCGCAGCAGCTGCTTGCGGTAGTTCCACTCGTACAAGGCCTTGGCCTCGTCGAGGCCCTCGTAGCACTGCAGCCGCACCAGGCCGGCGCCGAGGCTGGTCGCCATGGCCTTGGCCAGCTCGGTCTTGCCCACCCCGGCCGGGCCCTCGGCCAGCACCGGCTTGCCCAGCCGGGTGGCCAAGAACGCCACGGTGGCCACGGCCCGGTCGGTGAGATAGCCGGCCTGGCTCAGGCGGTCGCGCGCGTCGATCGCGTCGGCGTAGCCAACGGGGGCAGGCGAGCTCATAGGCGTGGGGCTTTCGCAGTCGAAAGGCGCAAGCGTGCGTCGACGCACCCGGCGTGGCGCCGGCGCGGCGGCGCTCACGCGCGGGTGTGGCCGTCGCCGTCGACGACGTACTTGGTGGAGGTCAGCTCCGGCAGGGCCATGGGCCCGCGCGCGTGCAGCTTCTGGGTGGAGATGCCGATCTCGGCGCCGAAGCCGAACTGGCCGCCGTCGGTGAAGTAGGTCGACGCGTTGACCATGACCGCGGCGGCGTCGACCTCGGCGGCAAAGCGCCGCGACGCGCGGCGGTCGTGGGTGACGATCGCCTCGGTGTGGCGCGTGCCGTGAGCGGCGATGTGGGCCAGGGCGGCGTCGAGGTCGTCGACGACGGCCACCGCCAGGATCGGCTCGCCGTACTCGGTGTCCCAGTCGGCGCCGGCCGCCGGCGTCGCGGCCGTCAGCGCGCAAGTGGCCGGGTCGCCCCGCAGTTCCACGCCAGCCTCGCCCAGCGCCGCGGCGACGGCGGGCACGAACGCCTCGGCCACGTCGCGGTGGACCAGCAGCGTCTCGGCGGCGCAGCACACGCTGGGGCGCTGGGCCTTGGCGTTGACGGTGATTGCCGTGGCCATGTCCAGGTCGGCGGCCGCGTCGACGTACACGTGGCAGTTGCCCACCCCCGTCTCGATGACCGGCACCTGGCTGTCGGCCACGACCGCTTCGATCAGCCCGGCGCCGCCGCGGGGGATCAGCAGATCGATCAGCCCGCGAGCGCCGGTGAGCTCCTTGACGGCGTCGCGGCTGGTGTCGGCCACCGGGGCCACCGCGTCGCGCGGCAGGCCAACCTCGGCAAGCGCCTCGCGCAGTGTCTCGGCCAGGGCGGTGTTGGAGCGAATCGCCGTCGACGAGCCGCGCAGCACCACCGCGTTGCCCGACTTCAGGGCCAGCCCGGCGGCGTCGACGGTGACGTTGGGGCGGCCCTCGTAGACCATGGCGATCACGCCCAACGGCACTCGGATCTGGTTGATCTGCAAGCCGTTGGGCTGGCGCCAGCCGCGCACGACCTCCCCGACGGGGTCGATCAGGTCGATGACCTGGCCCAGCCCCTCGGCGATGCCGCTCAGGCGCGCCTCGGTCAAGGTGAGTCGGTCGACGGTCGACTCAGCCAGCCCGTCGCTGCGGGCGGCCTCGACGTCGGCGGCGTTGGCTGCCAGGATCTCCTCGGAGCGCGCGACCAGGCGGTTGGCCATGGCCGCCAGCGCCGCGTTCTTGGTGTCGGTGGTGGCCGCCCCGACCGCGCCCGCGGCGGCCTTGGCGGCCTGGCAGGTCTCCAGCACGCCGGTCATGGCGCCTCCTGTGAGCACCGAGATCGTTTCGTCCGATCTTAGCGAGCGCGGCGCGCCCAGGCCCGCCGCGCCGCCGCTGAGCCTGCCCGCCGCCGGGGTGCAGCCTGGCCAGAGACCGACCACACTTGCGTTTGCCGCCAACGACAGGTGACCCACCATGAGCGACCCAGCCAGCCCAGCCGACGACCACTCCGACGCGGGCGGCTTCCAACAAGCGCTAAGCGCCAAGCTGTCGCGCAACCGCGAGCTGGATCAGCAACGCCAGCAGGCCGAGAAGGAGATGGACCGCGCCCAGCGCGAGGCCGCCGAGCGGGATGCCGAGGAGGCCCGGCGCCAGCAGGTCGCCCGCGACGAGCGCCACGCCGAGCTCGTGGCAGGCCTGCGTAGCGCGGCCGAGCAGCTCAAGGCGGCCGACTCCACCGCGTTCGTGGTGCGGCTGGGCTTTACCGAGTCGGGCGAGGAGTACATCGCCAAGATCTCCACGCGCGGGCTGACCCCGGCGCGCAGCCTGTTCGTCGAGCTCGACCACGACGACGACGAGGTGCTGGCCCGCTGGCACTCCGACCTGGGCGACGCCCTCGAGTTATGGCGCCTGCTGGAGGTCACCCCCGACATGCTGCAGCACCTGGTGCTGCAGGCCGCCGACCAGGAGCTGTGGGCCTCCCTGGAGCGACCGCCGGCGTTTCCCGGAGACGAGGCGGCCCTGCCCGAGGACGAGGCGGCCTCCTAGCCCGAGCCTGG
>PXPH01000061.1 GCA_003021615.1 Actinobacteria bacterium QS_8_72_14
CCTCCAGCGTCGCGGCGCTCATCCACGCCATCATGAGCCCCTCGCCGGTGTCGTGCTGCTGCACGATCGCCGGGATCAGGCCGCGGGCATCGTAGGCCAGATCCATTGGGGACGGGCCGGGACCGGGGCTCTCGGCGTGGGTGGCGTCGTTCATGGCACACCAGGATGCCGCGGCGGCGTCATGCGACGACGACACCGGCGTTCGGGGCGGTGGCGCCTCGAGGCGGTCGCGGCGCGGGCGCGCCCGCTGGCGGCGCGACGCCTCACCCGCGGCGCACCGCCACGCCGGCCTCGGCCATGGCGTCCTTGACCTCGGCGACGCGCAGCTCGCCGAAGTGGAAGATCGAGGCGGCCAGCACCGCCGCCGCTCCCCCGTCGCGGATGCCGGCGGCCATGTGGGCCGCCGTGCCGGCTCCCCCCGAGGCGATCACCGGCACCGACACCGCGCCGGTGGCCGCCCGCAGCAGGTGGAGATCGAAGCCCTCCTTGGAGCCGTCGCGATCCATCGACGTCAGCAGGATCTCGCCGGCGCCGCGCGCGGCGCACTCGGCGATCCAGGCCACCGCGTCACGGCCCGTGGCGGTGCGGCCCCCGTGGGTATAGACCTCCCAGCCCGCCGCGGGGTCCTGTTGGTCACGGCGGCGGGCGTCGACGGCGGCGACCACGCACTGCGAGCCCAGTGCGTCGGCGGCCTGCGACAACACCTCGGGGCGGGCCACCGCAGCGGTGTTGAACGCGGTCTTGTCGGCTCCGGCGCGCAGCAGCGCCCGGGCGTCGTCGACCGAGCGCACACCCCCGCCGACCGTCAGCGGGATGAATGCCTGCTCGGCGGTGGCCGCCACCACGTCGAGAATCGTGTCGCGCTCGTCCGATGAGGCCGTGATGTCGAGGAACACCAGCTCGTCGGCGCCCTCGGCGTCGTAGACGGCAGCCAGCTCGACGGGGTCGCCGGCGTCGCGCAGGTCCACAAACCCCACGCCCTTGACCACGCGCCCGGCGTCGACGTCCAAACACGGGATCACCCGGGCGGCCAGCGTCGTGGCGGGCTTGGCGCTCATCGCGGCGCCTGCCGGGCCTGGGCGACCGCGGCCAGGGCCTGGCTCAGCGTGAAGCTGCCGGCGTACAGCGCCTTGCCGACGATGGCGGCGTCGACGCGCTCGTGGACACCGACCAGTGCCCGCAGGTCGTCGAGGTCGGCCACGCCGCCGCTGGCGGTCACCCGAGCGGGGGTGGCCTCGGCCACCTCGGCCAGCCGCTCGAGGTTGGGCCCGGCCAGCATCCCGTCGCGGTCGATGTCGGTGACCACGAAGCGGGCCACGCCCATCAGGGTGAACTGGTAGACGGCCTGGAACAGATCGCCCATGTCGGCGGTCCAGCCCCGGGCCTTGAGCCTGTGACCCTCGGCGTCGAGGCCCACCGCCACCCGCTCGCCGTAGGAGGCCACGGCCGCTGCCACGAACGCCGGTTCCTCCAAAGCCATCGTGCCGATGACCACCCGCGACCCGCCGAAGCCGAGGCACTCGTCGAGGTCGGCCATGGAGCGCACGCCCCCGGAGGCCTGCACCGCCAGCCCCGTGGCCGCCACGATCGACGCCATCAGCTCGCGGTTGCGCGGCGTGCCCTCCAGAGCCGCGTCGAGATCGACCACGTGCAGCCATTCGGCGCCCTGTTCGGCGAAGCGCCGCGCCACCGCTACGGGGTCGTCGTCGTAGACGGTCTCGTCGTCGTAGTCGCCCTGGCGCAGCCGCACCGCCTTGCCGCCGCGTATGTCGACCGCCGGCTGCAGCGTCAGCGTCATCGCGCCGGCCCGCAGGCGGCGGGGCGCTGGGCCACGCCAGTCAGGAAATTGGCCAAAACGCGCCGGCCCTTGTCGGCGGACTTCTCGGGGTGGAACTGGGTGGCGGCGACGCTGCCGGCGCGCACCACGGCCCCAAAGGCCACGCCGTGGAAGCTGGTGGCCACCACGTGGTCACCGCCTGCCTCGGGGGCATAGGAGTGCACGAAGTACGCGTGGGCGCCGTCGACCCCGGCCACCAGCGGGTCGTCGCGGACCACGGTGAGCACGTTCCAGCCCATGTGGGGCACCGAGACACGGTCGGGCAGGCGCCGCACCACGCCCGGCAGCAACCCCAGGCCCGGCTCGGGGTCCTCCTCGGAGGACTCGAACAGAATCTGCATGCCCACACAGATGCCCAGCACCGGCCAGCCGGCCGCCGCCCACCGCCCCAGCAGCGGCTCGAAGCCCTGGGCGCGCAGTTGGCGCACGCACTGACCGAAGTGGCCCACGCCGGGCACGACCAAGGCGTCGGCACCCTGTGCGTCAGCAGCGGCGGTGATCAGGCGGGCGTGGGCCCCCGCGCGCTGCAACGCCCGCTGAGCCGAGCGCAGGTTCCCGGCGCCGTAATCCAGCACCGCCACCGTCGGGGTTTCATCGGCGTCGCCGGCGGCTGCGGGCTCTCGCTGGCCCTGCGCCTCGCCGCTCATCCCAGCACCCCCTTGGTGGAGGGCACCCCGGTGCCGGTGACGGCCACAGCCCGCCGCAAAGCCACGGCAACGGCCTTGAACACCGCCTCGTGGGCGTGGTGGCCGTTGTCGGCGCGCTCCAGGGTCACGTGCAGGGTCAGCCCGGCGTGGGTCGCCAGCGCCTCGAGGAAGTGACTGGTCAGCTGGGACTCGTAGCCATGCCCGACGACCGCCAGCGGCCACTGGACGTCGCGGACCACGTAGGGGCGCCCGGAGAGGTCGAGGGCGACGCGGGCCAGCGCCTCGTCGATGGGCACGGCCGCGTCGGCGAAGCGCTCGACGCCGGCGCGGTCGCCCAGGGCCTCGGTCAGCGCTTGGCCCAGGGCGATGCCGGTGTCCTCGACGGTGTGGTGGGCGTCGACGTGGGTGTCGCCGGCCGCGCGCACTGACAGGCCCAGCCGGGCGTGGCGCCCGAGCTGGGTGAGCATGTGGTCGAAGAACGCCACCCCGGTGTCGGCGGCGACGTTGCCGCCGTCGAGGTCCACCTCGACGCTGATGTCGACCTCGCCGGTCGATCGCTTCACGCTGGCGGTGCGGGCCACGGCGTTACTCCCTGCCGGCTCGGGGGGCGTCGACGGCGTCGTCCAGGGCTTCCAGGAACGCGTCGTTCTCCTCGGGGGCGCCGATGGTGACGCGCAGCGTGCCGGCCAGCCGCGGCCGCTCGGAGAAGTCGCGCACCAACACGCCGCGGTCCCACAGCGCCTGGAATAGCCCCGGGCTCGGCTCGCGCAGCAGCACGAAGTTGGCCTGGGAGGGCCAGGTGGTCACGCCGCGCTCGGCCAGGGCGGCCAGCACGCGCTCGCGCTCGGCGACGATCGCCTCGATGTGGGCGGTGACCGCCTCGGCGTGGGCGCACGCCAGCACGCCGGCGGCTTGGGTGATCGCGTTGAGGTGGTAGGGCAGGCGCACCAGCGCCAGGTCGTCGACCAGCCACGCCGGGCCCAGCAGGTAGCCCAGGCGCAGCCCCGCCAGGCGGAATGCCTTGGACAGCGTGCGGGTCACCACCAGCCGGTCGAGCTCGTCGAGCAGCGCCAGGGCCGACTCCCGCGCGAACTCCGCGTAGGCCTCGTCGATCACGACCAGCGCCCGGCCGGCGTCGTGCAGCGCGCGGACGACCGCCAGGGGTTCGGCGACACCGGTGGGGTTGTTGGGGTTGGCCAGGCACACCACGTCGGGGTCGTGGGCCTCGACGGCCTCAGCGGCGGCCCCGGGGGTCAGGCGCAGGTCGTCGTCGAGGGACACCGTGACCGTCCGGGTCAGCGTGGTGCGCGCGATCGGGGTCAGCGCGGCGAAACCGGGCTCGGTGGCAAGCAGCGTGCGTCCCGGCCCTCCATAGGCCTGCAGCAGCTGGGCAAGCACCTCGTTGGAGCCGTTGGCGGCCCACACGCGCTCGGCGGGCAGCCCCATGCGCTGGCCCAGCGCGGTGCGCAGCTGCCAGGCCTGGCGATCAGGGTATCGGTGCAGGTCGAGCTCGCCCAGCTTCGCCTGCAGTGCGTCGGTGAGCTCGGCCGGCGGCGGCCATGGCGTCTCGTTGGTGTTGAGCCGCACGGCCCCGTCCGGCTGGGGCGCGCCGTAGGCGGTCGCGTTTTGCAGATCGCCGCGCACCGGCACCCGCCGCCCGACGCGGGTGGAGGAATCCGTCGAGGTGGGGGCGTCGGCGCTCACCCCGGTCCCGCCTCGTCGGTGCGCGCGCGCACGGCGCGGCTGTGGGCGGGCAGATCCTCCAGGGCGCCCAGGGCGTCGGTGACGTGGGCGAAGGCCGCCAGCTCGCCGGGCTCGTAGCTGACCCAGTTCACCGGGCGCAGGAAGTCGGCGGTGCGCAAACCCCCCACGAAGCGGGCTGCGCCGGCGGTGGGCAGCGTGTGGTTGGGCCCGGCGGCGTAGTCGCCCAGGCTCACCGGCGTGTGACTGCCCACGAAGATCGCGCCCGCGCAGCGCACCTGGTCGGCCACCTTCTGGGGCTGGCGGGTCTGCACCTCGAGGTGCTCGGCGGCAAAGGCGTCCGCCACGGTCACGGCGTGGTCGAGGTCGTCGACCAACACCGCCGCCCCCAGCGCGTCCAGCGCGGTGCGGATGCGCTCGCTGTGGCGCGCGGCGGCCACTTCGTCGGCCAGCGCGGCGTCGACGCGCTCGGCCAGTCCCGCGTCGGGGGTGATCAGCAGGGCGGTGGCCTGGGGGTCGTGCTCGGCCTGGGCCACGAGGTCGCAGGCCACGTGGCGGGGTTGGGCGGTGTCGTCGGCGATGATGGCGACCTCGGTGATGCCTGCGGGCATGTCGATGCCGGTCACCGCCTCGGCGGCGACTTGCTGCTTGGCCTCGGTGACATAGGCGCCGCCCGGGCCCACGATCTTGTCGACCCGGCCGATCGTGGCCGTGCCGTGGGCCAGCGCCCCCACCGCCTGCGCGCCGCCCAGGCGCAGGATGCGGTCGGCGCCGCCGGCCAGGCGCGTCGCGGCCAAAATCGCCGGGCTGACCGAGCCGTCGCCCGCCGGTGGCGTGACCACCACCACCTCGTCGACGCCGGCCAGCCTCGCCGGCACGATCGTCATGATCGCCGTGGACACCAGGGGGGCCTGGCCGCCCGGCACGCAGCACCCCACGCGCCGCAGCGGCACAAAGCGGGTGCCCATCGTCGCCCCGCCGCGGGGAGCCGACCAGGCGGCCGGCCGGCCCTGCTGATGGAACCACCGGACCTGGCCCACAGCGGACTCCAAGGCGGCGGCGACGTCCCCGTCGAGGCCGGCCACGGCCCGGTCGACCTCCTGGTCGCTCACGTCGAAGGGCCCGCCGACACCGTCGATGGCCGTGGCGTGCTCGACCACCGCCGCGTCGCCCCGGGCGCGCACGTCGGCCAGGATCTCGGCCACCCGCGCGCGCACCGCCTGCGCGCCGGCCTGGTCGGGGCGAGGCAGCCGAGAGGCGGGATCGCCGTGGTCGCCCCGCAGATCGATGCGTGCCAGCATGACCGGCAGCTTAGCGCCGTCGGATCCGGCGAGAGGGCACCGCTGGCGCGCTCGCCGGTGCGGCTGGCGTGGCCGCAACTAGCCTGGGGTCAATGGAGCTGCCGATCTTCCCCCTGCGGGTGGTGCTATTCCCGGGCCGGCCGCTTCCGGTGCACATCTTCGAGGACCGCTACCGCCAGATGCTGACGGAGGTCCTGGAGGCCGACCGCCGTTTCGGGATCGTGGCCATTCGCGCCGGAGCCGCCGAGGATCCCGCGCCCAGCGCCTTCGAGGTCGGTTGTGTCAGCGAGGTCGAGCAGGTCACGTGGCTGCCCCACGGGCGCGCCGACGTCGTCGCCCGGGGGGTGCAGCGCTTCCGCGTCCAGCGCTGGCTCGAGCCGGCGCCCTACCACCGCGCGGAGATCTCGCCGTTGGCCGACGGCGACGAGATGGCCGACCCCGCCAAGCTCGCGGCGTTGCGTGAGCTGCTGGTGCCCTACCTGCAAGCCCTCGGCGCGCCCGACGAGCTGGCGTGCCAGCTGCCGGACTCGCCCGACCATCTCGCGTGGCTGGCGGCCGCGGCCGCCCAAGTCGGTCTCGAGGAGCAACAGTCGCTATTGGAGCAGGACTCCACCACCGCCCGCATCGACGACACCGTGACGCTGCTGCGTCGGGAGACCGGCCTCATCCGCCACTTCGGGTCGGTGGGCTCGCTGCGACCGCCCGGGCCCAACGGCGCCGAGCTGAACTAGCATGCTGACCATCCCTCCCCCACCCGCGGCGGTGCTCTTCGAGCTCGGCCCCCTGACCGTGCGCTACTACGGGGTGCTCATCGCCCTGGGGGTCGTGCTGGCCATCCTGATGGCCCGGCGGCGCTACGCCGCTCGGGGCGGCAACCCCGATGTGGTCGAGCAGGTGGCCCTGTGGGGGGTGCTGGCCGGGCTGGTGGGCGCGCGTCTCGCGTGGGCCTCGACCAATCTCGACCTCATCGTCGAGGACCCGTTGTCGGTGTTCGCGATCTGGGAGGGCGGCCTGGCGTTCTTCGGCGGCCTCACCCTGGGGGTGATCGCCGCGCTGCTAGTGCTGCGCCGCTTGGATGCGGCCTTGGGCGCCTTCGCCGACGCGGCCGCCCCGGCGATCCCCCTGGCACAAGCGGTCGGGCGCTGGGGCAACTACTTCAACGAGGAGCTCTTTGGCACCCCCACCGACCTGCCGTGGGCGCTGGAGCTGAGCAGCCTCCAGGCCGTCTACGAGCCCGGCACGACGGTGCATCCAGCGTTCTTGTACGAGTCGCTTGCCAACCTCGCGTTGGTGCTGGTGATCCTGTGGATCGGGCGCCGCGGCTGGGTGCGCGCCGGGGGGCTGCTGTTCGTCTACGCCATCGGCTACGGCGTCGTGCGCTTCGCCGTCGAGCAGGTGCGCATCGACAGCAACTGGGAGCCGATGGGCATGGCCATCAACGCATGGGTCGCCCTAGGGGTGTTCCTTGCGGGTGTGGTCGCGCTGGTGTGGTGGCAGCGACGCGCTTCGGTCGGCTCGGCCCCGGCGACCGCCGCTGCCGGCTCACACGGAGCGGGCACCCGCGGCGCGGCGGATACCACCGTCGGCGACGCCGACGAATGACGCCCGCCGATGCGCCGGGGGCCTTCACCGGCGACGGCCCGGTCGTGGGCGCTGATGGACTGGTGCGCTGCCCGTGGCCGGGCGACGACGCCGACTACCTGGCCTACCACGACCACGAGTGGGGCCGCCCGGTGGCCGACGACCGAGCCCTGTTCGAGAAGCTCGTGTTGGAGGGTTTCCAGGCCGGGCTGTCGTGGCTGACGATCCTGCGCAAGCGCGAGGCGTTCCGCGCGGCCTTCGCCGGCTTCCAGCCCCACGCCGTCGCGGCGTTCACCGAGGCCGACATCGAGGCGTGCTGTCGCGATCGGGCCATCGTGCGCAACCGACGCAAGATCGAGGCGGCGGTCACCAACGCCCGTGCCCTGGTCAGTCTGTGGGAGCAGGGGCAGGCGCTGGGCGACCTCGTGTGGGCCCACGCCCCCGCCCCGCGGGACCAGCGGCCGGCGTCCATGGCCGAGCTGCCCGCCGCGACCAGCGAGTCGCGAGCGCTGGCCGCGGCGCTGCGCCAGGCGGGCTTCGTCTTCGTGGGCCCCACCGCCGGATACGCGTTCATGCAGGCCATGGGCCTAGTCGACGACCACCTCGCCGGCTGCCACGTGCCGCCGCAGGCCTGCGGCCCGCGCGCAGCAGCCGGCTGAGACGCCTCGGGGCAAGGCGGGCCGGTGCGCTCAGCCAGTGACGGCCTCGGCGCCCAGAAGCGCCTTGAGACTGCCATACAGGCTGGCGTCACGGCCGACGCGCCGCTCGTCGGGCAACGCCAGGCGGGTGGCGGCGCCGTTCGTGCTGTGCACGTGGACCTCGACGGGCACGGCGCCGGGGTGCTCGTCGAGCACGCCCTTGAGGTGCTCGACCATCGCCGGGGTGCACTCCCGGGGGGCCACCGACAGCACCACCGGCGCGCCGGCGGCGTCAGACAGGTCCGGGGCGGTGAGATCGCTGGCGATGAGCTTGGGCGGGTCTCCGTCGTCGAGTCGCCCCGACACGCAGCGCACCGCGTCCTCTTCCAACAGCTCGCCGTAGGTGCGAAACGCCGACGGAAAGAAGATCACGTCGATCTGGCCCTGCAGGTCCTCCAGCTGGCCGGTCATGTAGGGCTCGCCGGCCTTGGTGAACTTCTTGGTCAGGCCCGTGAGGATGCCGGCCAACTGCAGCTGGCCGGGTGCGTCGGCCTCGCCGGCGGCCACCGCGCCGATGCTGGCGGTGGAGTGTTTGGCGAGCTCGCGCTCCAGGCCGAACAGCGGGTGGTCGGACACGTACAAGCCCAGCATCTCGCGCTCGGCGATCAGCTTGTCGCGCCGGTTGTACTCCACGTCGGGGATGACCACATCCTGGCCGACGCCGGCGGCGTCGTCGCCGTCGGCCTCGGCGAACAGCGAGAACTGGCCCATGGCCTCGTCGCGCTTGCGGGTGGCAGCGGCCTCGACGATGGGCTCGTAGGCCTGCAGCAGGCCCAGCCGCGGATGCCCCAGCGACGTGAACGCCCCGGCCTTGATCAACGACTCGATGGTGCGCTTGTTCAGCACCGTGGCCTCGACCTTGTGACAGAAGTCGGCGAAGTCGGTGAAGGCCCCCTTGGCGTGGCGCGCGGCCAGGATCGCCTCGACGACCTGCTCGCCGACGTTGCGCACCCCTGACAGCCCGAAGCGGATGGCGCGCTGCTCGCCGCCCACCGGCGTGAAGTCCATGTCGGACTCGTTGACGTCGGGTTGCAGCACCGTCAGCCCCATGGTCCGGCACGAGTGCAGATACAGCGGCAGGCGATCCTTGTTGTTCTTGACGCTGGTCAGCAGCGCGCTCATGTACTCCACGGGGTAGTTGGCCTTGAGCCAGGCGGTCTGGTAGCTGACCAGGCCGTAGCCGGCCGAGTGCGACTTGTTGAAGGCGTAGTCGGCGAAGCCCTCGATCCACTCCCACAGCTGCTGGCCCAGCGCGTCGTCGTAGCCGGCGGCGCCCATGCCCGACAAGAACTTCTGCTTTTGCTTGGCCATCTCATCGGCCTTCTTCTTGCCGATGGCTCGGCGCAGCATGTCGGCCTCGCCGAGGGTGAAGCCGGCCAGGGACTGGGCGATCTTGAGCACCTGCTCCTGATAGACCAGGATCCCGTAGGTGGGCTTGAGGATCTCCTCCAGATCCGGGTGGGGATAGGTCACCGGGGCGTCGCCGTGCTTGCGCCGGCAGTACTCGCTGGGCAGGTCGGCGCTCATGGGCCCGGGCCGGTACAGCGCCAGCAGGGCCACAACGTCGGCGAAGCAGTCCGGGCGCAGCTGTTTGGCCAGGGCGGTGATGCCGGCCGAGTCCAGCTGGAACACCCCGTCGGTCTCACCGCGGGCCAGCATGTGGTAGGTGGCGGGATCGTCCAGGGCCACCCGGTCGATGTCGATGCGCTGACCCGTGGTGCGCTCGATGTGATCCAGCGCGTCGGAGATGACGGTGAGGTTGCGCAGCCCGAGGAAGTCCATCTTGAGCAGGCCGATGTCCTCGACCATGCCGCCGTCGTACTGCGTGACGACCTCGCCGTCGGCCTCGATCTGCAGCACCGGGCACACGTCGGTGATGGGCTCGCCGGCGATGACCACCCCGGCGGCATGGATCGAGTGCTGGCGTCGCAGCCCCTCCAGCTGCTTGGCCGTGTCCAGCACCGGGCGCGCGTCCTCGTCGTTGGCCCAGGCCTCGCGCAGCTCGCTGGACTGCTCCCGCGCCTGGTCCAGGGTGGCCTCCCGGCCCATGACCGCCGCGGGCATCATCTTGGTCAGCTTCTCGCCGAAGGCGAACGAGTGGCCCAGCACCCGCGCGGCGTCCTTGATCGCCTGCTTGGCCTTGATGGTGGAGAAGGTGACGATCTGGGCGACCTTGTCGCTGCCGTACTTCTCGGTGGCGTAGCGAATCATCTCGCTGCGCCGTCGCTCGTCGAAGTCCAGGTCGATGTCGGGCATCGACACGCGCTCGGGGTTGAGGAAGCGCTCGAAGATGAGGTCGTGGGTAAGCGGGTCCAGATCGGTGATCCCGGTGCAGTAGCTCACCGCGCAGCCGGCCGCCGAGCCACGCCCCGGGCCCAGGCGGATGCCGTTGTCACGGGCGTACTGGCATAGGTCGGCCACGATCAAGAAGTACGCGCTGTAGCCCATCTGCTCGATGATGGCCAGCTCGTGCTCCAGGCGTTCGCCGACGTGGGGCTCCAGGGGCTCGCCGTAGCGCTGGGCGGCGCCGGCATACACCTGGCGGCGCAGATACTCGCTCTCGGTCAGCCCGTCAGGACAGGCGAACTTGGGCAGGCGGAAGGTGGAGAAGTCGATCTCCACGTCGCAGCGCTCGGCGATGGCCAGCGTGTTCTTCCATGTCTCGGGATGGTCGGGAAACTGCGCGTGCATCTCGTGGGCGGGCTTGACGTAGAAGTGATCGCCCTTGAACTTCAGCCGCCCTTCGTCGGCCTTCTTGGCGCCGGTCTGGATGCACAGCAGCGCGTCGTGGGCCTCGGCATCGGCGCGGTGGGTGTAGTGGCTGTCATTGGTGACCACCAGCCCCACGCCGAGCGTCTCGGCGATCTTCATCAGATCGCCGTTGGTCTGGCGCTGCTCGGCGATGCCGTGATCCTGCAGCTCCACGAAGTAGTGGTCGGGACCAAAGACGTCGCGGTGCCAGGCGGCGGCGGCCCGCGCCGACTCGAAGTCGCGCTTGAGCAGCGTCTGGTTGACCTCGGCGCCCAAACACCCCGACAGGCAGATGAGCCCCTCGCTGTGCTGGGCCAGCAGCTCGTGGTCGACTCGCGGTTTGTACCAATAACCCTCGAGGTAGCCCAGGCTGGACAGCTTGATGAGGTTGCGGTAGCCGGTGTTGTTCTCGGCCAACAGCGTCAGGTGGTAATAGGGCTCGCGCTTGCCGCCGGCCGCCTCACCAGTGGGGGCCTGCCCGCCCTTCTGAAAGCGGCTCTCGGGAGCCACGTAGAGCTCACAATTGTGCACAACGAAGTCACTGACATAGCTGTTGTCTTCCTCGACTTCCAAGTTGAACACTTGCTCGTCCAACCAAATCTCGCGCACCGCCTGCACCGGCTTGTACACAAACTCACTGTCCTGAAGCGTCGGTGCGTCTGCGCGATCGGATTGATAGGCGACGGTATAGCTGGTCTGTGTTTGACCTCTCGCCCCCAGACTCCGCTGGGCCGTGACCGTCGCCCACTGCCCCTCGTCGGCCAGCAGGGTACGCAAGCCCCATGCAAGGTCAGGCGAGGCAACGCGCAGCATCTGCTGGCCTGCAGCGTTCGAAAAAGCATCCGGGCCGCGCCCATCGCCACCCAAAAGGCCTCGGATGAACGCTGTGCGAACTTCGCGGGGGGCGTTGAACACGGCCTCCGGGACCTTTGTGTTCGCCGCCCCCACGCCGCACAATCCCGCGAACAGGTAGGCGAACGGGACGCTTGCCAGATGGACCTCGCACAGAGACCGGTAATTGCAAACCCGGGCATCCGAGTCGGCATGGTATTTCTCAAAGAAATCCACGACAGCAGACGCCAAGCCCTGCTCGTGACTGGCAAACGAGAAGCCGATGCCCCCCGTGAGTCGCCCGGCTGACGTCTTGTGCAGACTGCCCTTCGCAGCGAAGGCGCCGAGCACATACGCGACTGTCGCATCCAGTGGAATCTCGCAAGGGATCCACGGCCAGCTCGCATGCCCCTCGAGCTCGCGTGTCACAACCCTGTGGGTTCCGCCAGTCGATGGGCATTCACAAAAGCCAGGTGGGAGATAGTCGCAACAGCGCAGCGAGCGCTCGGCCTCGGCGAGTTTCGGCAGGCACACCCAAGACTGCCAGTTGGTCACCCCTGGACGGCCCGGCGCGTGACGTCCGGCGTCGATGTCACCCGGCTTCTTCCAGTCGAGAAGCCCGTCGCGCGTGCGAACGAGGACGGGGTGCTCCTCAGTCAGCGTTATGGTGCGTTGCCCCGCTCCGGCCAGCTGGATCTCATAGGCTCGGCCTTGAAAGGGCCGGGTGGTTCGCGCCGTCACGCGGCGAAAGCGTCCTCGGTGCGTCAGGACGTGCTCTCCACACGCGACGTGTTCGACCGGTCTCGAACCGGCCGCCGTCATGATCTCCTGGCCCGCCCGGAGACAGCCGATGATGGGGTTGACCCCGTGGCGTTTGCCGGCCTTGTAGAAGTCGATGGCACCGAACAGGTTGCCGTGGTCGGTCATGGCCATGGCCGGCATGCCCTGCTCGGCGGCGGTGCTCATCAGCTCGTCGACGCGGCTGGCGCCGTCCAGCATCGAGTACTCGGTGTGCACGTGCAGGTGCGCGAAGGAGTCACCCACGGCGACTGGCCCTCCTGGCTCGGCGACGAACGTGCGGTGATCGGCCATGGCGCGGGGAAGGCGCGGGCCGTTGCACTCACGCGCGCGAAATCACAGCCGTGTGATCCGCGGTGACGATAGCACGGCGTGCGCGGAGTCTACTGCCGCCCACGCCGTCACGGCCACATGCCTGCCCAGCCGGCTCGAGCGCCGACCGCGTCCGCTATCTTCTCGGCCACCGTCGGGCTGGCTCGACCCCTGACGCGGTGTTGCCCGACGCGGTGTTGCCCGGCTCACGCGCTGCGCCGGTAGCCAAGGACGAGCCTTTCGAGCGCGCCGACCAGATAGTGGACCACCAGGCTGATCACACCGGCGACGCCGATCAGCCCGTAGGCGCGCGCAGAGCGGAAGGTGCGCTGCGACTCGGTGATCAGCGCTCCCAGCCCGTCCAGCTCCACCAGGATCTCCACCAGCAGGGTGATGACCAGCGCGATCGGCGCGGCCACGCGCACGCCCAGCACGATTGAGGGCCACAACGCCGGTCCCACGACCTTGCCCAGCCGATCGAGTCGACCCAGCTGCAGGGTGTGGGCGGTGTCGATCAGCGTGCGGTCCAGCCCGCGGACCGCGGTGCGAGTGTTGAGCAGCACCGGCCAGAGCGCCGCGATCACCACGACCACGACCTTGGCGGTCTCCCCGAAGCCCAGCAGCAGCGTGGCCACCGGCACCATCGCTGCCGGCGGCAGCGCCCGAGCGAACTCAAGCGCAGGGCCAAGCGCCCGGTCGGTGGCCGGGGACTTGCCCAGTGACAGCCCGAGCGCGGCACCCAGCACCGTGGCCAACCCGACGCCGGTGGCGAACGTGCGCAGCGTGGCGAGCAGCTCGGGCGCCAGCCGGCCGCGCTCGACGAGCTCCCACACCGCCAACCCCCACGCCGAGGGGGCGGGCAGCAAGGGCGCGTCCGGCGAGCCGAGCAGCTCCCACAGTCCCAGCAGCGCAACCAGCGGCAGCAGGCCGCGCAGCCCAGAGCCGCGGACGGGGCGGCTGACCGACTCGGCGGTCGCGGCGCTCATCCGGCGCCTGCGCCCTCGCCCGTCTCGGTCGTGGGCAGCACCGCGCGGGCGGCGGTCCGAAACCCGGCGTTGAGCACCACGCCGAGCACGCCGGCGGTGACCACGTAGGCCAACATCTGCTCGGGCTGCAGCGCCTGCCGGGCGCGAACGAGCGCGCGGCCCAGCCCCTCGGGGTTGCCGACCATCTCGGCGACCACCGCGAGAACGAGGCACATCGACAGCGCCAGCCGCAGCCCCACAACGATCTCGGGCAGCGCCGCCGGCAGCACGATCTTGCGGATCGCGGCGAGCCGGGGCAGCCGCAGCATCGCCGCGACGTCGAACCGCTCGGCGGGCACCGCCCACACGCCGCCGAGGGTGTTCAACAGCAGCGGCCACGCGCCGGCGTAGACCACGAGCACAAGCTCCATCGACATGGAGAAGCCGAAGATCAGCACCGCGGCCGGCACCAGCGCCACCGGCGGCACCGCCCGCACCACCTCGAAGCTGGTAAGCGAGTAGCGGTAGGCGGTGGCCGACAAGCCCAGCAGCACGCCGAAGCTCACGCCGATCACCGCCGCCGCGACCCAGCCGGCCAGCGTCACGGTGAGGGTGTGGGCCAGGTGGGCGGGCAGCTCCCCCGAGGCGATCAGCGGCTCGAAGCTCGCTAGCACGGCGGTGGGCGCCGGCAGGGACTGGTAGTCGGCCAGCCCCGTGCGCACCGCCAGCTCCCACACCGCCACCAGGCCGGCAGCAGTGGCCAGCCCCGGCGCGTTGACGCGGGCGAGGGCGCTGCGCCCGGCCCATGTCGGCCGCGGCCGTCGCCGGCGGACCGCGCAGGACCACCACGCGGTCGCTTAGGTAGACGGCCTCGTCGATGTCGTGGGTGACGAACACCACGGTCGCGCCGGTGCGGCCATACCCCCCGAGCAGCTCGTCCTCCAGCGCGCCGCGCGTCAGCGCGTCCAGCGCGCCGAACGGCTCGTCCATCAACAGCACCGACGGCTGCATGGCCAGCGCCCGGGCGATCTGGATCCGCTGCTGCATCCCCCCGGACAGTCGCCACGGGCGATCGCCGGCGCGGTCGGCGAGACCAACCATCTCCAGTGCCTCGGCCACGCGTTCCCGGCGCTTTCGGGCCGGCACGCCGCGGCCCTCGAGGCCCAGCGCGACGTTCTTCTCCGCGGTGCGCCACGGCAGCAGCGACGCGCTGTAGTCCTGAAAGACCATGACCACGCCGTCGGGCGGGCCGTCGACGGGCGCGCCACGGTAATGCACCGTCGAGCACGAGTCGGGCGTGAGAAGCCCGCCGAGCACACGCAGCAGCGTCGTCTTCCCGGAGCCGGAGCGGCCGACGATCGAGACGAACTCGCTGTTGGCGATCTCCAGGCCGAGCCCGGACAGGACGGGGCGTGGGCCCCGCTGGGTGGCCAGCGCCACGTCGAGGCAGCGGCACCGAAAGCACACGCCGCCCTGTTGGGGCTCCTCGGCGGTCCGTGGGCTCATGGGATGGCGCTGCGGTGTGCCGTGCCCGCCGGGGGCGGGCACGGCGAGAGCTAGCGGACCAGCTCGTCGGTGTCGACGTCGGTGTCGAGCTCGTCGAGCTCCTGGAGGACCTCCACCCAGGTGGCGAGATCCTCGGTGCGCACCTCCAGATCAAAGGTGGGAAGCGCCACGTCCTGGGCGATCGGGCGCGGCATGCCGGTGAAGTCGGCCAGGATCTCGCGGGCGCGGTCCTCGTTCTCCTCGCTGTCGGCCATGAACTGCTGGGCGTCGGCGAGGGCGTCGCGGAAGGACTCGACCACCTCGGGGTTCTCCTCGGCCCATTGGCCCTGGGCGACCCAGAAGTTCGTCGCCAGCGGCAGGCGGATGGCCGCAAAGGGGTTGCCCAGCGACTCGTGGCCAGCGCCGAGCAGCTGGCTGGCGAAGGGCTCCAGCGCCTGCGACGCGTCGACCTGACCGGCGTTGAGCTGGTCGGGGTGGTTGGGCGGCGGGACCTGGACGACCTCGATCGCCCCGCGCTGCAGCCCTTCCTGCTGCGCCCAGTACCGCACCGCCATGTTGATGACCCCGCTGGGCGTGGGGCTGGCCATCCGGCGGCCCTCAAGGTCGGTGATGTCCTCGATGTCGGCCTCCCCGTTCACGATGAGCCGGGCGAACGGGTTGTCCTTGGTGCTGATCGTGTTGCCCGAGATCTGGACGACGTCGAGGCCGGCCTCGGCAGCGCGGATCAGATCGGTGCTGGTGCCCAACGAGATGTCGAATTGCTGGCCCAGCGTGGGGATGACGTCGGAGATGTTGTCGGCGTCGGTGAGCTCGGCGTCGAGACCGTGCTTCTCAAAGAAGCCCTCCTTTTCGGCGACGTTGAGCAGCACGCCGGTGGTGGCGGGCACGAACGCCACGTCGATCTGGGTGAGCTCCCCGTCGGCGTCGCCGCCCTCCTCGGCCCCGCCGTCTTCCGGGCTCTGCGGGTCGACGGGCTCCTGGCCCCCGCAGGCTCCGAGGGCAAGCACGGCGGCCGAGACGACCAGTAGCCTCCAGATGGCCGTCACATTTAGAGGGCGGGTGGGGGCTGAGCGGGGGCGGGCGCCCGGTGGCACGAGGATCCTCCGAGGAGATCGGCTTGACCGTGAGCGGCCGCTGTCGGCGATTCGGCTCGCCGGCACGACCGGGGCGGGATTTTGCTTTGGCGGCGCCGCGCCCGCAACCATCGGCGCACGCCGCGCCCGTGTGCACGGGGCGCCCGGGCAACCACACCCTGCGGTATCCTGTCGCGGCCCTTCCCGGTTGACGGACACGCGCCATGTCCAAGCTGCGACGGCCCACCAAGCTTTTGCTCGTCTGCGCGGCGATGACCCTGCTGACGGCCTGCAACTCGGCGGACACCCGCGAGACCGTGGACGACGCCGCTGAGGACGTCCGTCAAATGGTCGAGCAGCTGCCTCGGGAGCTGGACCGGGCAATGGACGCCGACGTGCGCCGAACGATCGACGATCTCGGCGATCAGATCCAAGAGCTCGTGGATCGGATCGGCGAGGAGATCCGCCAGCGCTCGTGAGCCACGCGCCCGCGCAGTCGGCCTGGCCGGCCGACAGCGCCGCCTTGATGGCCCGCCAGCGACAGCTGGCCGCTGCCGACCCGTCGCCGTGGCAGCCCGGCCACCGCGTGGCAGTGGGCGCCAGCTACTGCTGCTTCGCCGCCGGCCCGCGCTTTGCCCCCGGCCAGCATGACGGCCAAGCGCGGGGCTGGGCGGCGGCCACCCGCAAAGACGTCGGCCAGCGGGCCGTGGCGGCCACCGTCGACGGTCGGGT
>PXPH01000062.1:0-21454 GCA_003021615.1 Actinobacteria bacterium QS_8_72_14
GGCCCGCCGGACTCACCGCCGCCTCGTCCGCGGCGGTCGAGTGGCGCAGGCGCCCCAGGCCCACCACGATCACCCAGGTCACCACGCCCACGCCCAGCGCCAGCACTGCCGCGCCGATCCACTCGACGCCGGCCACGCCGCCGAGCTGACCGATTAGCTCGCCCAGAGCGTCGACGACCGCCTGCCACGCCCGCTCGAGCAGACCGGGCTCGGCCTCGGCGTAAGCGGGTTGGGCCAGTACCTCCCGCGCGCGTGAGCGGGCCCGCTCGGGCGAGGTCGCTGGGATGGGCAGGTCGGTGGCGGCCGGCCGGGCTGCGATGGCGGCTAGGGCCGCCGCCTCAACCGGCCGGGCCACCGGGTTCGGGCTGGTCGAGCGCGGCCGCGAGGTCCAGGCCCTCGGTGCGCACGCGTAGGTCCAGATAGACCAGCGTCAGCGCGATCGGCAGCAGCGGCGCCGTGACGACGCCCACCAGGGTGCTGGCGGCGACGTAGGCGGCGCTGCTCGGCAGCAGCTCGGCCGCCAGCGCCACCAGCGACAGGATTTGGCTGACGATGCCCACCAGCAACGTCACCAGCGCTACCTTGCCCAGGGTGGGCCAGTAGCGGCGCCGAACCAGCGACATCGACCTGCCCATAGCCGCCAGCGGCCCGAGGCGCTCCAGCATGACCGCCGGGGTCACGGTCGCGAACAACACGAAGACCCCCGCGGCGCCGGCTAGGGCCGCTAGCCCCAGCACCACCGCCACCGCGGCGCCCACCGCGCCGAGGCCCGCCACCAGCGCCCCCGAGGCCACCGCGACCGTCGCGACCACGATCAGGCCCAGCAGCATCAGCAGCAAGCGCACCGCGACCAGCGCGTGCAGCCGGCCCAGCGCGGCCCGTAGCGCCGTGCCCACCCCCGTGGGACGGCCCAGGCGGTCGCCCCCGACGATGTGGACCACCGCCCCGGCGATGAGCGGCGAGACGACCGCCAGCTGGACCAACGCGAACGCTTGGGCGCGCCACAGCGACGCCAGGGCCACCGGCGGGCCCGTGTCGGGCTCGAAGGCCCCCGGGGCCCCCGGGGCGGCAAAGCCCTTTGAGAAGGCCCCCACGGGGCCGGTGGTGGCCGCCTCGGGGGCCACGACGACGAACAGCAGCTGCACCGGGATGCTCACGGCGGCCACGGCGCCCAGCACCACCCGCCAGCGCCCCACCAGCGTGCGCACCGTCCCGTCGAGCACGTCGCCGGGGCCCATGGGGCCCAGCGTGGCGCCGGTACCGCCGCCGGCGCCGCCACCGCCCCGCTCGACGGGTGGGGACGCGGGTCCCGCCGCGGGCCCCGCCTCGGGGGGTGGGTCGTGGCCGGCGTGCCAGTTGGCGTCGCCGGCGCCGGGCGGTGGGGGCAGGGGCGGCTCCCCGCGCCCCGGTGGCTCGCTGTCGTCGCCCGAGTCGCTCACGACGCCCCCTTCGCCGGTCACGCCGATCGCCGGTCACGCCGATCGCCCTTAGCGCGATGGGCGCGCAGCATAGCGCTCGCTTACCGGCCCTGTGGCCCGGCAGGTGCCACCGACCGATAGGCTCGCTGTCACGCGGTGATCCCCCCCTGGCCGTCTCCGTTACGCTCGCGGGTCTGCGCGGCGACGAGGAGACCGAACGAAGGCCGCGACGAAGAAGGGGTGTTGTGGCGCTCAACGCCTACGTCCGCTGGGCACACGACCGAGTGGCCGACCCGCTGGGCTCGCTGGTCGCCCGCACCGGCATCAGCCCCAACGCCGTGACGGTGGGGGGCCTGGCGGTCATGGTCGCCGGCAGCGCGCTGGTCGTGGTCGACGTGCGGCTGGCGGGGGCGGTCATCTTGTTGGGAGCGCTCTCGGATGCCCTGGACGGGGCCGTGGCCCGGCGCGCCGGGCGGGCCAGCACCTTCGGCGGCTTCTTGGACAGCGTCACCGACCGGCTCGGCGACGCCGCGATGCTCGGCGCGGTCGCCTGGGCGGTGCGCGAGGCGACGTGGCTGGTGGCGGCGGCCTTTGCTGCCCTGGTGCTGGCGCTGCTGACCTCCTATGTGCGGGCCAAGGCCGAGTCGCTGGGTTACACGGCCACGGTGGGGGTCATCGAGCGTGGGGAGCGGGTGGCCATCGTCGGAGCGGGCATGCTGGCCGGCGGGCCGTGGCTGGCGGTGGTGCTGGGCGTGTTGGTCGTGGGCGGCCTGTGGACGGTCGTGGCGCGGCTGGGCGCCGTGTGGTGCCAGAGCCGCCAAGGCGAGGGCCCGCGGAGGTCGCCGCGGTGAGGGCCCCCCGCTGCCGCGGCTCCGGCTGGCCGGGGGTACCGGTCGACCGGCGCCCGGGCGCCGCCGAGCGGTTGCCGCCCGCCGGGCCCGAGCGGCGCGGCTTGCGGCTGCGGGCGTTTTTGTGGAACCTCGTGTGGGAGGCAACCCGGCGGGTCCCCGAGCGGGTGGCCTTCGCGGCAGCCGACCTCGTCGCGCGCGCCGTGTTCCGCTTCGCCCAACGCTCGCGTCAGCAGGTGGCGGCCAACCTGCTGCGGGCGCTGGGCCCGGCCAGTGGCCCCGACGAGGTCATGGGCTTGGTGCACGGGGCCTTTCGCAGCTACGGACGCTACTGGGTCGAGGCGTTCCGTGCCGCCGACATGACCCCCGCGGAGGTCGACGCGCGCACCACCACCGAGGGGTTGGCGCATCTCGACGCCGCCCTGGAGCGGGGCGAAGGCGCGATCATCCTGCTGGCCCACCACGGCTCCTGGGACGTCGCCGCGCGCTGGGCCGAGACGCACGGCTACCACCTGGCCGTCGTCGCCGAGATCGTCCGGCCCCGCCGGCTGTTCGAGAAGTTCGTTCGGCTGCGCGAACAGATCGGCCTGGAGGTCGTGCCGCTGCACCGCGGCGAGGACCTGGCGGGCCGGTTGGCCGAGGCGCTGGCCGCCAACCATCTGGTGGGCCTGCTGTCCGACCGGGACCTCGTCGGCGACGGGCTGCCCGTGCGCCTGTTCGGCGAGGCGTGCCACGTCCCCCACGGCCCGGTGACGCTGGCCCGCCGCACGGGTGCGCCGGTGCTGCCGGTCACGCTGCGCCAGCAGCCCGGTCGTCGCTGGCACCTGCAGGTGCTGCCGGCCATCGAGCTCGCCGATCTCGACGTCGAGACGGCCGCCCAGCGGGTCGCCGCCGGCCTTGAGGCGATCATCCGCACCGAGCCGGCCCAGTGGTACGCCTTCTCGCCGGTGTGGCCGGCCGATCGCCACCGCGCCGTGGCCCAGCCCCCCGCGCTCACGCTGCCCCGCGACGTGGGCACGTCCTAGCGAGGCCGCCGTGCGCCTGGTGGTGGTCTGCCCCTACGACTGGTCGCGTCCCGGCGGCGTGCAAGCCCACGTCGCCAACCTCGCCGAGGCACTGGCCCCAGACCACGCCGTGCGCGTGGTCGCCCCCTGCGGCGGTCCCGTCCAGGCCGACCACGCCGACGCGCCCGTTGAGGTCGTCGGGGTCGGCGGAAGCGTGGGGGTGCGCATCAACCGGTCGGTGGCCCCGGTGGCGCTGGGCCCCGGGGCGGCGCGGCGCACACTGGCGGCGGTGCGCGCCCACCGGCCCGACGTGGTCCACGTCCATGAGCCCTTGGCGCCGGCGGTGTCGCTGGCGGCCGCCGCCCTGGGGCCGCGCCCGCTGGTGGGCACCTTCCACGCCTGGTCGCCCAGCGCCTGGCTGTACCGGGGGCTGGCGGCGCCCGCGCGGCGGGTCGTGGGCCGCCTGGACGCGCCGCTGGCGGTCTCGCCGGTGGCCCGCGACTACCTGTGCGACGCGCTGGGGCTGCCCGCGCCTCGGGTGCAGGTGGTGCCCAACGGCGTCCAGGTCGCCCCGTTTCGAGCGGCCCAGCCGCTGGCGGGCCTGCGCGACCCCAGCCGGCCGCTGGTGTTGTTCGTGGGGCGCCTGGAGAGGCGCAAGGGCCTGGCCGTGGCGGTGCGGGCGTGGCTGGCGCTGCGCGAGACCCACCCGCAGGCCCGGCTGTGCGTGGTCGGCGAGGGCCCCGAGCGCGCGCGCTGTGCGCGGATGATTCCCGGCTCGGCCCGTGAGGACGCGCAGTTCATGGGCCGCGCGGACCGCGCCGAGCTTCCCGGCTACTTCGCCAGCGCCGATGCGTTCGTGTCTCCGGCGCTGGGCGGCGAGTCGTTTGGCATCGTGCTGCTGGAGGCCATGGCCGCCGGCGTGCCGGTGGTGGCCTCCGACATCCCCGCGTACCGCGCGGTCGTCGAGGGCGACGGCCCACCGGCGGGGCTGCTGACGGCCCCCGGCTCGCCGCAGGCGCTGGCCCACGGCCTGCGGCGGGTGTTCGACGACCGTGCGCGCCGAAGCCCACGACTGGTTCCACGTCAGCGCCCAGTTGAGCCGGGTCTACGCCGCGGTGGCGTGACATCGGCTGCGCCGGCCACGTCGTGGCGGCTGGCGGGGTCACAGGCGTTGGCCGACCCGCCGCGTGCGCGTTGGGGCGGGTGTGCCCGCTGCCCTATACTGCCGACCGTCTTCGTCTTCCACCTCGACTGCGACGCTGCGCTTGCCCGTCCGCCGCACAAGGGCCAACGACCGACCGGAGTCGAGCCGGGCGCCGTCGGCGGTGGCGGCCCTGGCGGGGGCGAGGCAGGCGGGTGTGTGATGTGGCCACCTCGACCAAGGACCTCGCCGTGCGCCGTGCCCTGACGTCCCTGCTGGCGCTGTTGGCGCTCGCGCTGCTGATCGCCGCGTGCGAGTCACCAGAGGCCGGCAGCCAGCCCACGACAGCCTCCTCACCGGCCGCCCCCACCCCCGCGCCCACGCCCACGCCCGGTCCCTCGCCCGAGCCCAGCTATCCGCTGACCGGCGCGCCGGTGAAGGACCCGGGGGCGCGAGACCGCCCGGTGCTGGCGGTCAAGGTCGACAACCACCGCAACGCCCGTCCCCAGGCCGGTCTTGACCAGGCCGATGTGGTGATGGTCGAGCCGGTCGAGAAGGCCACCCGCTTCATCGCCATGTTCCACTCACAGGCGCCCGAGCGCGTGGGGCCGGTGCGGTCGGCCCGGTTCGTCGACGCCGAGCTGCTGCCGGGGTTGCATCCCGCGCTGGCGTTCTCCGGGGCCGCCGAGCCCGTGCTGTCCGAGTTGCGCTCCACCGCCCAACTGGGGCTGTACCGCGAGGGCAGCGCCGGGGCGTGGGCCCGCGACAGCGCGCGGCGCGCGCCCCACGACCTCTTTGCGGCCACCGAGCCGCTGTTCGAGGCGGCCGCCGAGGACGGCCTGCCCGCCGCCGATCAACCGTGGCCGGTCGACGATGCCGCGACCAGCCTGGACCTCGACCGCGGCCGTGCGGTCACCGGCGCAGCGCTGTCGTATCCCCATGCCGAGCAAGTCGATTGGCAGCGGGCGGGGGAGCAGTTTTTGCGCGCCCAGAACGGGGTGGCCCACGAGCTCGCCGACGGCACGCGGGTCGCTGCCGACAACGTGCTCGTCGTCCGCGTGCCCGCCACCGCCGACCTCGCGCACCCGGTCGACCCGATCGGCTCCGGTGAGCTGGTGCTGCTGCGCGACGGCCGCGAGTTCACCGGCACGTGGGAGAAGCCCTCGGCGAGGGCCAACTTCCGCTGGCTGGGCCCGCAGGGGCAACCCCTGCGGCTCGCGCGGGGCACCACCTGGATCGAGCTGGTCCCCGAGGACGGCTCGGTGACCGTCCGCGACGCCACCAGCGACGCCGGCGCCAGCGGATCAGGCGAGGGCTCCTGACGCGCTACGCTTGCAGGGTGATCAGCGCGCCCGGTTGGGTCACGCTTAGGGGACTGCCATGAGCGACGCCACCCCCCCCGGTCCTGGGCCGGGCTCGGGCGACGACCGGCCGGCTTCGGCCACGCCGGCCACCGGCAGCGACCGCGTCAAGCGCGGCCTGGCCGACATGCTCAAGGGTGGGGTGATCATGGACGTGGTCACCGCCGAGCAGGCCCGCATCGCCGAGTCGGCCGGCGCGGTGGCCGTCATGGCCCTGGAGCGCGTGCCCGCCGACATCCGTGCCCACGGCGGCGTGGCGCGCATGAGCGACCCCGAGGTGGTCGAGGGGATCGCCCGGGCGGTGTCCATTCCGGTCATGGCCAAGGCCCGCATCGGCCACACCGTCGAGGCCCAGGTCCTGCAGGCGGTGGGGGTGGACTACGTCGACGAGTCCGAGGTGCTCACCCCCGCCGACGAGGAGCACCACGTCCACAAGCACGCCTTCACCGTGCCGTTCGTGTGCGGGGCCACCAGCCTGGGCGAGGCGCTGCGGCGCATCGGCGAGGGGGCGGCGATGATCCGCTCCAAGGGCGAGGCCGGCACTGGCAACGTGGTCGAGGCCACCCGCCACATGCGGGCCATCACCGCCGGGGTGCGCTGGCTGGCCACGCTGAGCCCCGAGGAGCGCGCCGCGGCCGCCAAGGAGCTGCGCGCCCCGGCTGACCTGGTCGAGGAGGTCGCCGAGGCCGGGCGCCTGCCGGTGGTGCTGTTCACCGCCGGCGGAGTGGCCACCCCGGCCGACGCGGGGATGATGATGCACCTGGGCGCCGACGGAGTGTTCGTCGGCTCGGGCATCTTCAAGTCCGCCGAGCCCGAGGCGCGCGCCCGGGCCATCGTCGAGGCCACGACCTTTTGGACCGATCCGCAGGTGATCGCCAAGGTCAGCCGCGGTCTGGGCGAGGCGATGGTCGGGCGGGCCACCGACGACCTGGCCGAGGCCGAGCGGCTGGCCACCCGCGGCTGGTAGCGCCCACGCCGCGTGCCATCCCAGAGCCGACCACGGCATGGCTGTCGCCGGCTCGAGCGGTGGCCACTGGGCTGGTCGTGCGCCCTCGTCTTCGCGGGGCTGATGGCGGTCTACGCGCCGACGGCGACCTACGACGCGGTCCAGAGCCCGGATCCGGTCGCTGCGGCCGTGCCCGCCTGGCAGTACGCCGCCCACGGCAACTTCAACCTCGACGCCTTCGCCGACATGGTGCCGTGGTTCGTGCCGGGCCAGGACCATGTGGTCAGCGACCGCATGCCCGGGGTGATCATCTTTGCCATACCCTTCTACTGGGCGCTGCCCACCGGCAGCGAGCCCACCATGGTCCCCGGGGCGGTGGCGGCGGCGGTCGCCGCCGCCGGGGCGATGACGCTGCTGCACGTGCTGCTGCGCCGCCTGGTGACGCCGTCGGCGGCGGTGGGCGGCGCGCTACTGGCGGGTGTGGCGACGTCGACGTGGACGGTCTCGGCCAACGGCCCGTGGCCCCACGGCGTCGACCAGCTGTGTTTGACCGCGGCGCTGTGGGCGGTCAGCGCCCGCGCGTGGTGGGCCAGCGGCCCGTTCTTTGGCTTCGCGGTCCTCACGCGGCCGCCCACCGCGGTCGTGGCGGCGGTGGTGGGGCTGGCCGAGACGTGGCGGGCGCGCTCGATCGCACCCGCGCTGGCGATCGCGACGGCGTCGCTGGCGGGGCTGGCGGCCGTGGTGGCCTACAACGTCGCGCTCTTTGGTGAGGTGGCTGTGGCTGGTGTCGCCCGACCGCGGCATCCTCGTTTTGTCGCCGCTGCTGCTGGCGCTGCTGTTGGGGCTGGGGCGGGCCTGGCGGACGGCGCCGGGCTGGGCGCGCAGCGCCGCTGTGGCGGGGGTTGCCTACATGTTGGTCCATTTGGCGCTCAACCGGTTCTCGGGCGGCGACAACTTCTACTCCTACCGCCTGCCTTTGGAGATGCTGACGCTGGCCGCCCCCCTGCTGGCGGTGGCCTGGCGGGAGTGGACCTCGGTCACCGCCCGGCGGCGACGGTGGTTCGTCGGGCTGGCCGGCGTGTCGGTGCTGGTTCACGCGCTGGGCGCCATCTTTTGGACGCCCACTTTCGACGAGGCCAGCCCGTGGACCAACTTCAAGGTGGCAGAGGCCGTCGACAGCGGCGGGTTGGCGGTGCTGCCGGTGGTGGGGGTCGTCGCCGGCGCCACCGTTCTGGCCATGGTCCTCCACCGGCCGCCAGACCGCGGGCACGGCCACCCCGCCGGGCGAGGGCTCGATGGCGGGGCCCCCGCGCCTCGCCGGGGGGCGGGCGCCCCGGGCCGCGGGGGCGCCGGCGCGCTCGTTTGGCCGCAGGCGACCGCTGGTGGGCGTGCTCGCTTTGCAGGGCGACGTCGGCGAGCACCTGGGCATGCTGGACGACGCCGGCGCCGAGGCCATCCCGGTCACGACCCGTGGGGACCTGGACCGCGTCGACGGGCTGGTGCTTCCCGGCGGCGAGTCGATCACGATCGGCCGGCTGCTGGCGCGCTTTGAGCTCCTTGAGGTGGTGCGTCAGCGGGTGGCACACGGGCTGGCGACGTTTGGCACGTGTGCCGGTGCGATCCTGCTGGCCCGCGAGGCGACCTTGGACGACGGCACGCCCGCCGAGCAGCCGCTGCTGGGCGCGCTCGACGTGCGCGCCCGGCGCAACGCCTTCGGGCGCCAGGTGGCCAGCTTCGAGGCGTCGCTGGACGTCGCCGGCCTCGACGGCCAGCCCCTGGCCGGCGGCCCGCTGGAGGCGGCGTTCATCCGCGCGCCGTGGTTCGAGGCTCCCGGGGCGGGGGTGGAGAGCCTGGCGACGGTGGCCACCGAGGCCGGTGATAGGATCGTGGTCGTTCGGCAAGGCCACATTCTCGCCTCGGCGTTCCATCCCGAGCTCGGCGGCGATCCCCGCCTGCACGCGGCCTTCGTCGAGCTCGCGCGCCGGGGCTAAACGGCGAGGCCGTTCGCACCGCACGCTGTCGCGAGGCCGTTTCGCCCGGCAGCGCACGCTGCACCCCGTGCGGCCAGGAGGTCGACATGGCCGGCCACTCCAAGTGGGCCAACATCAAGCATCGCAAGGGCGCTCAGGACGCCAAGCGCAGCAAGGTGTTCGCGCGCCTGATCAAGGCGATCGAGGCAGCCGCGCGCACCGGCGGCCCCGACCCTGACGCCAACCCCGCGCTGGCCACGGCGATCCAGAAGGCCAAGGACAACGACGTCCCCAAGGACAACATCGAGCGGGCCCTCAAGCGGGCCGCCGGCGAGGAAGGCGCGGTCAGCTACGAACACGCCACCTTCGAAGGGTATGCCCCCGCCGGCGTGGCCGTCTACATCGAGTGTCTCACTGACAACCGCAACCGGGCCTCCAACGAGGTCCGCGGGGTGTTCAAAAAGAACGGCGGCAATTTGGCCGAACCCGGCGCCGTGGGCTATCTGTTCTCACGGCTGGGCGAGATCGTCGTGCCCGCCGAGGGGATCGAAGAAGACGACGTTCTCGAAGCCGGGCTCGAGGCCGGCATCGAGGAGATCGCCCTGCAAGACGACGCGTATCAGGTCACCACCGACCCCAAGGCGCTGCAGGCCGTGCGCGCCGCCCTCGAGCAGGCCGACATCCCGGTGCGCGGCAGCGAGGTCACCTTGCGCCCGTCAGTGACCGTGCCGGTGCACGACGAGGGCGAGGCCAAGCGGGTGCTCAAGCTGATCGACATGCTTGAGGAGCTCGACGACGTGCAAAGCGTCTACGCCAACTTCGACATCCCCGATCAGGTGCTGGAGGCCGTGGCCTGATCCTGGGGGCGCCCGGGCCGGCGACCCGCCTGCTGGGCCCGCCGCGGACGGGCTTGCTACGCTGTCGATGAACGCGCGTTCGTAGGCTGTGGCCATCGGTGAGTGGCCGCGGCTCGAGGGTGGCGTGCCGGCCGGGCGAGCTTGCCGGGATCGAGTCAGGAGGGCCAGTGACAGGGTCACAGCCCGTCAGCGGGCGGGTGCTGGGGATCGACCCGGGCCTGTCGCGCTGCGGTGTGGCCGTGCTCGACGGGTCGGGGCGGGCACCGGCGCTGCACCACGCGGGCGTGCTGCGCACCGGCGCTGACGAGCCTGTCGGCGGTCGCCTGGCGCAGGTGCGCGGCGAGCTCGCCGCCCTGCTGGACCGTTGTCGCCCGGCGGTGGTGGCCGTGGAGCGGGTGCTGTTCAACGCCAACGTCCGCACGGCCATGGGGGTGGCCCAGGCCGCTGGCGTGGCGCTGCTGGCCGCCGCGGAGGCCGGTGTGGCGGCGGTGGAGTACACGCCGTCGCAGGTAAAGGCAACGGTGGCCGGCACCGGCGACGCTGACAAACGCCAGGTGGGCCTCATGGTGGCCACGGCGCTGGGGCTGAGCACAGCGCCCACGCCGGCCGACGCCGCCGATGCCGTCGCGGTCGCGCTGTGCCACCTGCAGCGGCACGCCGCGGGAGCGCTGGCCGCCGGCAGCGGGGCGACGGCGGCCACGTCCGGCGCTGCCGAGGGTGGGCGCATCGCCCGCGCCGCCGCCCAGGCCCAGCCGGGCGCCCCCGTGGTCGTCGCCCGCGGCGAAGTCGCCCGCCCCGACCAACAGGAGCGTCGGTGATCGCCCAGCTGCGCGGCACGGTGGTCGAGGCCAGCCTCGACCGGATGGTGGTCGACGTGGCCGGGGTGGGCTACGAGGTGCGCACCCCGCCCTCGGTGCGGGCTCGGCCCGGCGAGGAGATCGCGGTTTACACCCACCTGGTGGTGTCCGACGACGCCCTGACGCTGTACGGCTTTGCCAGCGTCGACGAGCGTGACGTGTTCTTGGCGCTGACCGGGGTCAGCCGGGTGGGGCCCAAGCTGGCGCTTGCCGCGTTGGGCACGCTGGGCGCCCAGCGGCTGCGCGAGGCGGTCCACGGCGAGGACGTCACCGCCCTGACCGCCGTGCCCGGCATCGGGCGAAAGGGCGCCCAGCGGCTGATCCTCGAGCTGCGCGAGACCTTGGTGGCCGCCGAGGACGACGGCTCGCCGACGCCGTCCGGCGACGGCGCCGGCGGCCACGTCCACGCCGAGGTCCGCCAGGCGCTGGCCGGGCTGGGCTACGCTGCTGACGAGACCCAGGCGGCGCTGGCCGCCGTGCCTGACGACGACGACCCAGAGGCGCTGCTGCGCGCCGCCCTGCAGCGGTTGGGAGGGCGGTGACGGTGCCACGAGGCCAGCCACGCGGCCGTGGGGCCAGGGTGATCGACGGCGATGAGTGACGCGCCGGACGCGCCGGACGCCGGTCCCGCGGGGGCCCAGGACGCCGAGGCAACCCGCCAGCAGCTGCTGGCGGGTTGGGCCGTGAGTGGCGACGCCGACCTCGACGCGTCCCTGCGGCCGCGGCGGCTGGCCGACTTCGTCGGCCAGCCCCGGGTCAGCGAGCAGCTGCGGCTGGTGCTGGAGGGCGCCCGAGCCCGCGCCACGCCGCCGGACCACCTGTTGTTCGCCGGCCCGCCGGGTCTGGGCAAGACCAGCCTGGCGGCGATCGTGGCCGCCGAGCTCGGCGTGGACCTGCGCGCCACCAGCGGCCCGGCGCTGGAGCGCCCCGGCGACCTCGCGGCGATTTTGACCAACCTGGAGTCCGGCGACGTGCTGTTCGTCGACGAGATCCACCGGCTGCCGCGAGCCGTCGAAGAGGTGCTGTATCCGGCCATGGAGGACTTCCACATCGACATCGTGGTGGGCAAGGGGCCAGGCGCGCGGAGCCTGCGGCTGTCGCTGCCGGGCTTCACCCTGATCGGGGCGACCACGCGCACGGGGCTGATCGCCGGGCCGCTGCGCGACCGCTTCGGCTTCACCGGGCGCCTGGAGCTCTACGAGCCCGACCAGCTCGAGGCGATCCTGGCCCGCAGCGCGCAGCTGCTGGGCGTGGAGGCCGCCGCCGACGGGCTGGCGGCCATCGCCGGGCGCAGCCGGGGCACGCCGCGCATCGCCAACCGCCTGCTGCGGCGGGTGCGCGACTACGCCGAGGTGCGCGCCGACGGGCGCGTCACCGCCGCGGTCGCCGACGACGCGCTGTCGCTGTTCGAGGTCGACCACCGGGGGTTGGACCGCCTCGACCGGCGTGTGCTCACCGCCCTGTGCGACAGCTTCGCCGGGGGCCCGGTCGGCTTGGCCACGCTGGCGGTGGGGGTGGGCGAGGAGCCCGACACTCTGGCCGAGACCGTCGAGCCGTTTCTGATCCAGCAGGGCCTGTTGGCCCGCACCCCGCGGGGGCGCACCGCCACCGTGGCGTCGTTTGGTCATCTCGGGCTGGCCGTGCCGCCCGGGCGCGGCGAGGCCGCCGTGCAGCCCAAACTCGACACCTAACGCGACGCGACCGGTGGCTGGGGCACGAGCCAGACCGGGTTGCTATCGTGGCCCACGTTGGTGCGATCGCCCGCCTGCTTTGTGGCAGGCGGGCGATGTGTGCCACGCTCTCTCACCGGTAGAGCCGATCGGACCCTTTCAATGATGAGCGCTTTCGCGCGCGGCCTTCCCGCCGTCGTGGCACAGGACGCCGGTGGCGGGGCGGTGGCCAACATCGTGTTGATCGTGCTGATCTTCGTGGTCTTCTACTTCTTGTTGATCCGCCCCCAGCAGAAGCAGGCCAAGCGCCAACGCGCCCTGGTGGCGTCGCTGGCCAGTGGCGACCGCGTGATCACCGTCGGTGGTCTGTACGGCCTCATCCGCAGCGTCGACGACGAGACGCTGAGCCTCGAGATCGCCCCCGGCACGAGCGTCACGGTGGCGCGCCAGCGCATCGTCAGCAAGGTCACCGAGGACGACGAGGACGAAGAGGATGAGATCGGTGAGAGCGGCTGACGAGCCCACTGGCGCGGCCACGCTCTAACCACGATGGCCGACTCGACGTCGCGTCCGCCGGACGGCTCCGCCGCCCACCCGCCCGTGTCGCCTGCCACGTCGGGCGCCTCGGCTGATGCCGACGGCGCGTCTGGGCCCGAGGAGGTGCCGCTGGGTGGGCGCACGCCCACCGGCGACGCCCAGACCCGCGCGACGACGGCCGGGCGCACGACCATCCCGCTGCTGTGGGCCCTGCGCGAGGACGCCACGGTGTGCGCGCTGTTGGACGCCGCCGACGAGTTCGTGGCCGCCCAGGGCTTTACCGAGCACGGCCAGCGTCACGCCAACCTGGTGGGCCATATCGCCTTCAACGTGATGACCCATCTGGGCCACGAGGACCGCACAGCCGAGCTGGCCGCCGCCGCCGGCTACCTGCACGACATCGGCAACGTGATCACCCGCGCCTCCCACGGTCAGACGGGGGCCTTGCTGGCCTGGCAGATCCTGCAGCGCCTGGACGTGCCGATGGCCGACGTCGCCCACGTGATGGCGGCGATCGGCAACCACGAGGAGCAGCACGGCGAGGCGGTCAGCCCGGTGGCGGCGGCGGTGATCGTCGCCGACAAGTCCGACGTGCACCGCAGCCGGGTGCGCGCGGCGGCCTCCATCGCCGAGGACATCCACGACCGGGTGAACTACGCCGTGGAGTCGTCGTTTCTGCGCGTCGACCCCCACGCGCGCACGCTCACCTTGGAGCTGACGATCGACACGTCGGTCAGCCAGGTGCTGGAGTACTTCGAGATCTTCTTGGAGCGCATGATCATGTGCCGGCGCGCGGCGCAAGTGCTGGGCTGCGACTTCCGCATCACCATCAACGACACGCCGGTGCTCTGACATGCGCGGTCGCGGGTTCCTGTGGACCCTCGTGCTCGGCTCGCTGCTGGCGGTCGGCGTGTTGTGGGGCACGATCGTCGCGCTGGACTATGGCCCCCAGCTCGGGCTGGACCTGCGCGGGGGCATTAGCATCACCCTGGCGCCTGACCAGGGCCAGGACTACACCCAAGAGGACCTGGGCGACGCCGTCGACGTGCTGCGCGCGCGCGTTGACGCGTTGGGCGTGGCCGAGCCCGAGCTCGCTCGGCGCGGCGACAACATCATGGTCCAGCTGCCCGGCCTGGAGAACCAAAACCAGGCCGAGGACGTCATCGAGCGCACCGCCTCGCTGCAGTTTCGCCGGGTGCGCGACATCGTCTATCCCCCCGGCGACCCGCGGGCGGGGCGGTTCCAGCGCCCCTCCTCGGACGCGCCGAGCTATCAGCAGGTGGGCCCGCCGTGTGAGCAGCTCGACCAGCGCTTCGTGGACCAGGGCCCGCCCCCCGACGATCAAGAGATCGTGGTGTGCGAGACCGCCGACCGCCAGGCGGGCGGCGCGAACGGCGAGACCGGCGGCGAGTCGGCCCAAAGCGACGACGAGGCTCAGCCGCGCGCCAAGTACGTGCTGGGCCCCACCGAGATCCCCGGCGACGCCATCGAGGACGCCCAGGCGCGCCTGAGCCAGCAGGGCGCCTGGCAGACCCAGCTGCAGCTCGACGACCAGGGCGCCGACACGTTCGCCGAGGTCACCGCCGACCTGGCCTGCGCGTCGGTGGGCTCGATCGAGCGGCGCTTTGCCGTGGTGCTGGACGGCCAGGCCCGCTCCTATCCGGTGTCTAGCGACGTTCCCTGCGACGTGGGCATCACCGGTGGGGCGGCCGTCATCGACACCGGCAGCCAAGCTCAGGCCGAGGAGATCGCCACGGTGCTGCGCGGTGGGTCGCTGCCGATCCAGCTGTCGATCACCCAAAGCGAGGCGGTCTCGCCGACGCTGGGCCAAGAGTCGTTGGAGGGCGGGCTGCAGGCCGGTTTTCTGGGGCTGGCGCTGGTGGCGGGCTATCTGGTGATGCTCTATCGCGGCATCGGGGCGGTGGCGATCGCCGAGCTGGCCATGTTCGGCGTGGTCGTCTACGGGCTGATCATCGTGCTGGGCAACACCATCGGCTTCACGCTGACGCTGGCCGGCATCGCCGGCGTGGTCGTGTCGGTGGGCATCGCCGCGGACAGCTCGATCATCTACCGCGAGCGCTACCGCGACGAGATCCGCGCCGGCGCCACCGTGCGCTCGGCGGCCGACAAGGCGTTCACCCGCGCGTTTCGCACCAACCTGACGGGCAACACCGTGTCGTTTCTGGCCGCGGGGGTGCTGTATCTGCTTGCCATCGGCCCCGTGCGCGGCTTCGCGTTCACCCTGGGGTTGTCCACGCTGATCGACACGTTGCTGCTGGCGACCTTCACGCGCGGGCTGTTCGGCCTCGTGTCGCGCAACAAGCGGCTGGCGCGATCGCGGTGGATGGGGCTGCGCGCCCACACGGTGGCGCCCCGGCTGACGCGGGCCGGCGACGGCGTCACCACCGCGGCCGGTGAGCAGGCGCCCGCGCCGGGTGACGGTCAGGGTGAGCGCGCCCACAGCGAGGACGCGGACAGCCACGACACCGAGGTGGGCCGCGAGCCATGAGCGATGCCAAGGCGGACGCGGGGCTGCGGCGGCTGTTCACCGGCCAGTCGAACTACGAGATCGTGGCGAGGTCGCCGAGGTGGGCCCTGATCTCGCTGGCGCTGATCGCCGTGGCCGTGGGCGGGGTTGCGCTGCGGGGGCTGAGCTTCTCCATCGAGTTCACCGGTGGCACGGCGTTTTTGGTGGAGCGCGCCCAGTCCGAGTTTGAGGCCAAGCAGCTGCGCACCGCCGTCGGCCAGCAGGTACAGGGCAACGTCCTCGCCGACCGCCTGGTCGACCGCGACTCCGGTCAGGTGGGCGCCACGGTGACCACGCCGGTGCTGGGCGACGTGGGCGGTCAGCAGGAGCGGGCCATTCAGCAAACGATCGCCGACATCACCGGCGTCGAGCCCAGCGACGTGTCCCGCGACTCGGTGGGCCCGCGCTGGGGCCAGCAGGTCACCGAGCGGGCCTTGTGGGCCCTGGCGGCCTTCCTGGCGTTAGTCAGCGCCTACATCGCGCTGCGCTTCGAATGGCGCATGGCGGTGTCGGCGTTCATGACCCTGCTACACGACATCCTGCTCACGGTGGGCATCTACGCGCTGGTGGGCTTTGAGGTCAGCCCGGCCAGCATCATCGCGTTGCTGACCATCCTGGGCTACTCGCTGTACGACACGGTCGTCGTCTTCGACCGGGTCAGCGAGGACACCGCTGGCTATGGCCCGACGGCCACGCGCACCTACGGCGAGATCGCCAACGGCTCGCTCAACCGGGTCATGCTGCGCTCCATCTCGACGTCGGCGACGTCGCTGCTGCCGGTGGGGTCGTTGCTGCTCATCGGTGGCCAGCTGCTGGGCGCCGACACGCTGACCGACCTGGCCCTGGCGCTGTTCATCGGCATGGCGGTGGGCACGTACTCGTCGATCTTCGTGGCCACCCCGGCGCTGGTGTGGCTGGCCGAGCGCGACCCCGAGCTGGCCCGCATCAAGGCCGACATCATCTCCCGCCGCGGTGGCGAGGCCGCCGCGGCCCTGGCCGGCGCCGGAGCCGGCGAACGCCGCGGCAAGGCCACGGCCGGCTCGACCGGCGGGGCCCGCGACGGCGCCAAGAGCGGCGCCGGCGGCAAGGCTTCGCGCTCGCAGGCTGCCTCGCGAGACAAGAAAAAGAAGAAGCGCTCGCGGGCCAGCCGGGGTCCGTAAGCAACGCGCTGACCAGCGACGACCAGCCACGCGCTGGTCGGTGGGCCTGCGCCGTCGGCGGGCCTGTGGGCCGCGGCCGGGCGTGCCCGCCACCCCGCATGTGGGTATCGTGAGGCTGGCTCGACAGGCAGGAGGTCAGACTGAGCGCTGGCGACGGTGGACGCTGGGCGGTCACCGACGACGGGGACCGCGCGACCGACCCTGGGGGTCGGGGGCAGCCGTCGCGTGCGCACACCCCGGCGGATGCCCACAACGCACGCCAGTCCGGGTCCGACCAGCCCGACTCGGTTCGCCCCGCCACGGCTGACTCCGCGCCGGCGTCGCCGCCCAACACGACCGACGCGGCTGGGGCCAGCGGCCGGCGTGGGGCCTCACCGCGGCCGGCCTCGCGCCCGCCCCGCGCCACCGCGGGTGATCAGCGCGCTGCGCACCCACGCGCCCAAGGTGGACGTCAAGCAGGTGCTGGCTGCCTACGACGTCGCCGAAGCCGCCCATGCGGATCAGCATCGGCGCTCGGGCGAGCCCTACATCGTCCATCCGGTCGGCGTGGCCGAGATCCTGGCCGAGCTGGGCATGGATACCCCCACCATCTGCGCGGCGCTGTTGCACGACGTCGTAGAGGACACTGAGCTGTCCCGCGACGACGTCACTCGCGATTTCGGTGAGCCCACCGCGCGCCTGGTGGACGGGTGCACCAAGCTGGACCGCATCAACGTGGCGAGCCGCGAGGAGCAGCAGGCCGAGAGCCTGCGCAAGATGCTCATCGCCATGGCCGACGACTTCCGAGTGCTGGTCATCAAGCTGGCCGACCGGCTGCACAACATGCAGACCCTGCACCACCTGCCGCGCGAGAAGCAGACCCGCATCGCCGAGGAGACGCTGAACATCTACGCGCCGCTGGCGCACCGGCTGGGGATGCAGAACTTCAAGTGGCAGCTGGAGGACCTCGCCTTTGCCACGCTGCATCCCAAGCGCTACGACGAGATCAAGTCGATGGTCGCCGAGCGCCAGCCGGAGCGCGACGCCTTCCTCGACCGCGTGGAGGCCGAGGTGGCCGACACGCTGCGCGAGGTCAAGCTCCGCGCCGAGGTCACCGGCCGGCCCAAACACTACTACTCGATCTACGAGAAGATGGTGGGGCGCGGCCGGGAGTTCAGCGACATCTACGATCTGGTCGGCATCCGCGTGATCGTGGACAGCGTCAAGGACTGCTACGCGGCGCTAGGCACGCTGCACTCCATGTGGCGGCCCATTCCGGGACGCTTCAAAGACTACATCGCCATGCCCAAGTTCAACCTCTACCAGTCGCTGCACACCAGCGTGGTGGGCCCCGAGGGCAAACCGGTGGAGGTCCAGATCCGCACCCGGGCGATGCACCGAACGGCGGAGTACGGGGTCGCGGCGCACTGGAAGTACAAAGAGGCTCAGCGCACCGGCGAGCCGGAGTCGCAGTGGCTGTCGCAGATGCTGGACATGCAAAGCGACACCGAGGACGCCGGTGAGTTCATGGCCAACCTCCGGCTGGATCTGTACGCCGACGAGGTCTTCGTGTTCACCCCCCAGGGCGATGTCGTGGCCCTGCCGCGGGGCTCCACGCCGGTGGACTTTGCCTACGCCATCCACACCGAGGTGGGCCACAAGACGATCGGCGCCAAGGTGGACAGCCGCCTGGTGGCGCTGGACTACGAGCTGCGCAACGGCGAGACCGTCGAGGTGCTGACGTCCAAGGACGAACACGCCGGGCCCAACCGCGACTGGTTGGAGTTCGTGGGTTCGTCGCGGGCGCGCTCCAAGATCCGCCAGTGGTTCAAGCGCGAGGCCCGCACGGACGCGATCGAGCGGGGGCGCGGCTCACTGCAGCGCACGCTGACTAAGCAGGGCGTGGGGTGGAAGCGCCTCACAGCTGGCTCCGAGTTGCGCGCGGTCGCCCAGCAGATGAACTACGCCGACGTGGACGCGCTGCACCGCGCCATCGGCGAGGGCCACGTGAACCCGGGCACGGTCGCCAACCACCTCGTGGGCTTGCTCGTCGACGAGGACGAGGACGACTTCATCGCCCCGCCCACGCGGGAGGAGGCGCCGGCCACGGCCTCGGAGGCGGTCGTCGTCGAGGATATCGACGACGTGTGGGTATCGCTGGCGCGCTGCTGCACGCCGGTGCCGCGCGACGACATTCTCGGTTTCGTCACCCGCGGGCGGGGGGTGAGCGTGCACCGCACCGACTGCCCCAACGCCGGCGACCTGTGCCGCGATCCGGGCCGGCTGGTGCCGGTCCACTGGGACGCGGGCGCCAAGGCCACCTTCCGGGTGACAATGCAGGTCGAGGCCCTGGACCGCAAGAACCTGTTGCGCGACGTCACCGGGGTGATCGGCGAGCTGCACGTCAACATCCTGAGCGCCCACGTGGCCACCCAGCGCGACCGGGTGGCGCATCTGCGCTTTACCTTCGAGCTGGCCGAGATCACGTTCCTGGAGCACATCCTCGCCCAGGTGCGCTCGATCGACAGCGTCTATGACGCCTACCGCGTGGTGCCTCGCTGGTCGCAGGGTGATCCCACGCCCCAGGCCCGAGACGGCGCGCAGGCGCAGGCGTAGAAAGCCGCCAGCGGGCACGCTAGAGGCCGGTCGACGACCCCGTGAGGAAGCATGCTGCGATCGCACAGCCGCTTTGTGGAGGGCTTTGCCACCGGGATGTGGCAGTCGAACTGCTACCTGCTGGGCGACCTCTCCGAGCGAACCTGTGTGGTGGTGGACCCCGGCCAGGATGCCGCGACCAGGGTAAGCCAGCGGCTGGCCGCCCACGACGTCACCTGCGAGGCGATCCTGCTGACCCATGGCCATCTCGACCATCTGTGGGCCGTGCCGGAGCTGGCCGGCGAGCTCGACGTGCCGGTGTGGCTGCACCCCCAGGACCGGTGGCTCTGGGACGAGCCACAGCGGGCGTTCGGCGAGGACCTGCCGGCGGCGGTGCTGCAGCAGCAGTTCGGTGTGGTCTGGGACCCGCCCACCGAGCGTCTCGAGTCGCTGGCTGACGGCCAGACGCTGCAGCGGGCGGGGCTTGCCGTCGCCGTGCGGCACACCCCCGGGCACACGCCGGGCTCGTGTGTGTTTTTGCTGGATGACTTGCGCCCCGACGAGCCCGTGCTGATCTCCGGCGACCTGCTGTTCGCGGGATCGGTGGGGCGCACCGACTTCCCGCGGGGCTCGTGGGAGCAGCAGGCCCAGTCGCTGGCGCGGGCGGTGCTGCCGCTGGCCGACGAGACGCTGGTGCTGCCCGGCCACGGCCCCGAGACCACTGTCGAGGCCGAGCGCACGGGCAATGCCTTCTTGGCCGAGCTGCACCGGTGACGCGCGCCGACGCGGCGGGCGCAGCGGGACCGCCGGCTCGCTAGGTGGTGGGCGCGGCCCGTTGGGACTGGGTGAGCCGATCGAGGACGATCGCCAGGATGAGCAGGCCCAGCCCGGGCGGCACGGCGCCGGCGATGTCGACGCGCTGTACCGCGGTCAAGATCGGTTGGCCGATGCCGCCGGCGGCGACGATGGCGGCGATGACCACCATGGAGTAGGCCAGCATCAGCGACTGATTCAACCCCTGCATGATGGCGGGACGGGCCAGGGGCAGCTGCACCTCCCACAGCGTCTGGCGATCGGTGGAGCCAAACGCGCGGGCGGCCTCGACCGTCTCGCCGGGCACTTGCCGGATGCCGAGGTTGGTCAGGCGCACCGCTGGCGGCAGGGCGAACACGAACGTGGCCAGGGTTCCGGGCACGGCGCCCGTGCCGAATAGCATGACCGTGGGGATCAGATAGATGAACGGGTGGATGGTCTGCATCGCATCCAGGACGGGGCGAACGACTCTGTAGACGCGGTCGTTGTTGGCCGCCCAGATCCCGATGGGGATGCCCACGAGCGCACAGCCGACGACGGCGGTCACGATCATCGCCAGCGTCTCCATGGCAAAGCGCCACACCTGGGGGGCCAAAAACCCCAGGATCAGCATCATGAGCAGGAACCCGATTCCGGCTGTCCAGCTGTTCATCCGCCACCAGGCGATGGCGCCGACGGCGAGCACGACGACGTACCACGGCAGCCACTTCAAGGAGGCCTCGATGCCACCCAGGAGCTGTGCAACCGGCCACTGGATGGCGTCGAAGACCCACGGGAACGAGGTGTTGGCGTCGCGAATGGCCGTCTCGACCCATCCGAAGGAGACAACCTCACGGTCGACCGCGGTGTTGAGCACCCCCAGCAGTGACTGGTCGACGGTGGCCGGCACCGACGCGCGTTGCTCGCCGACGCGGGCGGTGATCTCGACGGTGCCGCGCGTCTCGCCGCGCAGCAGCCCAATGTCGCTGATCCTGGCCACGTTCGGATCGCTGGTGGTCCACTCAGCGACCTCCGACATCTTGCCTTGGCCGCCGTGGTCGAGCTCGGCGACTGCTTGCAGCCGTTGCGTCTCCCCGGGGTCGACGCTGGGCTCGGCGGGCTCGATCCGCAGCTCGGCGATCGGGGCGACCTCGGCGGTTTCGGTGGCCGTGGCCCCGCCGTACTCCGCGGTGACCTCGACGCTGCCAGGCCCCTGGCCGGTCAACAGGCCCGGCTGTTGTTGGTCGAAGGCGGCGACGTCGGAGTCGGCGCTGCTCCAGGTGGCGACCTCGGCGACGTCCATGCGCACGTCGCCGCCGAATTCGGCGACGACGGCGAGCTCCTTGGAGGCCCCGGGGTCGAGGCTGGGCTGGACCGGCAGGATCTCCAGGCTGGTGACCTCGGTCACGGTCAGCGTCGCCGTCGCGGACTGTCCCTCGTACTGAGCGGTGATCTCGGTGGTTCCGCTGCTGTGGCCGGTGGCAAGGCCGTTGCTATCGATGGTGGCGATTTCGGTGGCGCCGCTGCTCCACTCGACTTCTTGGGCGCGATCCTGCAGACCGCTGTCGAACTCGGCAAAGGCTTGGAACTGGACGCTCTCGGCTGGGCGCACGGAGGTCTGGGTGGGCTCGAGTCGCAGGTTGGTGATCTCGCTGTCCGGCAGCTGGGCGTGAGCGGAAGGGGCAGCCAGCACGAGCACGCCCGCCGTGGCTGCCAGCAGCATCAGCAGCGGCCCCACCACACCGGCTCCTGGCCGCCGGGCCGTGGCTCGCCCGTCCCGCCACGGGCGGCC
>PXPH01000062.1:21480-35525 GCA_003021615.1 Actinobacteria bacterium QS_8_72_14
TCCACCGCAGGCGCTGATCGCCCGATAGGCTATCGCCGCGCCCCAGGCCCGACTCCCATGCGGTCATCGAGTCTCCTCTGTGGTCTGGGGGGCATAGTCAACGACCTCGACCTCGCCGAGAACGCGCAGGATCTCGTAGGGCGAGACGGAGCCAAGCAGCCGCCGGTCCTCCTCGTCGACGACCGCGATCGGTCTGCCCTCGCTGGCCAGGTGGAACAACTCGGCGATGCGGGCGGTGTCGGAGGCCACCGGAAAGTGTTGGGTGGCGATGGCGCGCAGCGAGCCCGTGGCCCCATCCACCGCGTCGGCGGTGACCAAGCCCACCGGCTGCTTATTGTCGTCGACGAGGAAGCAGCTGCCCCGCGAGCGGATCGTGTCGGCCGCCTCGGCCACGGAGGCGTCGGCGGCGAACGTGGCCACCTCTCGCATCGCGAAGCTGGTCGGTAGCACCTTGGCGTGGTCCACGTCGGCCATGAAATCCGCGACGTACTGATCGGCTGGCTCGGTGACGATCTCGGTGGGCGTGCCGACCTGGATGACCTTGCCTTCCTTCATGATCATCACCCGCGAGCCCAGGCGGAGGCTGAGCAGCTCGTTTTGCATTTGGCGCCGGATCAGTGGGTCGAGCGCCGAGAAGGCCTCGTCCATCAGCAAAATGTCGGGGTCGGTCGCCAAACCGCGGGCCAGCCCGACTCGCTGCTGCATGCCGCCCGAGAGGTTGTGCGGATAGCGATCGCCCCAGTCGGCGAGTCCGACCAGGCGCAGGGCCTCCATGGCGCGCTCGTTGCGCTTCTCCTCGGCCACGTCCTGGACCTTGAGCCCGTAGGCGACATTGTCGAGCACGGACTTGTGGGGAAACAGCGCGAAGTGCTGGAAGACCATCGAGGTCTTTTCCCGCCGGAACTGTCGCACCTGTTGCAGGTCGTACTCGGTGACGGTTTCCCCGTCGACCACCACCTCGCCGTCAGTGGGCTCCAACAGACGGTTGACACAACGGATGAGCGTGGATTTGCCCGAGCCCGACAGCCCCATGACGACGAAGACCTCGCCTTGGGGGATGTCCAGCGAGACGCCGGCTACCGCCGCGACATGGCCGGTCTCCTCACGCACCCGGGCCGGGCTGGCGCCCTCCTTGAGCATCTCCGCTGGCCGCCCCCCGGGATCGCGGCCAAAGATCTTGATCAAGTCCCTGAGCTCGATCTTGGCATCCACAGCGACGTCCTTCCCGGCTCACCCACGGCGGCGGGGGCCTGCCCGCGTGGGGACGGCTGCGTTGCCACAGCCCCCCTGGAGGCGAACGCCTGCGTTCCCTCCACCGTACGGGAGAGCGCAACGCTCGCGCGAGCAGGATTCGAAACGCGTCGTTCACAGGCTGGGCGCCCAAAGACTACGAGCCGGGGCCTGCAAGCCCCGGCTCGTAGCGTGTTGTCACATCAGCGCGAGATCGATCCTAGGACGACCCGGCCGCATCGCGCGCAGCTTGCAGCCATCCATCGACCTTCTCGCGGTTCGCCTCGATGAAGTTTTGAGCGTGAGCCTCGATGTCGCTGCGGGTGTCGTCGCCGTCGTTCATCTTGGCGTTTTGCTCAGAGATCCGCGACACGGTCAGCTCGACCTGCTTGAACAGCTCCTCCGCGGCCGGATTCTCGTCGAGGAAGTCCGAGTTGGCCACGACGTTGATGTCGTTGGCCGTCCAGCCGATGTTGCAGGGATCGCTCGTGCAGGCCTCGGCGCCGCCGGCAACTTGGTCGCCGGGCACCGGGTCCTCCCCGTCGGGATGGCTCTGCGACTGCAGCCAGACCACGTCCTCGCCAGGCTTGAGCTCGGCGACCGTCCAGTTCGGCGTCCACGTGTAGTACAGGATCGGCTCGCCTTGGTCGTGGCGGGCGATGGTCTCGCTCATCAACGCCGAGTACTCAGCCGAGACGTGCTCGAGGTTGTCGCCCAGAGGCCCCTCGTTGAAGTGCTGCTCGATGCTCTCGAAGCAGCCCCAACCGGAGTTGCAGCCGATGAGGTCGCCCTGGCCGTTGCCGTCGCGGTCGAACAGCTGGGCGAGCTCGGGGTCGTCGTCGATCTGTTCGATCGAGGTGATGTCGTGTTCCTCCACGGTGGCCTTGTCGGCCAGATAGCCCTGGAAGGCGCCGGCCTTCACCTGGGTGCCGACCTTCTCGGCGTTGGAGGCGTCGCTGAGGAAGTTCTCGTGCAGGGGGAACCAGCCGTTGACCCAGACATCAACGTCGCGGTTGTCGACCGACTCGTAGAAGACCTGGGCGCCCATCTGGTTGTTGGAGGGGTGCTCCACGTTGTAGCCGAGCTCCTCCAGCAGCTGGTAGTAGATCTCGGCCTGGAAGAACCCTGTGTCCCAGTTGGCCCGGGCCATGGTGATGTCGCCGCCGATGTCGGATTCCCCGCCCCCGTCCTCGCTCGAACCGCCGGTCGCGTCGTCGGTCACGTCGCCGGTCGCGCCGCCGGTCTCGCCGTCGGTCGTGCCGCCGGGCCCCTCGCCGCCGCCGCAGGCGGCAGCGCCCAGCAGCACCACGAGTAGGAGCGCAAAAAAGTGGATTCGTCGCATGGGTCCTCTCCATCGAAGAGACGAGCATCGGCCACTGCACACCCACCCCGGTCGAAGATAACGAGGTGGGTCGTAGGAGTCAAGGAGTTCTCGGGGCTCACCCTTGTCCTCCGGGAAGACTGCCCCTGCCGGTGTAGCTGGTCCACGAATCGTTTTGGAAACGGGAGAGGCCGTCGTGTGTGCCGGCCCACACCGTGCCGTCGTCAGCCACGGCCACCGAGGTGACGGCGTCGCCGGCGAGGCCGTCGTGGGTGGTAAAGGTCATCCACTCGCCGTCGCGCCCACGCGAGAGCCCGTCGAGGGTTGCGGCCCAGACGGTGCCGTCGTCGGCCAGGGCCACCGAGGTGACGGAGTCGCCGGCGAGGCCGTCGTCAGTGGTAAAGGTGGTCCACTCGCCGTCGCGCCGGCGCGACAGGCCCCGGCGGGTGGCCACCCACACGGTGCCGTCCTCGGCCACCGCCACCGCCCCCACCGACGCGCTGGCCAGCCCGTCGGCGGCGGTGTAGGTTCGCAGCTTCCCGTCCCGCCACCGGGCCAGCCCCGCGGGGACCTCGGCCCACAGCGAGCTGTCGCCGGTGGCGGCCACCCAGCTGATCACCGCGTCGCCGAGACCGCCCCCGCCGGGGGCGCCGCGGACCCATCGGCGGCCGGTGAAGCGGGCCAGCGACTCGGGGGTGTTGGCCCACACGGTGCCGTCGTCGGCGATCGCGACCGAGCTCACGGCGTTGTCGGCCAAGCCGTCGGCGGTGGTATAGGCGGTCCAGTCGCCGCCGTGGAAGCGCAGGACGCCACGAGAGCCCTCGGTGGCGGCCCACACCGAGCCGTCGTCGCCGATGGCCAGCGACACCACCCGGCTGTAGCCCGGCCCGTCCTCGCGGCGGTCGGTGCGCCAGGAGTCACCGTCGAACCACGACAGGCCTTGGCTGGTGCCGGCCCACAGCCGGCCGTCGCGGCCCTCGGCCAGCGACCACACGTGGCGGTGGGCAAGGCCTTGCGTCGTTCCCGTGCCCGCCGGGGCCCGCTCGGGCGTCTCGGCGGTTGCCTGCGGGCTGACCTGGCCGCCGCCGGCTTCCTCGGCCGGTCCGACCACCAGCTCCTGGCCGTCCGGGCCCAAAGCGCCCCCAAAAACGTCACCGGCCAGCGCACCGCCAGCGATGACCGCGGCCGCTGCCAGCGCTAGCCACACAGCCCGTGGCAGGTGGCCACGCGCCGCGTGCTCCCATCTGCCGGTCTCGGTGGGCTGGTGGTTCACCCCGTGCCCTTCCCGGGTGTCGCATGACCAGGCTAGCGGGCCCGGCCCCTGGGGGCGCGGGCCCGGGTTCGTCCACGCACGCGGACCGAAGGAAGCCTCGGCCCGGCCCCTGCGGGCGCGGGCCCGCGTGACAGGCGTTCGCAGGCATCAGCCGGTGCGGATTGGCGAACGCCGCCACCGCCGGGCAGCGGCGACGCGCGTGTTCCGCCCCGGCGTTCGACGACCGTCTCGCGGCGCAGACGGCGTCGAGGGAAGCCTCGATCTGCACCTAAGGTTGAGGCTTACGCTCGGTTACCCGGAGTCGGGAAGCTGGTTTCTAGCCGAGGGTGGGGCGCTAGCCTTGCGGCGATGGCCGCACACAGCGATGCGTTGAGGCCGCTGACATGGACGTGCCGGACCCCGTCAAGGGCGTGCCCGATTGGTTGCCGCCGGAGTCGGCGGCGTTCCACGCGGTGGAGCGCGCCTTTCTGGCAGCCGCCCAGCTCGGTGGCTACGAGCGCATCCGCATTCCGGTGTTCGAGCACACCGAGGTCTTCGCTCGCGGCGTCGGCGAGGCCACCGACATCGTCCAAAAGGAGATGTATACCTTCGCTGACCGCGGTGGGCGGTCGCTGACGCTGCGCCCCGAGGGCACCGCCGGGGTGGTGCGCGCGGCGCTGACCGCCGGCGTGCCCCGCCAGCAGGCGCTGCCGGTGAAGTACGCCTACGCGGGGGAGTTCTTTCGCTACGAGCGCCCTCAAGCGGGGCGCCAGCGGGCGTTCAGCCAGGTGGGCGTGGAGGCGCTGGGCTCGCAGGATCCCATGCTGGACGCCGAGATCGTGTGGTTGGGCTACGAGGCCTTGCGACGCGCCGGGTTGGACCACATCACGCTGCGGATGAACACTCTCGGTGACCGAGAGGATCGCCCCGCCTACCGGGAGCGCCTCAGCGCCCACTTGGACCGCTTTGCCGACCGGCTGCCTGCCGACGTGGCTGACCGGCGCCACCTCAACCCACTGCGGGCGTTCGACTCGAAGGCGCCCGGCATGGAGGCGATCCTGGCCGAGGCGCCGCGGCTGGCCGACCACGTCAACGCCGAAGCCAAAGCCCACTACGCCGAGGTGTGCCGGCTGCTGGAGGCCGAGGGCCTGCCACTTACCCATGATCCGATGCTGGTGCGCGGCCTCGACTATTACACGCGCACCACCTTCGAGTTCGAGTCCGCCGAGCTGGGGGCGCAGAACGCTGTCGGCGGCGGGGGTCGCTACGACGGGTTGGCGGAGGACTTGGGATACTCCGAGCGCGTACCCGGCATCGGCTGGGCGTTGGGCGTCGACCGCACGGTGCTGGCGCTGCGCGGCGCGGGCAAGACACCACCGCGTCCCCCGCGAGTGCAGGCGTTCGTTGCCGTGGCCGACGCCGCCCTGACGGGGGCCGCGTTCGCGCTGGTCGCCGAGTTGCGCCGCGCGGGGGTGTCCACCGATGTGGGCGTGGACGGCCGTGGCCTGCGCAGCCAGCTCAAGGCCGCCGATCGGGCCGGTGCGAGCGTGGCGTTGGTGTTGGGCGCCGACGAGGCCGCGCGCGAGGCGGTCACGCTGCGGGACATGGCCAGCGGCGAGCAGCGCGAGGTGGCTCGTGGGGAGGTCGCCGAGGCGGTCATCGACCACCTCGATGTGGCCTAAAGGCTCACACACCACACACATCGCCCCACGCCGATCTTTGGGCTCGCCACACGCCGATCTTTGGGCGTGACGGCTGCCTGATCACCCCGTCGGGGTTGGGGGGGGGCGCCGAGACAGCCATGCGGCGGTGCGCCTGAGAGATCGTTGCGAGTCCGTAACCGCTTGCCACACCCCTCGTTGTCAGTGGCAGCTATGCGGGCTGATGGCGCATCAGCGCGGGTGCCCGCATGGCGCGCACAGGACCTGGTGACACGGCGGCGGCCCGCGGGATGTCAGTCCGCCGCGAACTCAGTCCGCCGCAAACAAGGAGATGCGCACATGGATGGTGTGGCCTCACGCCGGGGGCTATCGCTCTCGGCTGCGGTAGCGGTGGCAGGGGTGCTCGCGCTCTGCGCGACGCTTCTGCCCGCGGGACGCGCTGCCGCCCAGAGCTCGTCGTCGGACAGTGGCTCGCCCTCGCGCGACGGGTCCCCCGCCGACGCAGAAACCTCAGCAGTACAAGACCTGCTCCCGCTGGGCGACTTCCCGGGCAAAGTCGGCCAGATCGTGCAACAGCTCGGGGATCAAAAGGTGCCCACCCGCCGTTATCGCGGGGCGCAGCGCTTCGAGACCGCCCGGTTGATCGCGATGGACGCCTTTGACACCCCCACCGACGCGGTCATCGCCCGTGGTGATCTGTTCCCCGACGCGCTGTCGGGCAGCTTTTTGGCCGGTCAGCTCGAGGCGCCACTGCTACTGACGTCCAGTCATCGCCTCGAGCCGGACACGCAATCGACGCTTCAGGATCTCGACGCCGACAACGTGACGCTGATCGGCGGAGACAACGCGATCAGTCCCGCGGTGGAGGGTACCCTGCGCGAGCAGGGCTATGCCACCGACCGCGTCGGCGGCGAGGACCGCTTCGAGACGGCGGCGATGGTGGCCAGCAATGACGATGCCGAGGTCGGCCAGCGCGAGGGCCACGGCCCCACGGCCATTGTGGCCCGTGCCGACGAGTTCGCGGACGCCCTGGTTGCCGGCACGCTGAGCTACACCGCCGACTTCCCGCTGCTGTTGACCACCGCCGACGAGCTCCATCCCGACACAGCCGAGGTGTTGCAGCAGCAGTCCATCGAGCACGTGATCGTGCCCGGCGGCTCGGGGGCGGTCAGCGACGACGTGGTCAGCCAGATCGAGGACAAAGGCATCGACGTCAAGCGCGTCGCCGGCGTCGATCGCGTGGCGACCTCGGTCAACTTCGCTGAGTTCATGCGCGACGAGTTCGGGTTCGGCCTGGACCGCATCAACACGGCGCGAGGCACGCGCTTTGCCGACGCTTTGGCGCTGGGGCCGTTGTCGGGTCCGACGGGCCAGCCGGTCATTTTGACCGCCGACAAGAACACCCTCGGCGGTGACGGCACCGTGCAAGAGTTTTTGTCACAGACATGCTCGATCGACACCGCCGGGCTCGGCGGCGGCCACGCGGCCATCACCCCCGAGTTGGCCAACAAGATCCGCGAGATCGCCACATCCACCGGCGCGCCCTGCAATCTCGACCTCGTGCCCAAGCTGGCCAGCCGGGACCTCGGTGGGCAGCACACCGTGACGAGCACGCTGACCGACAACGCCGGGACCCCGCTGCAGGGCGAGGACGTGCGCACCGAGGTGTATCGAGCCAGCGACTTGGGCCTGCCCAGCGACTTGAGCGCCCTGGAGGGCCTCGACCTGAGTAACCTGCAAGACGCGGTGGCCGGCCTGCCCGCCGATCAGATCCTGGCGACACTGCAGCAGCGGCTGTCGGGGCTGGGCCTGGACAACGTGACGTTTGGCTCCGAGCCGGTCGAGACGTTTACCGGCACGACCGACGCGCAAGGCGAGGTCGACGCCAGTTGGACCGGCCCCGAGTCGCCGGCGATGGACGTGGCCGTGTCCTGTTTGGACGCCGAGTCCGAGTCGTGCGTGCTGACAGACAACGGCCAGCTGCCAGACGCCAGCACTGTCGAGCCCGACCCGAAATTGCTGACGGGCTCCGGCACCGTGCTGTGGGGCCTGGACGCGCTCGATTTGCTGCCCAACCTGTTGCTGGTCGAGCCGCCCCTGGACGTCAACGACACCGGCACGCAACACTCCGTGACCGTGTCCGCGTTGCTGGCCAACCTCGGCAGTGGCGGCCAGAACGGCGTGCTGTCCGACCTGCCCGACCTCGACGCCCTGGGTGACACCGGCGGCGTGCTGGCGCCCGGCGGCATCGGCCAGCTCGGCGGCTTGCTGGACGGCTTAAGCGTGCTGAGCGGCGTCGACGGCGCCAACCTCGACGGGGCCAACCGGCTCTCCGGGGTGAGCGCGTTGGGCCGGCCGGTGCCCGACACCCAGGTGCGCCTGGAGGTCTATCGCCTTACCGAGAACCTGCCCACGGGGCTGCTCGACGGGTTGGTGGGCCTGGCCGGGTCGAGCTCCGAGGGTGACCTGGACCAGAGCTCGCTGCTGGATGTGCTCGGTGGCCAAAACGTCGACGGCGTGCTCGCCGACCTGAGCCTGCAGCCGGTGCACACCGACACCGACCGGACCGACAGCCAGGGTCAGGCCACGTTTGCCTACGACGGGCCCTCCCAAGGCCTGGGTCTGGACCTGATCGTGGCCTGCTTCGGCGGCCCCGATGACCGTTGCCTGCCGGAGGTCGGCGGCAGCCCCGAGCTGCCCGACGACCCCAGCGTCGGCGTTGCTGCCAGCCTGTGGAGCCCCGGTGACCTCAGCGGCCTGCTGGACGGCCTGGTCGGCCAGGTCGACCAGGGGCTGCTGACCGACCTCGCCGATCAGCTCGGCGTCTCCGTCGACGAGCTCACGGGGCTGCTGGGCGACCAAAACACGGTCGAGCAGACCGACGGCGACCTGATCGACGCCGCCCTCGACGAGACGTTGGACACCGGCCAGGTCCTGTCGGTGTCCCCCGAGATGGGCGCCGACACCGAGGCCGGTGACTCGACTTCGGGTGAGGCCGCTGACGGCTCCTGACCCCCAAGCTCGCCGCGGCTGACTCCGCCGCAGGTTTCGCCCCCGGCGATCCACGCCGGGGGCGAAACGCGTGCGGGGTCGCTAGCCTCGCCCAGGCTTGGTTCCCCCAGCGCGAGGTCGTGTCAGCCGTGAAGCCCTTCGGTTCGCTTCGCACCCACGGCGCCGGGTCGCTGCGCGCCGCCCACGCCGACGAGACGGTCACGGTGGCGGGCTGGGTGGCTCGCCGACGCGATCACGGCGGCGTGGCGTTTTTGGATCTGCGCGACGCCAGCGGGGTGTGCCAGGTCGTGGCCGATCCCACCGCCTCCGAGGCCCTGGCCGCCGCCCACGACGTGCGCGGCGAGTGGGTGATCCGCGTCTCCGGGCGGGTGCGCTTGCGCCCGGAGGGCATGGCCAACCCGAGCCTGGCCACCGGCGACGTCGAGGTCGCCGCCAGCGAGCTGGAAGTCCTTAGCCCGGCCGACACGCCGCCGTTTCCCGTCGCCGACGAGCGCGACGACGTCGATGAGGCCGTGCGGCTGCGCCACCGCTACGTGGACCTGCGCCGCCAGGGGCCGGCGCGCGCGCTGCGGCTGCGCGCGCGCGCCACCAGCACCATCCGCCGGGTGATGGACGCTCACGGCTTCGTCGACGTGGAGACGCCCATGCTGACCCGCTCCACGCCGGAGGGCGCCCGCGACTTCCTGGTGCCAACTCGGACGGGGCCGGGCGTGTGTTACGCGCTGCCCCAGAGCCCCCAGCTGTTCAAGCAGCTGCTGATGGTCGGCGGGGTGGAGCGCTATTACCAGATCGTGCGCTGCTTTCGCGACGAGGCTCAGCGCGCCGACCGCCAGCCGGAGTTCACCCAGCTGGACATCGAGGCCGCCTTCATCGACGAGGAGGACCTCTACGCGCTGGTCGAGGAGCTCATGGGCGTGTTGATGAGCGAGGTGGTGGGCGTCGAGGTGGCCACGCCGTTTCCGCGCCTGGCCTACGACGACGCCATGGCCCGCTTCGGCACCGACTCGCCGGACATGCGCTTTGGCCTGGAGCTGGTGGACTGCGGGGCGGTGTTCGCCGACACCGCGGTGGGGGTGTTCGCCGGCGCGCTGAACGCCGGGGGGTCGGTGATCGCGGTGATGCTGCCCGGCGGTGGCCAGCTCACGCGCAAGCAGTTCGACGAGTGGGTCGACTGGGCTAAGGGCCGTCGCGCCAGGGGGCTGGCCTGGGGGGTCGTCGAGTCCGGAGAGGGCGGTGTCACGCTGCGCTCGCCGCTGTCCAAGCACATGTCCGACGACGAGATTGCCGCGCTGCTGCGGATCACCGGCGCCGAGGTCGGCGACGCGGTCTTCTTCGGCGCCGGGCCCACGGAGTTCACCCGCGAGCTCATGGGCGCGCTGCGGGTGGCCCTGGCCCGAGCCCACGACCTCGTGCCGTCCGACCAATGGCGCTTTGTGTGGATCGTGGACTGGCCGCTGTTCGAGTGGGATGCCGAGGAGGGTCGCTGGGAGTCGCTGCACCACCCGTTTACCGCCCCGCGGGAAGCCGACCTCGACAAGCTCAGCGGCGAGCCGGAGGCGGTGCGTGCTCGCGGCTACGACCTGGTGCTCAACGGCACCGAGCTAGGCGGGGGCTCGATGCGCATCCACCATCCGCAGGTGCAGCAGCAGGTGTTTGAGATCTTGGGCATCGGGCCTGAGGAGGCCGAGGAGAAGTTCGGGTTTTTGCTGCGGGGGCTGCGCCACGGCGCCCCGCCCCACGGCGGCATCGCCTTGGGGCTTGACCGGCTGGTGATGCTCATGGCCGGTGAGGCCTCCATCCGCGACGTCATCGCCTTCCCCAAGCTCAGCGGCAGCGATCCGCTGACCGACGCGCCCGCCCCGGTGGGCGGCGAGCAGCTGCGCGAGGTCGGACTTCGCCCGCTGTCCATGGGGACCTAGCATGTTGGTCGCATGAGGTTCGTCGCTGCATCGCTGCGGTGGCAGCGTGGGCTTCTCACGGCCGGTGTCGCTGGCTCCGCCCTCGTTTTCTGGCGGGGCACGCTCGACGTGTTCAACACCACCAAGGCCACGTGGATCCTGCTGTGTGTGATCGCCGTGGCCGCGGTGGGCGCTGCGCGCATCTACCGCACCCGCATCGCCGTGCTGCCCCCACGGGTGCTGTGGTTGCCGGCGGTGGTGATGGCCGTCGCCTTGGTGGTGGCCACGCTGACTTCCGAGACGGTGATGTTGTCGGTGGTGGGTCGCTCGGGGCGCCATACCGGCCTGGCGATGTATCTCGCTTACCTGGCCGTGATGCTGGTGGCTGCCCGCACCCACCGGGAGGCTTCGCCCATCCGGCTGATCGCCGCTCTGCTGATCGCCGCGGTGCCGGTGGTGGGCTACGGCGCCCTGCAGGTGGTGGGCATCGAGCCCTTCGACTGGCGTTTGATCGAGGGCGGCCCGCCGGTGTTCGCCACTTTCGGCAACGCCAACTTCTTCTCGGCTTGGCTGGGCATCGTGGCGCCGATGGCGCTGGCCGGCGCGGTGCTGGCCCGGTGGGGGCGGTGGGTGCGCGCTGGCTGTGGGGTCATGGCCGCCGCCGCGCTGGTGGTGGCCTATTTCTCCGACTCGCTGCAGGGGGTGGCCGCCGGCGCAGCGGGCGTCGGCGTGGTGACGCTGGTGGCGCTGTTTACCCACGAGCGGGCGCGTCGGTGGCGGTGGTACGGCGTGGGTGCGGTGGGTGTGCTGGGGGTGGGCGTGGTCGGGCTCGTGGCGGCCCGGCTGGGGCCGTTCGCGGCGGTGGCTGATCAGCTCACGACGAGCTTGGAGACGCGCCTGGGCAAGTGGGAGACGGCGCTGCGCATGGCCGGCGACCATCCGTTGGTGGGCCTGGGGCTCAACGACTTCGCCGACTACTTCCACGCGTATCGGCCCCAGTGGCTGGCCACCGAGGACGGCCTTGAGCGCACCACCGACACGCCCCACAACGTGCCCCTGGACATGCTCACCAGCGGCGGCGTGCTGCTGCTGACGGCCTATGTGGTGTTGGTGGTGGTCACGGCGTGGGCGCTGGCTCGGGGGCTGCGGCGCCTGGACGGTCAGCAGCGCCTGCTGCTGGGCGGCATGGGCGGCGCGTGGGTCGCCTATCAGCTGCAGTCCTATGTGTCGATCGATGTGCCCCCGCTGGCGGTGCTGCACTACACGCTGGCGGGGTTGATCATCGCCTTCGGCCTCGCCCCCGCGTGGCGGGAGTGGCGCTTGCCGGGAGCTCCTGCGCCGGCACCGCCCAAGGGCAAGCGCGCCAAGAAAAAGCCCGCCGGGCAGCCGCTGGTGCCGCTGCGCGCCCCGGCGATCGCGGCGATCGTGGTCGTGGCCGGGGTCGCGGCGTGGGCGGTCACGGTCCCGTGGCGCGCCGACGCGGCGGCTCAGACCGCCCGCCAGGCCGCGGCCGACGGTCGCCTCGACATCGCCGAGGGCTATTTCGACGAGGCCGTGTCGATGGCGTCCTGGCAGCCGCGCTATCCGAGCCGGCGCGGGACGATCCTCGGCAAGCGCGGCGAGGCAGAGGCGGCGCTCGCGGCGTTCGACAAGGCCTTGTCGCGCCAGCCGCGTGGGTTGAGCCACGCCATCAACCTGGCGCGCCAGGCTGAGGCGCTGGACCGCATCGACCGGGCCCGGCGGGCCTACGAGCAGGCCATGGACATCGACCCGAAGACGCCTGAGGTGCTGGCCGAGGTGGGCCAGTTCCACTTAGACCACGGCAGCGCGGAGACGGCGCGGCGCCTGCTGGAGGACGCCGTGGGCCAGCGCGCTGATCAGGCGCGGTGGTGGCTGGCGTTGGCCCAGGCCCGCGCGGCCACCGGCGACGAGCCGGGTGCCCAGGCCGCCCGCGAGCGCGCTGTGGAGATCGATCCCGACGTGAAGCGGGCCGCCGACGCCTGACCCCTTTGTCACATTCCCAACTTTGCGTGATGGCACGGGGACGGGCGGGTTGCCGGGCGGGTGGTGGGGCGTGTTAGCCCAGGACGGCGGCGAGACGCTGCACGGCCCAGTCGAGGTCGGCCTCGTCGATGGTCAGCGGGGGCGCCAGCCGCAGCGTGGTCTCGTGGGTGTCCTTGGTGAGCAGTCCCTCGGCGAGCAGCGTCTGGCAGACGTGCTTGGCCGGCTGGGCCGTCGGGCTCAAGTCGACCCCGGCCCACAGGCCGCGGCCGCGCACGGCGGCGACGTTGCCGCCGATAGCCCGCAGGCCGTCGAGCAGGCGCGACGAGAGCGCCGCCGCCCGCCGCTGCAGCCTGCCGTCGCCAAGCAGGGCGACGACCTCGCGGGCGATGGCGCACATGAGCGGGTTGCCGCCGAACGTCGAGCCGTGAGAGCCCGGGGTGAGCACGTTCATGATCTCGTGGCTGGCAAGCACCGCGGAGGCGGGCACGATGCCCCCGCCCAGCGCCTTGCCCAGGATCAGCACATCGGGGGTGACCGCCTCGTGGTCGCAGGCTAGCGTCGCCCCGGTGCGGCCCAGCCCGGACTGGATCTCGTCGGCGACCAACAGCGCCCCGGCATCGCGACAGAGGCGCTGGGCCTGGGCGAGGTAGCCGCGGGGGGGAACGATCACCCCGCCTTCGCCCTGGATCGGCTCGACCAAAAACGCCACGACATCCTCGTCGAGGGCGTCGCGCAACGCGTCGGCATCACCAAAGGGGATCGAGGTGAACCCCGGTGCGAACGGGCCGAATCCGTCGCGGGCCTCGTCGTTGGACGAGAAACCCACAAGGGTGGTGGTGCGCCCGTGGAAGTTGTTGTCGCACACCAGGATGCGCGCGCGATCCGGGTCCACGCCCTTGCGGTGATAGCCCCACCGGCGCACCAGCTTGATGGCGGTCTCGACGGCCTCGGCCCCGGAGTTCATCGGCAGCACGGCCTCTTGGCCGACCAAAGCGGCCAGGTCACGGCACATCGGTCCCAGCAGGTCGGTGTGGAACGCCCGGCTGGTCAGGGTCATGCGGTCCAGCTGGGCGTGAGCGGCGGCGAGCAGCCGGGGATGGCGGTGACCGAAGTTGAGCGCCGAGTAGGAGGCCAGCAGATCCAGGTAACGGTTGCCTTCGACGTCGGCGACCCAGCAGCCGTCCGCTTCGGCAAGCACGACCGGCACCGGCGCGTAGTTGTGGGCGCTGTAAGTCTCTGCCAGTCGGATCGCTTCGGCTGTGGCCGTATGCGCGGACGCTGACATGGGCACGGTGGCTCCCTTCGCGAGAATCGGGTGCGGCCCGCCGCGGCAGGCGGGCAGGGGCCAAGGGGCGGTTTGGGCAGCGTCAGCGAGCCGGGCGCCGGCGAAGGTGGCGTGCTTGAGCTCTCTCTCGCGACAAACGTCAGCGAGCAGGTGGCTCAGCTGCCCATATTCGGCGGTGGCATCCACGGGGTTGGCCGTGTCGGCGTTGTGCTCACCTGCCCAAGCCGTGGTCGCTTCCCGGCGCCCAGCGCCGGTCCTGTGGCTGGGCACGCCAGGGGTCGGGCGGGGGGGTGTCCCCATGTGCTTGTCAAGCGGCTAAAGCGGGCGTTTCGGACGGGCTTGCCGTCCGGTGGGGGTCGTAGGGGGTTCCGTTCTTGAGCAT
>PXPH01000063.1 GCA_003021615.1 Actinobacteria bacterium QS_8_72_14
CCCGTGGCGCGCCGACCTCGTGGCGCGCGACAGCCTGGCCGACGCCGCGCTGGTGTGCGACGCCTGCGCCGCCGCTCGCCGAGCGAGCCGTCACGGCGCGTGGCTGACCACCGGCGGCTCGGTCATCGCCGGGCTCTTCGTGTTCGGCGGCCGGGTGCCCGGGGCCACCGCCCGCGCGTTGACGGCGGTCAACGCCACCGCGCTGGCCGCCTTGTTGGACGGGGCGCGCCTGGCCACCGAGCTGCCCGCCCACGCCCGGCCCCAGCCGGGCGCCCCCCCCCCCTGGCACCAGCTGCCCGTCGCCGACGCCCTGACGCGCGTGGGCAGCGGCGTCGACGGGCTGACCGCCGCCGACGCCGCCCACCGCCACCACCCGCCACCCCCGCCGCCCACGCTGGCGTCGCGCTACACCCGGGCTGCGCTCGAGTCGCTAACCAACCCCTTCACCCCGCTGCTGGTGGCCGGCGCCGGCCTGTCGCTGGCCGCCGGGTCGCTGGCCGACGCGGTGATGGTCACCTGCGTCGTGGGCGTCAACAGCGTCGTCGACAGCGTCCAGACGGTGCGCAACGAGCGCGCCGTGGCCGCCCTCGACGACGGCGGCGCCCACCCCGTGACCGTCCGCCGCGACGGCGCGGTCGACCAAATCGACGCCGAGGACGTGGTCGTGGGCGACATCATCTCGGTGCGCGCCGGCGACGCGGTGCCGGCCGACTGCCGCCTGGTGACCGCCGACGCCCTGGAAGTCGACGAGTCCGCCCTGACCGGCGAGTCCATGCTGGTGGCCAAGTCCGCCGAGCCCACCGACGCCGCGGCGGTCGCCGACCGCACCTGCATGCTCTACGAGGCCACGTCGGTGGCGGCCGGCGAGGCCGAGGCCGTGGGCCTCACCCGCGTGACCGCCCCGGTGACCGTCGCGTCCGGTGTGGCGGTGATCGTCGCCGGGCTGCTGCGCCGCCAGCCCGCCACCGAGCTCGTCGGCTCGGGCGTCGGTCTGGCCGTCGCCGCCGTGCCCGAGGGCCTGCCGGTGCTGTCGACCCTGGCCCAGATCGCCGCCGCCCGGCGGCTGGCCCGCCGGGGCGCGCTGGTCGCCAACCCCCGCGCGGTCGAGGCGCTGGGGCGCGTCGACGTCCTGTGCGCCGACAAGACCGGCACGTTGACCGAGGGAGACATCCGCCTGGCTCGCGTGTCGGACGCGCGCCACGACGCCGACCTCGACGCGCTCGACGCGGGGCTGCGCCGCGTGCTCGTCACGGCCTTGCGCGCCAGCCCGGCGTGCGCCGGCGAGGGCGCCCTGGCCCATCCCACCGACCAGGCGCTGGTCGATGGCGGCGCCCATGCCGGGGTCGCCGACGGCGACGGCGCGTCGGGTTGGACCCGCCTGGCCGAGCTGCCGTTCGAGCCGGCCCGGGGGTTCCACGCGGTGCTCGGCGAGCACGGCGACGGCCAGCGGGTGGCCGTCAAAGGGGCCCCCGAGGTGCTCGTGCCCCGCTGCACCGCCCGCCGCGGGCCGCGCGGCGGTCGCCAGCCCCTCGACGACGCCGGGCGGCGCGAGCTCGGCGACGAGGTCGACCGTCTCGCGCGCCAGGGCCTGCGGGTGCTGGCGGTGGCCGAGCGGTCGCTGGACGCGGACGGGCTCGCCGAGACCGACGTCGCCCACCTGTGCTTCGTGGGCTTCGTCGCGCTCAACGACCCGGTGCGACCCACCGCAGCCGCCGCCGTCGACGAGCTGCGACGCGCCGGCGTCGACGTCGTCATGATCACCGGCGACCACCCCAGCACCGCCCAGGGCACCGCCGCCGAGCTCGGGCTGTTGAACGACCAGCCCTTGGTCACCGGCCCCATGGTCGAGGCGGCCAGCGACGCCGAGCTGGCCGAGCTCGCCAGCCACACCAGCGTCTACGCCCGCGTTACCCCCCTGCAGAAGCTGCGGGTCGTCGCTGCGTTGCAGCGGGCCGGTCGGGCGGTGGCCATGGCCGGCGACGGCGCCAACGACGCCCCCGCCATCCGCCTGGCCGACGTCGGCGTCGCCCTGGGCACGCGGGCGACGCCGGCGGCGCGGGACGCCGCCGACCTCACCGTCGTGGACGACCGCATCGAGACCGTCGTCGACGCCCTCGAGGAGGGCCGGGCCATGTGGAGCTCGGTGCGCGACGCCGTGGCGATCCTGTTCGGCGGCAACCTCGGCGAGATCGGCTTCACGGTCGGCAGCGGGCTGGTGTCGGGTGGGGCGGGGCTGAACCCGCGGCAGCTGCTGTTGGTCAACCTGCTGACCGACATCGCCCCCGCGATGGCGATCGCGGTGCGGCCCCCGAGCCGGGCCCGTGGGGCCGACCTTCTCGGCGAGGGCCCACAGGCCTCCTTGGGCGACGCCCTGGACGACGCGGTCGCCTGGCGCGCCACCGTGACGGCCACCGGGGCCTTCGCCGCCTACACCGCCGCCCGGCTCACGGGCACGCCCGCCCGGGCGCGCACCGTGGCCCTGGTGGCGCTGGTCGGCACGCAGCTGGGTCAGACGCTGGTCAGCGGCCACCACAGCCCCACGGTCGTGGCCGCCAGCCTCGGGTCAGCGGGCGTGATGGCCGCCGCGGTGCAAACACCGGGGGTGAGCCAGCTGTTCGGCTGCCAGCCACTGGGGCCGGTGGGATGGGCGACGGCCACCACCGCCGCCACGGCCGCCACCGCCGGGTCGCTGGTGGCCGAGCCGCCCTTCGCCCGGGCGGGCGCGCAGGTGCGACCTCACGCGCAGCGGGTCGCGGCCGAGGTCACGCGGCGGCTATCCCAGCGGTCACACGAGACGGGAAGTATCGCTCGGCCAGCCGGTGGATGACCACCTCGGCCAGGGCGGTCAGGGCCGCACCGATCAGGGCGACGAACACGTCCTCCATCAGGGCCTCCTTGAGGTCCGGGTCGATCCGCGTCGCGCCAGCAGATCCCTCTACGGCCGCACCGTAGCCGTGCCGGCTGACGACGCGGCGACCGCGACGTGAACCGTGTGTGACGACTTAGGCCGGGTGTGACGACTCAGGCCGGCGCGGTGAGGCTGGCGATGGCCGCGTCGACCGCCGCCGGCGACGGCGCCTCGACGATGCGCGCCCGCCCGGGGCGCTCACACAGGACGAAGCGCCAGCCGGCCTCACCGCCGCCAACGGCCTTCTTGTCGCGGCCCAACGCGGCGCGCACCGCCGCGGGGTCCAGGCGCACCCCGCCGGTGGGCAGCCCTAGCGCGTCCAGCAGCGCCACGGTGCGCTGGGCCAAGCCCGCCTCGCTGATGCCCAATCGCTCCCCCAGCCTGGCGGCGGCGACCATGCCCAGCGCCACCGCCTCGCCGTGCAGGTACACGTCGTAGCCGCTGGCGGCCTCGATGGCGTGGCCCACGGTGTGGCCGTAGTTGAGCAGCGCGCGGTCGCCGCCCTCGCGCTCGTCGCGGCCCACCAGGTCGGCCTTGACCGCCACGCCCCGGGCGACGACGTCGGCCAGCAGCTCGGGATCGCCGGCCACGGCGTCGTCGGGGCGGGCCTCGAGCCGCGACAGCACGACCGGGTCGGCGATGAAGCCGTACTTGGCCGCCTCGCCCAGTCGCACATGGCCAGCAGGGTGGTGGGCGCCTGGACCACCGCCACGCCGCGGTGCCAGGTGGCCGCCGCGAAGCCGGCCAGATCGCCCACCACCCCCCCGCCCAGCGCGAGGACCACGTCGCTGCGGCGTAGCTCGGCGGCGGCCAGGCGGTGCCACACCTGGGTCAGCGTCTCGGCGCTCTTGGCATGCTCGCCGTCGGGCACCTCGATGAGCTCGGTGCTCAGCCCGGCGCGTTGGCAGGCGGCGGTCACGCGCTCGCCGTACACGGCAGCCACCGTCGCGTTGGTGATCACCGCGGCGGTCGTTGCCCGCGACGGCCACGCCACGAGCTCGTCGAGGCGCTCCAACAGCCCGGGGCCGATGTGGACGTCGTAGGCGGCCCCGCCCAGCGGCACGGTCACGCGGGTGGCCCCCGGGGCCGGCCTGGCTGGCTCGCCTGATCGGATCGGCTGCGGCGAGCCGGCGGACTGTGGGGCGTGGCCGGCGCTCGCGTCGCCGCTCACGCGATCTCCTCCCGCTCCTCGCGGGCCAACAACCCCGGGCGGTGCCGGGCCCAGTCGAGAATCTCGGTGGCGATGTCGGCCACGTCGCGGTCGGTGGTGTCCACGCGCACCGCGGCGCTGCGGCAGTAGCGCTCGCGGCGCTGGCCGGCGAGCTGGCGCACGCGGGCCGACACGTCGTCGTCGGCCAGCATCGGGCGCTCGTCACCGCCGCCGACGCGCTCGACGAGCGCCTCGGGGGTGGCATCGAGCCACACCACATCGCCGGTGGCCCCCAGCGCGGTGACGTTGGCGGGATCGAGCACGGCGCCGCCGCCGACGGCGACCACCGCGCCGTGGATCGTGCCCACGTGCCGGCACATCCGCGCCTCGGCCTCACGAAAGGCCCGCTCGCCGCGCTGGGCGAAGATCTCCGGGATCGTCTGGTCCAGCTCGGATTCGACCAGCTCGTCGGTGTCGATGCGCTCGCGGCCCAGCCGCCGGGCCAGCTCGGCGGCGACGGCGCTCTTGCCGGCGCCCATCATCCCGATCAGCACGAGGTTGCGCCCGCAGGAGATGACGCTCATGGCCGGTCGGGGGCGCTGTCCGACCACCCCGGCGCCGACGCGCCGGACGGAGCGTCGCCCGGCGGCGCCTGGCCGGGCCCGTCCGAGGCTGACCCCCCCGGCGCCTGGCCGGCCCCGCCCGACGCCGACGACCCCGGCGTCTCGCCGGCCGTTGCCGGCGAGCCCGGCGAGGGGCTACGCCGCGACAGGTCGGCGCGGTAATGGGCGAGGTTGCGCTGGACCTCGGCGAGGCTGTCGCCGCCGGTCTTGTCCAGCAGGGCCGCGGCGAGCTCGAGGGCGACGACCGCCTCGCACACCACGCCGGCGCGCGGCACGGCGCACACGTCGGAGCGCTGGGTGATGGCCTGAGCGGGCTCGCCGGTGTGGGTGTCGACGGTGGCAAGCGGTTGGGCCAGGCTCGACAGGGGCTTCATGGCGGCGCGCACGCGCAGCGGTCCGCCGGTGGTCATGCCGCCCTCCAAGCCGCCCGAGCGACCGGTGCGGCGCGTGTAGCCGTCCTCGGCCAACTCGATCTCGTCGTGGGCGGCCGAGCCGGGGGTGGCCGCGCTGGCGAACCCCTCGCCGATCTCGACGCCCTTGAACGCCTGGATGCTCATCAGCGCGCCCGCCAGACGCGTGTCGAGCTTGCGGTCCCAGTGCACGTGGCTGCCCAGCCCGGGCGGCAGGCCGGTGGCCACGACCTCGACGACGCCGCCGAGCGTGTCGCGGTCGGACTTGGCGCGCTCGATCGCGGCGACCATCGCCTGACTGGCAGCCGGGTCGGCGCAGCGCACCGGGTCGGTGTCGACCTCGGCCTGGCCCTCGGGGCTCGGCGCCGGCGCGTCCGTGCTGACCTCGCCGATGCGCACCGTGTGGCTGACCACCGCGATGCCGGTGGCGGTCAACAGCTCGCGGGCGACGGTGGCCAGCGCCACGCGGGCGGCGGTCTCGCGGGCGCTGGCGCGCTCCAGGGCGTCGCGCACGTCGTCGTAGCCGTACTTCTGCGAGCCCACCAGGTCGGCGTGGCCGGGCCGCGGGCGCGTCAGGGGCTGGCCGCGCCCGCTGGCGGCCACCGCCTCGGGGTCGGCGGGGGGATCGGGGCTCATGGCCTGAGCCCACTTGTCCCACTCGGCGTTGCGGATGAGCACCGCCACCGGTGAGCCCAGCGTGGCGCCGTGGCGCACGCCACCCAGCAGCTCGAAGTCGTCGCCCTCCCAGGCCATGCGGGGACTGCGGCCGGTGCCCAGGCGGCGACGAGCGAGCTGATGGCCGATGTGCTCGCGGGCCACGGGCACGCCGGCGGGCATGCCCTCGAGGATGCCCACCAGGGCGGGGCCGTGGGACTCACCGGCAGTGAGATAGCGCAGGGTCATGGACGCGTGGGCGGCGGGGCTGGGTGCGAGTCCGCCGGAGGGTGAACGCTACCAGCACCGGCATGCGCCCAGGGCAGCAGCGCGCCCCGCCCGCAAGTCGGGCGGGGCGCACCTGACCGTCCCGGTCGCAATGGTGAGGCGCGTGCTACTTGCGCACCGCGTCGCCCTCACACAGCGTGAAGCGCGAGTCGTCGTAGAGCATCGTCGCGCAGGCGTCGGCGAGCTCCAGCAGCTGGAAGCTGTCGGCGAACGTCTCGCCCTCGGCGACGTCGTAGCCGGTGTCGTCGACCTCGATCGCGGCCCGCCGGACGCCGTCCTCGCCGGTGTAGACGTCGACCAGAGTCACAGTGGTCGAACCCACCCCAGTTTGGTCCTGCCCGGAGCCACCTGAGCTGCCACCCGAGCCGCCACCGGAGTCGCCACCGGAGTCGCCGGTGGTGGGGGTGGTGCTCGCCCCCGCTGCGCCGCCCGAGCCGCCGCCCCCGCTGGAGCCGCCGCCCCCGCTGGAGTCGCCCACCAGCTGCTGGAACGGGTCGCGGGCGTTGACGATGTCGACGGCGTCGCCGAGCTGGTCCTCGCCGTCCGACGACGACCCGGCCGCGCCGTCCTGGCCGGACTGGCCCCCCTGCGTGGCGTCGCCGTCCTGGCCGGGCGCCGGCGACGCGCCGGGGCTGGGCGTGGCCGCCCCCGGGCTGGGCGTGGCGGCACCGGGGCCGGGCGTGGCTGCGCCGGGGCCGGGCGTGGCTGCACCGGGGCTGGGCGTGGCTGCGCCGGGGTCGGGCGTGGCCGCCCCAGGGGCGGTGGTGGCGCCCGGCTCGGGGCTGGCCTGGCCGCCGGCGTCGACCACGGGGTCGGACCCGGAGTCGGCGGTCAGCGGCTGGATGACGAAAACCCACAGGGCCAAGGCCGCGCCGATGGTGGCCACCGCCCCCAGGGTGATCATCAGGCCCTTGCTGAGCCGCTGTGGGTCACCGCTTTGCGCGCTCATCCGGCGGCCTCCTGCAGTTCGTCGTCTTCGCCCTCGGGCAGGTCGCCGCCGCCGTTGTCTGCGCCGTCGCTGCCGTCACCGGCGCCGCTTGAGCCGCCAGAGCCGCCGTCGCCGGCGTCCTGGGCCTGGTCGGTGGGCACGATCGCGAACAGGTCGCCGGTCCAGTCGCCGGCCAGGGTGGGAAAGCCCTCCTCGCCACCCTCGCCCAAGCCGAGCTGGGACACCAGCACCGCTCTGGGGACCTCGGCCTCGACGCGGCGCATGAAGTCGGCGATCTGGAAGTAGCGGCCCTCGAGACTCACCGAGGCGTTGATTGAGGCCACGACGGTGTTGGGGTCGCCGGTCTCGGGCGCGCCCTGCACAACCTCGGGCGCGCCGAACTGCATCGAGGCGATCTCGACCCCGGCGTCGTCGGCGGCTTGCTGCAGCTGGCGCACCGCCGTGGGCTGGGCGGGGCCCTCGGGGATGTAGGTCCGCAGCGTGTCCAGCGTGGCGCGGATCTGGGCTTGGTTGTCGCGGATCTGCTCCAGCGCGGCGAGCTCGTTGCGCAGGCGGCTGGCCTCGTCCTCCAGCTCGGCGGTCTCGTTCTCCAGGGCGGTCTGTTCGTCGTCCTTGGGCTTCCAGGCCAGGAAGTAGAACCCGACGGCCAGCACCAGGCAGGCGACGGCGGCGAAAATGGGGGCCTTGGCGGTCACGGCGCCACCTCCGGGGGCAGGCCGTTGGCGTAGCGGCCGGTGCGGGCCGACTCGGACATGGCGGCGGTGCCGTCGAAATTGGTCACCTCGGTGCTGCCGCGCTCCTCGGTGGCCGCGGTGTTGAGACGGACGTTGAACAGCGGCGAGACGCGGTCGAACTCCACCAGCACCGTCTCGACCCCCGGCGCGTAGCGCTCGGTGGAGTAACCCGAATAGGTGACGTTGGCCACCGGCGTGCCGAAGTTGATCACGCCATCCCCGGAGTCCTCCGGGCTGATCAGCGAGATCTCCAGCGACTGGAGGCTGGCGCTGGCGGGAAATGCCAGCGCCACGTCGTTGAGCGCGCGGGCGTAGGAGATCTCCCGGCTCATCGCGGAGGCCAGGATCGCGTTGCGGGCGTTGAGGCGGTCGGCCAGCTCACGGAAGGGCTGCAGCTGGGCGACTTGCTGTTCGAGGTCGGCGACCTCGACGGCGGCCTCGTCCCGCGCCGCCTCGGCGTCGTTGACCTGGCTCAGCTTGTGGACATACAGCCCGGCGAGCGCCGCGACGAACACCACCACGCCGACAACCGACAGCGCCGCGCGCCGCCGGACCCGGCGCTCAGCGCCGACCTCCTCAGGAAGGAGGTTGACGCTGGCGATCAGCTCGTCGGTGCGAGCGCCAGACCCATCGCTACGCACAAGAATGGCTCTGCCTCCTCCAGCTGGGCCTCGTCGAGGCCGGTGTTGCCGATCTTCACGTTGGACAGCGCCCGCCCGGGCTCGATGGGCAGATCCAACGCCGAGTGCAGCTCCTCGCGCAGGCCCCGCATGCGGCTGCCGCCACCGGTGATCAGCACCTGGGTGACCGGCACCGCCTCGACCTGGGCCCGGTAGAAGTCCAGCGACCCGCGGATCTCTGAGACCAGCGCCCCGGCGCGGTCGCCCACGATGCGCGCGACCTCCGGGCCCGCCGGGCTGGACGCCGCGTCCTCGCCACAGCCGCACTCAGCCTTGCGTTGCTCGGCCTCTTGGGCGGTCATGCCCAGCGAGGCGACCAGCGCGTCGGTGATGTCGCCCGAGCCCATCATCAGCTCGCGCACGAATTGCGGCGTGCCGTGCTGGTGCACGACGATGTCGGTCACCGCCGAGCCAATGTCGACCAGCAGGTGCGCGCCGCTCTCGCTGGAGGGATGGTCGGGAGACAGGCTGCGCAGCTGAGCCAGCGCGTTGAGATCGAGAACGGTCGGGTCCAGATTGGCCTGGCGGACGGCCTCGACGATGGGGTCGACCGACTGGCGACCGGCGGCGACGAGGATCACCCGCGCGAGGCGCCCGCCCTCGTCGTCCTCGAGGTGCTCGACGACGGTGAAGTCGAGGCTGGCCTGCTCCAAGGGGATCGGCACGTAGTCCTGGGCCTGCAGGTTCAGCGCCTCCCGGAGCTCCTCGTCGCCGGTGTAGGGCACGTCGACGATGCGGGTGACGCACTGCTGGTTGCCGGTGCCGATGGCGACCTTCTTGTGCTTGAGCTTCCACTCCGACCACAGCGTGCGGATGCACTCAGCGACGGCGTCGGGGTCGACGACCTCGCCGTCGCTCACCGCCCCGGAGGGCAGCATCACCTGGCCGATCTGGTCGAGGGTGGGCTCACCGGCGCGGTTGATCCGGACCTTGGCGGCGCGGACCGCGCTGGTGCCGATGTCCAGCCCGATGGAGGTGGTCATGGGACGTGTCCCGCTTGGTGAAAGTTGTCGTGCTCCGATGACATCGGCGGAATGGGGCGGACGCTTGAGGGCGACTTCGGCGGCTCGCTACCTCACAACGGAATCCGCGAGCGCGAACAGGACAGGGCCCCGGCGCTGGTGCGCCGGGTCAGCCCGCCCCCGTTCTAGAAGAACAACAGGGAGCTTCAGGGACAGGCCGTTCCCTAGCAGCTGCCTGTCTCGGGAGCCCCGTTGGAGCTGCTGTAATAAAAGGTCTTAGAAGCGTTAGAGTTGTGGTGAGCAGTCATGCAGAAACCTGAACCGCTACCGCTGAAGTCCGTAACAAAAGTCCCGTCGTTGTCAAAGGTGATGTCTTGGGATTTGTTGAACCCAACGGCCGAACTCGTAAGATCTGATAGATCCTCGGTGTACTCGGCGTTGTCGGTAAAGTAGGTCTCTTGGCCCACGGCGGCGTTTCGGAGATCGGACTCGACGGCCGAGTCCCACGCGCTCTCGCGCTGGCTCAAAAAGACCGGGATGGCGATGGCGGCCAGGATTCCGATGATGATCACCACCACGAGGAGCTCGATGAGCGTGAAGCCCGACTCCTCGCGCTGTGCCGTGCGGATTCGATCGATCACGTGAGACTCCTTGCTCCCGTGGATCGCAAGCCGCGGGCTGTCCCCCGAACCCCCTTGCGAATACGAGGCAACCCGGCTGACCCGACAAACGGGCCCCGTGGCTTTGGGTCCCCGCCTCATGGCGGGTTTGCCCTTTCTGCACCCACGTCTTGCACCCTGACTATGACGTCGGGTTGCATCGGCAAGCAGCCCCGGCGCCTTTAACCCGACCCCAGGCCGGGCCCGGCACAACGGACGCATCGACCGGCTCGAAGCTGGCCACGCCGTTAAGCAGGCAGCGCCCGGTGCCGAGACTTCCCAGACAGGCCGGCCCGACGTCGACGACACTCACGGCGGGCCTGGAAAGGGATGCCCCGAGATGGCCACCAGCACCCCCCTCGCACAGCCTGTTGAGCCGCGTCCGTTCGATCCGCGACCGTCCATGGCTAGCCGCTGTCGACGGTGGGTCTCCCATGCGCTGGACGGGTTGGGCCTGGTGGCCCTGGCCGCAGTGCTCGTCTATCTCGCCGGCCGCGACGGCGGCGTTGGGATGACGTCGTGGCATTTGGGCGGTGTCGCCGCGTTGTCCTTGCTGCCGGCGGCCCGCGAGCTGGATCGCCTGCCGGCCGTGGCGCAAGGGGTCGTGGCCGCCTGGGCGGTGACCGCGACGGCCGCGCTGGCATTCGCCGTCGACCGCAGCGACTTCGTGGAGGTGACCCTCGTCTACGCCCTCATGCCGATGATGGCGTTGACGACGGTGGGCCTGCTGCGGCGCCCCTGGGGGCGCCTCGCCGTGGTCGGTCTGCTGGTGCTGTCGTTCGCCCTGTACTGGCACCGCAGCTTCATGCAGTGGTGGGGCTACACCATGGGCGATCTCGACACCCGGTGGCTGCCGCTGTCGTGGCACAACCAGTCCGCCACGCTCATGGCGGCCTTCGGCGTGTTCTTCTTCGCCGTGGCGCTCACCACGCGGCGGGTCGTCGCTGCCGGCGCCGGCGCGATCGCCGCGATGGGGCTGGCCGGCGCGTGGCTGGCGGGGTCCCGCGGGGCGCTGGTGGCTATGGCGCTGGGGTTGCTCGTGGCGGTCTGGCTCGGCGGGCGCTGGCAGGGATGGCGGCGCGCGGCGACGGTGGCGTGTGCCGTCTTGCTGGCCACCCTCGCCGTCGTGGCGGGGCTGCTGGCCATGGGCGACGACACCCGGCGCGTCACCAGCGAGCAGAGCGCGACCTCCAATCTCGTGGCGCGCCTATATCACATGGAGGCCGCCGGGGGGATGTTCCTTAGCCGGCCGCTGAGCGGTTACGGGTTGGGCTCGTATGGCACGTCGGCTCGGTCCCACACCGATCCGCAGGCCAACCTGACGATCTCGCCACACAACGAGCTGTTGGAGGCCTTCGCCGAAGGCGGGGCGCCGCTGGGACTGGCGGTGCTGGCCGGCGCCGTCCTGGCGGGATGGCTGAGCCTTCGGGTGATCGTCCGGCCATCTCCCCAGGGAGCTCGCAGCGACGGTCCACGCGCCCAGCTGGAAGCCGCCACCACGGCCGCCGCGGCCGCGACGGTGGTGGTGCTGCTGAGCCATGCGCTGGTGGACTTCGACTGGCGCTATCCGGTCTTGGCCGCCCTCTTGGCGATCATGACCGCGCTGGCGTGGGATCCATCTGCTTGCCACCGAGCGCAGCGCAGTGGATCGCGGCCGGCACGGCTTAGGCCGCACCGCTGGCTGGCCCCAACGGCGGTCGTTGCGCTAACGGCGTTGCTGGCAGGGGGGCTGGCGGGCGCGTGGACCGAGCGGGCCACCCCGGCGGCCGGTCAAGAGCTCGCGGCCGACGAGCTGGCGATCGCCCACCCCGTATGGGACGCGCGGGGCAACGCCCGGGCAGCCGTGGCGCTGGTGCGGGGCGGCGAGCTGCAAGCGGCCACGCGGGCGGTGGAGCGCACACACCCGTGGAATCCTGGCTGGTCGGAGCTCGAGGGGCTTGCCACGATCATCGAGGTGGAGCGTGGCCAGCGCGAGCCCCAGGCGCTGCTCGACGTGTTCCCGCCCTATCCCACGTGGCTGACCCTGCGCAACGTCGCCGCCGAGCTGCTGCTGCAACGGGGCGAGCTCGCCGTCGCCGAGAGCCTGTTGGACGAGTCGCTGCGATGGCACCGCCAGTTCCAGGGCTGGGGGGTGGCCCAAGCCGTGGCCCGCACCTGGGAGCTGCGCATCGAGCTGGCGGCGCGCTCAGCGGACTGTGAACGCGCTCAACACATCGCCGGGACCGCCGTGGCCGAGCCGATCCTGGCTGACGACTCCAACGCGCCGGCGCACTTCCGCGGCTACGCCGAAAACGCGTGCAGCGGTGGCGCATGACCACCGGCGACCTGCTGGACACCCAGCCCCACCAGGCCACGGCGATCGCATCGACCCCCGGGGCGGCGCCCAGCTCAAGCCGCCGAGCCCACAAGCGGCTCAGCCTTGCCCTGGTCGGCACGGACGCGGCGGTCATCGCCACGTCGAGCCTGCTGGCCTATGCCATCCGCACCCAGCTCAGCGCCCTCGAGGGATTGGGGGCCTTGGCCGCCGAGCTGCCGGTCGTCGCCGCCGTGCTGCCGCTGTGGCTGTCGATCCTGGCAGCCCTGGGCTGCTATCGCACGCAGTATCTGACCTCCGGCGGCGAGGGGATCCGGCGCTTCGCCGCCGCCTCGATGGGCGGCTTGCTGGCCCTGGGGTTCGTGTCGTTCTTGCTCAATCTGCAGCTGTCGCGGCTGTATGTCGCCCTGACGTTCCTGTTCGTGCTGGGACTGGGGACCGCCGGCCGCGTGACTGTGCGCTCCTGGTTGAGCCGGCAGCGCGCCGCAGGCCGTTTCACTCGCAACGTTGTGCTGGCCGGCCTGGACGACGACAGTCGTCGGCTGATCCGGACGCTGCGCGAGTCCCCTCAGTGCGGTTACCGCATCGTCGCGGTGGTCGACGACGACACGGCCTCTGGCGAGCCCGCCCTGCCGGGTCTTCCAGTGGTGGGCGGCGTGAGCGAGGCACCCACGGCGGCCGCCACCCACGGCGCCGACCTGGTCATCGTCGCGCCCACGGGCACGCGGCCCGGGTCGCTGCGCCAGTTGACCGTGCAGCTGCAAGACTCGGGCCTCGACGTCGCCGTCGCCCCGTCGCTGTACGAGACGGTGCTGCGCCGCGTGGCTGTGGAGACGGCCGCCAACGTCCCGCTGCTGCACGTCGACCAGGTCCGGTTGACCACCGGCAAAGCCCTGGCCAAGCGGCTGCTCGACGTCACCGCCGGCGGCGTCCTGCTGACGGCCCTGTCGCCGGTGATGCTCGCGGCCGCGGCGGCCGTGCGGCTCGACTCACCCGGGCCGGCCCTGTTTCGCCAAACACGCGTCGGCCGTAACGGGCGCGAGCTCACGCTGTTGAAGTTCCGCACCATGGACGTCGACGCCGACGACCGCCTCCAAGAGGTCGCCGACCTCAACGAGGCCGGCCACCACTTCTTCAAGATCCGCCACGACCCCCGCGTGACGCGCGTAGGCCGCGTTTTGCGGCGCTGGTCGGTCGATGAGACGCCACAGCTGCTCAACGTCCTGCGCGGCGAGCTGTCGCTGGTCGGCCCGCGCCCACCACTCCCGCGAGAGGTGGCTCGCTACCACCCGTGGCATCACCAGCGCCTGCGCGTCAAGCCCGGTGTCACCGGCATCTGGCAGGTGTCGGGGCGATCCCATGTGCCCTTCGACGAGGCGGTGCGCATGGACGTCTTCTACATCGAGAATTGGTCGCTGGGCTACGACCTGCTGTTGCTGGCTCGGACGGTGGCGGCCGTGCTCGGCCGCGACGGGGCATACTGAGCCGCTTCTGACAGCCCTGGCGGTAAACCATGAGCCTCAAAACACCCGCTTACGCGCTCCCTGGCCAAAGGACCGAACGTCGGACCCGGCTCGCAGCGCATATCCAAGGGCGATAGGTCGACACACGCTAACCCACGACGTGAGACGCGCGAATCTGACGTACCAATCCAAAACAAAGCTCTTGCCGACCTCGCCCGTGCCTGTCCTTGGCTATTCGCGGGGTAGGCGCTACGAGCAATTCGGGCCGCTGGGTGAGGGAGGTGGCCGGGGAGGTGACTATAGGAACCACTTTGGCTTCAGTCACACCGAGACCGTGCCGACCATAGCACGGCGGCGAGCCCATTATCCGGCGGCCACGGCGAGGGGGGCTCGATGTCCTGGGAGGAAGACAAAGGATCCACCGCTCGGTTGCCGCCTCCGCCCGAAACCACCGGAGGCGCAAAGGGCGGCAACCCTCCCCAGGGCCCCGGGCGCGGGAAACGTCATGGGCCCTCCAGCGTCAATGCGTGGTGGCTCGGTGGCAGCTCTGCCCAGGGCCCCGGGCGTGGGAAACGGCGGCGCCGGCCGGTCAGGTGGATGGTCGTCACCGCGGTGTCGGTGCTGGCGCTGCTGGGGGTCAGCGTCTACGCGGCGGTTACCTATCAGCGCGCGGCGCGTTGGCAGTCGCGCAGTGCGCAGCTCGAGACCCGGCTGGCCGATACTTCCGAAGAGCTCGAGCAAACGGAGCAGACGCTCGACGAGACCAAGGGGGCTCTGGCCAACCGCAAGGAGAAGGTCGCCGAGCTGGAGGATCGGGTCGCGGCCGTGACGGCCGAGCGGGAAAAGGCACGCGACACGGTCGCCCGACTGAATGACGACCTGGATATGGCGGCGTCGGTTGTCGGGGAGCTGTCGGCCATCGGCGCCGACTTGTCGGTCTGTGTCGATGAGCTGTTCGCCTGGATCGGCAGCCAGCCCAGCGTTTACGCCACGCAGAGCACCTGGAACGCCTACTTCGCGCGGGGCCGTGGCATCGCGGATGGCTGCGGGCAAGCCCGCGACGACTTCGACGCTTTTCTCCAGGCCACGCAGCCGTGATCGGCCGCATCCGTAGCCGCCGGCGGATGGCGGTGGTGCTGGCGCTGGTGATGCTGGGGGCCGTGGGCTGCGTCGAGGCGCCTGCGGAGCCGATCCTCCAGGGTACAGCGAAACTGAGCTCGGCCGAGCGCTCCTCCACCATCCAAGAGGAGACACGCCGCCGGGCCGACGAAGATGGGGTGGAACGGCGGGCCCGTGCTGCGTCCGTGCGCCTTCGGATCACCGGCCCAGACATCTACGGGGCTAGCGTCGGCTCCGGGTTCGCGGTCGAGGCGCATACCGTGATCACGAACGCTCACGTCGTCGCCCGGGGCACACAGGTCGACGTGGTCGCCTGGGACGGAGAGGAAACCCAGGCAACCAGCGGTCGGATGGCGGTGCGCACTGACCTCGCGGCGGTCGCCACTGCGGGCCGCGTGCCGGCCACGCCGCTAGAGCTCGCCGGCGAACAGCCGCAACCCGGCGACCGGGTCACCATCGTGGGCTTCCCCGGTGGAGGACAGATCACCGTGGAGACGGCCGCGTCAGTTGTCGATCCAGCCTACGAGGGGCCGCTACCTGCGCGGGAGCCAGTGATGGCCATTGCGGCCGACTCCGTCGAGCCCGGCTCGTCGGGAGGACCCGTCCTTAACCGCGCCGGCGAGGTCGTCGGCGTCGTGTTCGCCGTTGAGCGCGCTACCGGCCGCGTACTGGCGATACCCGCCTCCACGCTGCGCTCGTGGCTGCGAAGCAGCGGCATTCGGTAGGTAGTCGCGCGATCGTCGAAGGACGGCTGCCGTGACGAGCTACAGCTAGCCCATATCGACTGCGAGTGGTACCAGTCTGTAGGAACCAGCCTGGACAAGATCAGCAGCCGGCTCGTCTTCAGGGGCCGGATGGTGGGGACGATTACGACGACTGCTGTGGCTGCCGCCGGGCAGTAGACGAGTTTCTCATAGAGCGGAACGGATTCGCTGTAGACAGGAAGACGCAACTGCATCTGGTACGTCAAGCCTCGTCGCCTTCAGAAGCCCCGTGAAGCACCCCGTCATCGCGATCGCCCATGCGTTCAGCCGTCGCAATGCCGGTGACGGGCTCCTGCTCGACCTGACCCTCGAGCGCATCAGACGAGCCGGCATCTCGCTGGCTCGCTGTCGCCTCATCGCACTCGATCCGGAATCCTTCCAGGAGGAAGCCGGCCGCTTAGAGTCCGTCCGGCACAGTCCAGGAGAACCCTGGGGACGGTTGTCCCGACGGCTAATCCCGGCTGGGGGCAATGTGCTCGGGGCGGTGGCCAGCCTCCCCCACCCGCCGCGCCTCGCGTTCTCTGCGACGCCGCGGGCCCTGACCGACGTCGGCGCCATCGTCGGGATCGGAGGTGGTTACTTGAAGGCGGACCGATGGCGCGCCTCGATGGGGCTGGCCCTCAATCACTTGCCGTCACTGCTCTTGGCGGCCAGGCTCGACGTTCCAAGCGTCTACCTTCCACAGACCGTCGGCCCGCTGCGCGGCCCGGTCGGAAACCTCACGCGGCGCCTTGTGAGCCGCGTGGACCACGTGTTCGTCCGGGATCCGGAAAGCGCTACTGAGGTCCAAACAGGGCACGTGAGCCTGGCACCCGATCTCGCGGTGCTCCACCTGGCCGACAGCTGGCCGACGCCGCCTCCAATGCTGTCCCGGTCTCGCCAAGCCCGGCCCGTGATCGCCCCCCGGCCGCTGCCACGGCCCGCCCCCTACGAGCAGCGGCTACACACGCTCGCCCAGCTCCTCGACGACCCCCTCTACGCCGTCCAGTCCCGCGGTTTGGAGGGACGCAGCGACGAGGCGTTCATCTCCCGCCTGGACGCACGCAGCTCGGGGGCGTTGAGCACGCTCCTGCAGCATCACACCGGCGGGGTTGTCGTGTCGGTGCGTCTCCATGGCGCCCTCCAGGCGCTGCTGGCAGGACGACCCGCGATCCACCTCAGCTACGATCGCAAGGGGACTGCCGCCTTCCGCGCGCTCGGCCTCGATCGCTTCGTCCATGACGCCTGGACCTTCGCCCCCGGGACGGTCCAGGAGCAGGTCCGTCACCTCCAGGCCCACCCCGCCGAGCAACACAGGACCATCTCACAGCGCATCCCCGATCTTCAGCGCCTCTCAAGAGAGGTCCAGCGTCGGATCGACGAAGTGCTCGCGCCCGTCCTGTGACCCTGTGCCAGCCCCTACACCCAGGCGTCGTGCTGGTCGGCCTTCGGCTCGTCAAGGGCACTGAGCGCAACCCGGTGGTGCACCATCGCCGTACCAACGCGCACTGCCAAGGTCCCCAAGGCGATCCCGACGACCCCGAGGGGCCACGCCAACAGCACGCTGGCCACCAGATTGATTACCAAAGCGCCTATGGTCAGCCGCGGTAGCCTCCTGGTCTCGCCGACCACGACCAGCAACCTCGTGGCCACCGTGGTCCATGCCGCAAGCGGGACGGCGATAAGCAGTATGGCGACGGTCAGGACGAGTTCCGTTGCCAACGCGGTTCCGACGAGGGACTCGGCAAGGCCCACCCAGAGCAGGATCGGCAAGACGCAGCACCCGAGCAATGCCCCGGGAACCGACCATCGCGCCAAATCGCGTTGCACAGCAAGGTAATCCTGTTTGAGCCACGTCCACGAGCTGCCCCGCTGGAGGCCCTGGGACCACACCGCACCGGAGACGCTACACACGCAGGCCGTGACCAAGACCAACGGCCCGGCGTAGGCCTTCTCTGCGAGCACCAGCACGGTCACCGCTCCCCGGCCCAGCCACGAGGCCACGGCCACGTCGACCAAAGACATGGCCGACGCCGCCGATGCCGCCATCAGGTGCGGGGCGAACCATCGCCACAGCGACGGTGACCGCTCCCGCTTGGCCTCGAACGCTGCGACCGCCCCGGCCGTCCTGGGCCGGAACATCCGCCTGTGAGCCGTGATGAGCACCGTCGCTCGCAGGAGCTCACCCCCTAGCAGGCCAACCGCTGCCGCCAGGACCCCCACCTCGTCGCCGAGCGTGATCACCAAGACAGCGGCCAGCAAGGAGCGAAGTCCGCGCGTCGCGTTCGTGAGCCCGAACCGTCCCTGCGCATGCAACCCGCTGCCCACGATGCCCGAGAGGGTGCTCACGGCGGGCAAGCCGACGAGCGCCATGAGCGACAGCGAGACTTCGCGGGGGATCGCCGCCAAACCATCCGAGCTCGCGGCCAGCCACACACTCGCAACAACCGCCGCGATCACCCCGCCGCACACACTCAGAAGCAGGAGGTTGCGGATGGGTCGCATCCACAGCAGGTGTCGGAGGCGGGAACCGACGTGCATCTGGGTCCGAACGGCATACGGGACCAGTACCGCTTCGACGCAGGTGGCCAAAAGATGGGCCACGAACAGCATGACGGTGCTGGCAATGAAGTAGGCATCCGTCACGGCGGTGTTTGCCACTACCAGGACGACCACGTAGGGAAGCAGGGCCCCCACCAGGTTTCCGGCGAGTGACCATCCTCCCGCCGCGAGGCGAGCTCGCGAGGTGGACAGGCCCCCTGTGCGAATGTCGTTCATCGCGTCAACGGCAACGAGCCCGTCGCGCGCACGATCTCGTGATGCGCGGCCGTGTCAAAGTCGGCCTCGGTCAACGCCTCGACCTCGCGGCCCAGTGCCAGGCGCCGATCGTCGAGGAAACGCGCTAGCGACACCTGGTGGTCGTCGACGTGCTCGCCGTGGGCCCGCCGTCTGGGAACCAAGATCGGGAGCTTGCCGCGTTCCATCGCCGTGAGGGCCGTGCCGATGCCCGCGTGACCGATGATCACGTCGCTGCGCTCCACCAGGCGAGCGAACTCGGCCGGGCCAAGCGGGCCGACCTGATGGCCGATGTGACCGGGCGCCGGGGTAGGGCCCGTCTGCCAGACCACGCGATCGGTAGGTTTGACAAGGCGCATGACCTGGTCGACGAGGCGCCGAAAGCCATAGCCCCGGTGGGTGCCGAGAGTGACGAGGATCTGGCGCTCGTCGTGGCGGGAGCTCGCCGCCGGTTGGGGCGAGAAAACGTCGAAGACGCAGAGACCGGCGCCCCAACGGCGGCGGTGCCACGGCCACTGCGAGTAGCACGCCACGCCCGGCACGTGCTCCAGTATCCGCCCGCTCAGCGACGGTCCATGGGTGCGAGTCGCGCTTTCAACGTAGACCGCATCGAGCCCACGTCGAGCTGCTTCCACCAGAAAGGGCACGGCGATGCCCGCCCCGGTGCTGACCACCCGGTCACAGTTCCGGCTGTCGAGGAGCTGGGTGGCCAAACGATGATTGTGCACCGCCGCCCGGACGTTGCGCGTGCTAGGTCCGTGACCGAACACCACCTCATGGTCGCGCTGCAGCGCTCGACCCTGCGAGCTGTCATAGGTAACCCAAAGAGCCACAGCGTCGGCACTGTCGAGCCATGGGCGCAGCCTGCGCAACTGGGTGAGGTGCCCCCCGGCAGAAGCCACCAACAGCTGCATCACGCCACCTGTCGAGCGAGCCGCCGGTGAAGCCGACGAAGATCGACGTCCAAGTTGACGACGTCGTAGCGCTGGACGACGCGCCGACGGCCGAGCTCGCCACGGTCAGCGGCGCTGACGGGATCGGCCAGCAGCGCGCTCAACGCGCTGGCCAGCGAGGTGACGCAACCGGGGGGGACGACCCTGCCGCCGTCACCGATGAGCTCGGCGAGATCGCCGATGTCGGTTGCCACCACGGGTCGCCCGGCAGCCATCGCCTCGAGGACGAACACTGGCAGGCCCTCGGACCTCGACGGCAGGACCGCGACGTCGACGTCGCGGATCAGCGCCCGCACGTGTTGTGGCGGCACGGCGCCCAACACCCGGACTCCGGGCAGCCGCGGCGGCGTGACGTCAGCCGCAGGACCCGCGAGGAGTAACTCGGCATCGGCGTGGTGCTCAAGGACGGTCGGCCACGCCTCCATGAGGACGTCGACGCCCTTGCGGCGACACACCGCGCCGGCGAACAACACCCGCTTGGTGTTGGGGGCGGGCACCAGCGTGGGGGCCACGGGCACGCGGTTGGGCACGTGCTCCACACGCGCCGTTGGATCCAGCGTCGACAGATCCTTGACGGCCTTGTGCGACAGGGCCCCGATCGCCTCACACCGGGCCAACAGCCGCTTCCATGCGGACCGATGCCGACACACATCGTCTTCGAGCTGCGACGCGTGCACCGTCGCCGCCACCGGAATCGCGCGACGACGACAGATCCCGGCGATGGTCGCCTTGCGCCACACCGATCCGTGTTTGGCCACGTGCAGGTGGACCGATCCCAGGGCTTTGCGCGGCGTGAAGCCGACTCGCAACAACGCCAGCGCGAACAGCAGCCCACTGCAGGCCCGCCCTCGTGTGGTGTACGTGGCAATGAACCGAAAGCGGGTCCCGTCGGGGACGTTTGCTTCATAGTCCCGCAGAACGGTCTGCATCCCCCCGATCTCGCTGCGGCGAGGACCGACATGGGTGATGACGCTTGTCGCGCAGGGGACGGGGGCGTCAGCAGCCTCCCCGCCCGATGCAGCTTCGGTCATGGCATGCGATCCCCTTGGCGGCACCGCAGGTGACGGCGCAGGCGGGCTGTGCACACATCCCTGTACCCGATCTCGGCATCCACAGAGCTCAACTTGATGAGGGGAGTGGCCGAACACGGGTTAGACACCACGTCCAAACGGGTAATGTGAGTTAGTATCCGCCGTGCCGTCCGCCGCCGACACACGCGCCGCCATCCTCGAAGCCGCGCTGGCCCAGCTCGCCGAGCCGGGCGCCGACGTGGGCATAGAGTCCATCGCCGAGCGCGCCGGCGTGTCCCGCGCCACGCTTTACTACCACTTCCACGGCCGCGAGTCGTTGCTGGCTGGGCTGATCGAGCGCACCCTCGAGGAGCTGTCGGCCACTGCTTATCGGGCGGCCGCCGACGGCGACCCGCACGCGGTGCTGGAGGGGACCCTTGACTTTTATTGCGCCAACGCGGTCCGCTGTCGGTTTTTGTTTACCCACCTGCTGTCGGCGCCGCAGTCGGTCGACCCGCTGATGCGCCGCCAACAGCAGGCGATCGCGGCTTCCTTGAGCGAGTGTCTGGCCCGCCAGGGCGTGAAGGGCGAGGTTGACCTCGTCGCCGAGGCCCTGCAGGGGCAGGTCAACGGTGTCGTCTTTGGCCGCCTGGTCGCCGGTGAACCGCTGGAGCGCGACCGCCTGGCCGCGGTGCTGGGCGACCTCGCCGACCGGGTGGTGGCCCCATGAGGTGGATCGTTGAGCCCCTGGCGCGCAACGCCGCCAGACGTCCGTGGTGGGTGATCATCCCGCTGGTGGTCATCACCGGGGTTCTGGGCGCGCTTGCCAGCCAGCAGCAGACCGCCACCGACATCACCGAGTTCTCGGCCGACACCGAGCTCGCCCGCGGCTTCGAGCGCATCGACGAGCAGTTCGGCGCCCGCGGCGGCGTCCAGATCGTCGTCGACGCCGGCGCGGGAGGCGACGTGCTCGACCGCGACGGGCTGATCGCCGCCACCGAGATCGAGCAGCTGATCCGCGACACGCCGGCGGTGACCAACCGGCTGGCCGCCGGCACCGAGAGCAGCCCGGCGGTGTCGACGTGGGCCGACCCCGTGCTGGCCCGGGCTGCGACGCTGGATCTGCAAGCCCGCGAGCTCACCCCCGTGTTCGCCGACGGGCTGGTGGCCGGCGCCGCCGCGGACGGCTCCGAGCGCATGTCGCGGCTGCTGTCCGACGACTTCGACCCTGGCGCCGGCCGCGCCCGGGCCGGCCTGGTCGTGGTGGAGCTGGCCAGCGACCTCGGCTTCGACCAGCGGCTGGCGGCCGCCACCGCCCTGGACGACGCGCTGGCCAACGCCGAGCTGGGCTCCCTGTCGGCCCAGCCGTTCAGCTTCGAGCTGCTCAACGACGACATCCAGGCCGGCTTTCAGACCGAGCTGCCCCAGCTGCTGGGCATCAGCCTCGCGCTGATGCTGATCATCCTCGTGGCGCTGTATCGCCGCGCCAGCGACGTGATCATCGGCCTGCTCGGGCTGATGGCCACGATCGTGTGGATGACGGGCCTGTCGGTGCTGCTGGGCCCCGAGTACCTGGGCATCACCGGGGAGTTCAACCAGCTGGCGATCGCCGTGCCGGTGCTGCTGGTGGGGCTGGGCATCGACTACTCGGTGCACCTGACCACCCGCTACCGCGAAGGCCGGCTGGCCGGCAGTGCCCCCGCCCCGGCGGCGGCCACGTCGGTGCGCACCGTGGGCGTGGCGCTGACGCTTGCCACCCTGACCACCGTCTTCGGGTTCTTATCCAACCTCGTCGCGCCCTTGCCGCCCATCCAGGACTTCGGGCTGTTCGCCGCCGCCGGCGTGGCCAGCGCCTTCGTCGTGCTCGGCGGCCTCGTGCCCGCCGCCCGGGTGCTGCTCGACCGACGCGCACCGCACAGGGCGGCCCCGCTGGTGGCCGAGGGCACCGGCACGCAATCGGCCACCCGGGCGGTCGCCGCTACCGCGCTGCGCGCTCCCGCCGTGATCGTGGCGGTCGCGGCGGTGCTGGGGCTGGCCGGAGCCGCAGCGGCCACCGACCTGAGCACTCAGTTCAGCCAGGAAGAGTTCATCCCGTCGGACGCCGAGGCGGCGCAGGTCATGACCCAGCTCGACGAGCGCTTCGGCGGCGACGTCAGCGAGGAGACGTTCTTGCTGGTCGACGGCGACTTCACCGAGGTCGGCACCTGGCAGGCCCTGGCCGCCGTCGAACGCGAGCTCGCCGAGGTCGACGGCGTGGTGACCGCCGCCGAGGGCCGGGCGGAGGTCACCTCCCCCACCGGCCTGTTGGCCCAGCGCACCCAGGCCGCCACCGAGGCGGTCGCGCGCCTGCAGGGCCAGCTGGCCGCCGCGCTGGGCGAGGGCGCGGCCGACCAGCCGCCGCTGGTGGTGCTGCCCGACGAGCTGACCCTGCGCGACGTCCCCGCACCGCTGCGCGAGCAGCTCGGCGACCTCGATGCCGACCAGGCGCTGGCGCAGGCGAGCGGCGGCCCCAGCGGCACCGACCCGCTCGATCTGACCGAGCTCACCTCG
>PXPH01000064.1 GCA_003021615.1 Actinobacteria bacterium QS_8_72_14
CAGCCGGGGGCGCTGACGGTGCCCGCCGGCACCACCATCACGTGGCGCAACAGCGACGTGGCCGCCCACACGGTCACCGCCGACGACAGCACGTTCGACTCGCAGCGCATCGCCCCCGACGGGAGCTTCTCAGTGACCCTCGACCAGCCGGGGACCTACACCTACCACTGCGAATTCCACCCCAACATGGAGGCCACCATCGAGGTGACCGGCTGAGCCGGCGACCACGCCCGACGCGGCGGCCTGGTTCGCCGGAGGTGGTCGTCGAGATCGAGGCGGAGACGTTGGCGGGCTACTGAGCGCGCCCGCCGGCCACCACTCGCCGCGCCAGGTCGATTGCCATCGACGCGGCGGCGCGCTGCAGCTCGACACGCTCGGCTGTGGCCAGCACGCGGCGGCGCACGTGCTCGCCGCCGTCCCACACCGCCGCGATCGTGGTGCCGATGTCGGCCCCACCGTGGGGGTCCGGTCCGGCTACGCCGACCACGGCCAGGCCAACGTCGGCGCGACAGCACTGCGCCGCCCCGCGGGCCATGGCCGCGGCGACGTCCTCGTCGATTGGCCCGCGCCGGGCCAGCAGGCCGGCGTCGACGCCGGCGAGCTCGGCTTTGAGCGCCGTGGCGTAGGTCAGCAGCCCGCCGCGGAACCAGTCGCTGGCGCCGGGGATGGCCAGCCGGCCCCCCCAGCCCCCAGGCGCGCCACGACCGCGTCGACGACCGGCTGGACCCGCGCCAGGGCCTCGTCGCGGGTGGCCGCCCGGGCGGTGACGCGCACGCGGGTCTCGCCGCCGGAGGCCAGCAGCGCAACGGTGGGCACGCTGTGGCGCTGGCCACCATCGCCGGCGGCCTCGGCGGCCTCGGCGGCCACGTCGAGGTCGGCGATCACGTCGTCGACGGCCGCGGCGACGTGCGACTCGCCCATGCCGGCGGTGCGCACCAGCCGGCTGACGGTGGTCAGCGTGCCGGCGGCGGCGCGCAGGGCCGGCAGCAGGTCGCGCTCGGCCATGGCCCGCAGCTCCCAGGGCACGCCCGGCAGGCACCACACCCGCCCGGCGCCGGCAACGTCGACGGCGAAGCCCGCGGCGGTGCCCACCGGCCACAGCACCCGCCCGCCGGCGGGGATGTCGGCCTGCACGAGGTTGTTGTCGGGCATGTCGCGCCCCGACGCGGCGAAGCGCTGCCGGAGGTAATCCACGAGGTCGTCGCGGCGGGCCAGGCCCACGCCGGCGACGTCGGCGGCCGCGAACCGGGTCACGTCGTCGCGGGTGGGGCCCACCCCACCGGAGACGATCACGGCGTCGGCGCGCCCGGCGGCTCGGGTGAGGGCGTCGACCAGGCGGGTGTGGTTGTCGCCGACGGTGACGTGGCGGTGCACGTCCAGGCCGATCTCGGCCAGGCGCGCCGAGAGCCACGCCGAGTTCGTGTCCACCGAGTCGCCCAGCAGCAGCTCGCTGCCCACGGCGACGATCTCAGCGCGCATCCACGGCCCGCTTGGCCCCGCGCGCCGCGTAGTCGAGCCCGCTTGCCACCGTCAGGGCGACCGCCAGCCACAGCAGCGCCACGCGCGCTTCGCTGACCACCGCCGGCGGCACGAAGACGATGACCGCCGCGATCTGGCTCAGCGTCTTGGCCTTGCCCAGCCGGCCGGCGGCCATGACCACATCGCGGCGCAGCAGCCACGTGCGCTGGACGGTGACGCCCACCTCGCGCACGAGGATCACGATCACGGCCCACCAGGGAAACGGCCCTGTATAGGCCAGCACGGCGAGGCTGCCGATGATCAGCGCCTTGTCGGCGGCGGGGTCGGCGAGCTTGCCCCACCGGGTGGGCCCCAGGTAGCGCCGGGCCACCCAGCCGTCCACCGAGTCGGTTACCGCGGCGAACACGAAAATGGCCAGCGCCCACCAGCGCGTGGGGTCGGTGCCGATCAGCAGCAGCGCGGCGATGACCGGCACCAGCCCCACCCGCAGCAGCGTCAGCAGGTTGGCGGGGTTGTGCCACCGCACGCGTTGGCCCCAGCCCGCCGGCAGCCGCGACGCGCCGCCGTCGTTGTCGTGGTGCGCCCGCATCCCAGGCTTCGCGCCCCGGTCAGGAACCGGCCGTGACGGGTCGGCCACCCCGCGTCACGGCGGGGGCGGTCTCGGCGATCAGGTCGACGCCGTCAGCGGCCACCGCGCGGGCAGCCACGACGTCGCCGGCGGCCACCGCGTCGGGGGCGACGTCGGGCAGGCGGATCTCCCCGTCGGACTCGGGGCCTTCGCGGTGGCTGCGACCCACCGCCCCGTCGGGGCCGTCGGCGTGCTCGATCAGCACCGACAGGTCGACGCCGACGAATCCGCGTGCCCGCTCCTCGGCGGCCAGCTCGGCGATGTCGGCGACGTGATCGCGGCGCGCGGCGGCGACGTCGCCGGGGATCTGACCCTCCATGTCGGCCGAGGGCGTGCCGTCCTCGCGCGAGAACGTGAAAAAGCCCGGCCAGTCGATCGCGGCGCGATCCAAAAAGGAGGCGAGCTCGGCGACGTCGGCGTCGGTCTCACCGGGAAAGCCCAGGATGAACGAGCTGCGCACCACCGCGGCCGGATCGCGGGCGCGGATGTCGTCGACGAGGTCGACGAACGCCTCGCGCGAGCCGCCGCGGGCCATGCGTCGCAGCACCGGCGCGCTGGCGTGCTGTAGCGACAGGTCGTAGTAGGGCGCCACCACGCGGCTGGCGCTCATGGCCGCCAGCAACTCGGGCTCGAGCTCGTCGGGCTGGAGATACAGCAGGCGCACGCGCTGCAGCCCGTCGATCCCCTCGAAGCCGTCGAGGAGCTCCAGCAAGGCCTGGCGACCTTGGGGCAGGTCCTTGCCGTAGCTGGTGGTGTTCTCCGAGACGCACACCAGCTCGGATACGCCGTGGGCCACCAGCCACCGCGCCTCGGCCAGCACCTCAGCCACCGGCCGGGAGCGGTGCGTGCCGCGGTAGGAGGGAATGGTGCAGAAGGTGCAGGCGCGGTCGCAGCCGCCGGCGATCTTGACATAGGCCCAGCCGCCGCGCGGCTCGGTGCGCACCGGGAAGGCGGTGGTCGGCGGCGCGGCGGGTGCCACGGCCAAAGGCAGCCCCCGGGGCGCGCCTGCACCTCCGTCGGCGGGTATGCGCGGCAGGGCGCGGTCGAAGGCCCCACCGGCGGCCGGCGCGGCCGACGAGGGCTGCGGCGCGGCGTCACCGACCGGGTCGGGCGAGCCGGCGATGGCCGCGGCCACGATGTCGGGAAGGCGCGGGTAGTCGCCGAAGCCGACCACGGCGGCGGCCTCGGGCAGCTCATGGCTCAGCGTGTCGCGGTAGCGCTGGGCCATGCACCCCATGACGATCACCGCTGGCGGCTGCCCCGCGCGGTCGTCGGGGTCGGCGGCCTGCATGATCGCGTCGATCGACTCCACCCGCGCGGCCTCCACGAACGTGCACGTGTTGACCAGCACGCAGTCGGCGTCGGCGGGCTCGTCGACCACGGCCAGGCCGGCGTGCTGCAGCGCACCGGCGACCTGCTCGCTGTCGACGTCGTTGCGCCCACAGCCCAGCGTGACCATCGCGACACGGTCGGGATCGGGCATGCGGCCAACGCCTTTTGGCAAGGGTGCAAAAGTGCCATCGCCCGAGTATAGGCAGCCGTGCTCGCGGCGCCCACCGCCGTGAGGCGTGCTGGCTTGCGGCCTATAAGTGAGCGCGTTCGGCGTGTCGCGGGCCACCGGCCGGCGGCGCGAGGCCTACGAGCCCGTGGCCTGCTCACGCTCGGCGGGCTGGTCCTGGACCATGGTCCTGGCCAGCCAGAAACCGGAGCCCAGCAGCAGCACGCCGCCGAAGACGAGGTTGGTCGAGGGCACCTCGTTGAAGATGAGGTAGCCGAAGACGGCGGCGACGACCGGTGACACGACGATGTCGACCAGCGAGTAGACGTTGGCGCTGATGCGCTGCAGGGCAATCGTGATGAACATGTAGGCGACGCCGGTGGAGACCACCCCCAGCCCGATGACCCACAGCAGGGTGGGGACCTCCAGGCCAAAGAGCGTGTGGGCGCTGACGGCCATGACGGCGCCGGGGCCAAAGATGAACACCGCCGGCAGCAGCAGGATGGTGGCCACCAGCATGTACCAGAACACGTCGTTGGTGGACTCGGTGTTGCGCTCGTGGCGCATGAAGGTCACCAGGCCGGCGTAGATCGCCCCGTCGCCCAGGGCGATCACGTTGCCCAGCATGTTGCCGCCCTCCAGGGGCCGAGCGATCACCAAACCCACGATGGCCACGACGAAGATCGCGATGTGGGTGCGCTGGGCGGGCTCGTCGAGAAACAGCCACGAGAGGATGAACACGAAGAACGGCGCGACGCTCCAAAAGATCACGACGTTGGCGATGGGCGCCAGGCTCATGGCGATGTTGAAGAAGCTGATCTGGGCGGCGACCAGCGCCCCGATGATGACGATGTCGCGCAGGTTGTCTTTGGGCAGGCGCCAGAAGCGCCCGCTGATGGTCGACATCCCCACCGCCAAAAACAGCGCGGCGAACAGCACGCGGTAGAAGTTCAGCGTGTAGATCGGCACGGCGTCGCCGGTGAGCTTGACGAACACCCCGATCGTGGCCTCTGCCAGGGTCACGGCTGCCAGTGCCAGCACAGTCTTCATCGGCCCTCCTGTGGGGGCAGCAGCACGCGGTGTGGGCCGGCTGTTCCCGGTGGGCGCGGACGCGGCTCGCCGGACGGTAGCGTCGTCGGGTTAGCTGCCGGGCTCGGCCACCGGCCCTCCGTACTGGAAGTAGGCGTCCCAGCGCTCGTCGAGGCGGCGCATCGCCTCCTCGACCGGCACTGCCGTCAGGCGCCCGTCGTCACGCGTCAGCAGGCCCAACTTGCGGAGCTTGGTCAGGCCGTCGTTGACTTCGAAGTCCATCTCTAAGTTCCAGTGGTCGCGGAACCAGGTCTCGACGGCCTCGTCGAGCTCGGCCTCGGTCAACGGCGTTTCGGCGGTGCGCAGGAAGTACCAGCACAGCAACGCCTCCTTGACCTCTTCTTCCTCGGCGTCGTCGATGAGGTGGTGCAACACGCCCGTGTCGTTGTCCAGGTTGCGAAAGTACAGGTGCTCCGACAGCGCCTGCATGAACTCAATCTTGCGCTTCTTGAACTTCGTGAGCTGGCGGTTGAGGTAGCCCCCCAGCGAGCCGAGGCCGGCGCCAAGGGTCACCAGCGTGGCCTGGTCGAGCTCGACCGGCTCATCGCGAAAGCCGAGCCAGAACCCCACCAGCACCAGCAGCAGCCCCAGCGTGGTGATGAGCTTGGTGGAGAGGACGACGATCCCACCGACCAGGGCCGGCACGCCGATCAACAGCGTGTCGAGAAGGCGCATGCGCGGCCGAGCGTTGGGAAACAGCATCTCCAGGTCGGCGCGGGGGACGTCTTGGAACAGCTTGAGGATCGTGGTGCCCGGTGTGAAGGGCAGGTCCTGAGCCGACTCCTCGAAATGCTCGGCGTCTTTGAAGGTGACCAGGATCAGCACCTTCTCGTAGTTGGTGAACACGACCGGCCGCCGGCGCAGCCCGAACCAGCTCGTCAGCACCTCCTCGCGGACCGTGGCGCCGCGGCGAAAGAACACCACGTCCTCAAAGTCGGACTGGTCCACCGCCAAGCGGATCTTGAGCAGCGACTCCTCCTCGAAGGCGCGCTGCAGATCTTGCTGATCGATCGCCTCGAAGTTGCCGTCCTCCAGCAGCTCGGTGAGCTCGTGGACCAGCCGCCGCCGCGCGGCCTGTCGGTCCTGGGCGTCATAGGAGCAGACCGCGCGGGTATCCGGGTCAGGGTTGAACGGCGCGTAAGCGTCCTTGAGGGTTTCCAGCTGCTCATGGAAATCGTGATGGAACACCGCGTTGAGCAGCCGCACGAGCGCCCGGAAGCCGGCCTGGTCCGACTGGGCCAGCCGGCCGTTGTCGGCGAGCATCTCGACGAGGTCGCTGCGGCGAAACGGGATGAAGCGCTGGGTGGCCGGCCCCGCCGAGACCGTCCGTGTCTCACCCGCTGGCGTCTCTCGCATCGTGCCTCCGTGGCGCGCCACCGCGCCGGCGACTTAAAACCGGCCCACAGCCAACCTAGGCGAGCGCCACTGGGGCCACAGTGGCAGCCCAATGTGGGGCCTCGCGCCCCGGTCAGGCCGTGGGGGCCCGCCGGTGGTGGGCGATGGCGCCCGTGGCAGCGAGGCTGGTCGGCGGGGCCGGGGCCTGCCAGGCTGGCACCCGCGACCCGGCGTGTGCGAGGAGTCCGACGATGGCCTACGAGAACGTGCGAGCGGTGCTGGACGGGCTGGGCGAGCAGCGCCTGCTGCGCCTGCACGAGGAGGTGGAGGCCTCCCGGGACGGCTCGCTGCACGAGATCGAGGGAGCCCAGATCCCCAAAGAGCAGCTGCTGCAGCTGATCAACCAGGCCCTGCCCGCCGCCGGCCCCTGACCTGCCCGCGGCGGACGGGCCGCGGTGTCAGCCGGCGGTGACGGTTCCCACCATCCCCTGCTCCGCGTGGCCGGCGACGGTGCATCGGACCTCGTAGGTGCCCGCCTCGTCGAGGGTGAACACGGCGGTGGCGTCTTTTCCGGGTGGGGCGTGGGCGTGGGCGATCTCGGAGCCGTCGTCGTCGACAAGCACCCACTCGTGCTCGACCTCGCCGGCGTTGACCAGCGTCACCGCCACGGGCGTGCCGGCCTCGACGGTGAGCTCTGCGGGTCGGAACGCGAACTCGGTGCCCTCGACCCGGCGGGTCTGTGCATCGGCTGGCACCTCAGCGGGCGCGCCGTGACCCTCGTCGTGGCCTTGTTGTTGGGCGTCCTCGGAGTCAGACGACGAGCCCGGGCCAGCCTCGGCGGCCTCGCCATCACGGGTGGGCGACGCCTTGGCGGTCTCGGCGGCCTCGCCATCTTCGGCCTGCGATCCTGACCCCGCGGTCTGGGAAGCTGTTGCGCAACCGGTCAGGGTCAACATCGCCACGACCATCAAAACGAGGGCAGTTGGGCTCGTGGGCATCGGCGGTCCTGTTCCACGGGGGATGAGGCAGGCGGACGCGACCGAGCCTCACCCCGTCTTCACGGTGGCAGTCACCACGGCAGGGGCGGGCGAACACCGGCTCGTGCCGCAAACGACGGGGGATACGTTAGTCGCGCTCGCGCGCACTCATCCCACGGCGCCTCGTCTGTTTGATCAACAGCGGCGAGGGCGTCGCTGACGCCGTCTTCCAGCACCGGCAGCACCGGCCGCCGGCGACGGCAGGTGACCACCTCGCCGCCCGGTGTTCGATGCGGGCTAGTTGCTGGATGTCACTGTGCGGGCCCGGGCGAGGCGAAGCGAGGCGAAGCGCCGCGCCTAGGCGCGGACCTCCTGACGCAAAAACACGCCGGCAGCGATGGCGAACAGCACCACCACCAGCCCCACCAGCACGGTCAGATGGGGCCACACCAGCAGCAGGCTCTGATCGAAGGGCAGCTCGCCGGGCACCGCCCGGTCCGTTTGGCGCGGCAGCACCACCCCGAAGGTGCGCACCTGCGGGTTGAGCAGGGCGCTGCTGGCCTGGCCGTACAGCGTCGACGGCGCGATGCGGCTGACGGCCTGCTGCGTCTCGACGTTCTCGATCGCGGCGGTCGGCCCACCCTCGCGAGGGGCGAGCACGTCGGCGACGAGCCCGGCCAAAAGCGTGCCGAACAGGCTCAGCACCAGCCACACCGCCAACGGGACCAGCGCGCTGGTCGCCGGACGGCGCACCACCACCGAGCACAGAAGCGCCAAGGCGAGCCACACGGCCACATACACCACCGACACCGCCCACCACGCCACCAGGCGGCCCACGTCGCTGGCGGCGGGCGCGATGCCCAGCGAGAAGATGCCCAGCCCGCCGGTCAGCAGCACCAGCGCGCCGAGGACGACCGCGACGGTGATCAGCCCGGCGACGAATTTGCCGATGATCACGTCGTCGCGATACATCGGCTGGGCCAACAGCCGCGGCAGGGTGCGCTGGCTGCGCTCGGCGTTGACCGCGTCGAAACCGAACGCGATGCCCAGTAGCGGCAGCACGAAGGTGATCAGCCCCACAAAGGACGGCAGCCGCTCGCCGCCGACGGTGTACAGCCGCAAAAACGCGGGGATGGGCCCGTCCTGGCCGGTGGCCTGGCGCAGCGCGTCCGCCCCGCTGAGCACCGTGGCCGTCGCCGCGGCCAGCACCAGCAGCAGCAACACGACAAAACGCACCGAGCCCAGGTGGTCGGCGAGCTCCTTGCGTGCCACCGCCTGCCACCGCCCCCGCGGGGCCTGGGGGGCCCGGCGCGCTCCTGCGCGCCACCGCGCCCACCACCGCCGGGGCGCCTGCGAGGACGCCTCGGCCTCGTGGGCGGGCTGGGCCTCACCGGTGTCGTTCATCGCCGCTGCCGGTCATCGCCGCTGGGTGTCTGCGTCGTCGGTCTGTCCGGAGTCGGTCTCTGCGGAGTCGGTCTCTGCGGAGAAGTAGCGCAGGTAGACGTCGTCGAGGTCGTCTCCCCGCCGGCGCAGGTGAGTCAGGCCCAGGCCGGCCTCGGCGAGCCGCCCGGCGATCGCCGCCCGGTCGTCGCGGCGCGCGGTCACCCGCCACCGCCCCGGCCCGCCAGCCGGGTCGGGCTCGACCGCCGTGACCGTTGCCATGTCGCCCAGGACCGCCTGCGGGTCGCCGCCAGCCACGCCGACCTCGAGCTCGATGCGGCCCGTGCCCAGCTCGGCGGCCAGCTCGTCGACGGTGCCGCTGGCGACCATGCCCCCGCCCACGAAGATCCCGATGCGGTGGCAGGTCTGCTGTACTTGTTGCAGCAGATGGCTGGCCAACAACACCGTGACCCCCTCGGCGGCCAGATCCTCGACCAGCTCCAGCACCTCCACGGTGCCGCGCGGGTCGATGCCGGCGGTGGGCTCGTCCAGCACCACCACCTCGGGGTCCTTGATCAGCACGTCGGCGATGCCCAGCCGCTGGCGCATGCCCTTGGAGTAGGTGGCCACCCGCGAGTCGGCCGCCTCCAGCAGCCCCACGCGCGTCAACAGCTCGTCGATGCGCCGCTGGGCGGTCTCGCCGTTGAGCCTGTTGAGCCGCGCGGTGAACCCCAGGTTCTGCCGGCCCGTCAACGTGGAATAGAAGCCGACGTCGTCGGGCAGATAGCCCACCCGCCGGCGCACCGCCAGCGCCTGGCGGGTGGGGTCGAAGCCACACACCCGCACGGTGCCCGCCGAGGGTTCAGTGAGCCCCAGCAGCATCAGGATGGTGGTCGTCTTACCGGCCCCGTTGGGCCCCAGCAAGCCGAACACCTCGCCGGCGGCGACCTCCACAGAGAGCGTGTCGACGACCGTCGCGCCCTCGTAGCGCTTGGTCAGCCCGTCGGTGGCGATGCGCGGCGTCGTGGCCGCCGGGCCGGCCGTGGCGGCTCCCGCGCGGGTCTCGACCTCGCTCACCCCGGCCTCCTATCGGCGCCCGAACTTTCGAAAGACCCCGCCGAGCGCGCCGAGTGCCACCACGACGAGACCCGCGCCGATCAGCCCCCACAGCCCCGAGGTTTCCACGCTGGTGCGCACGTCGACCTGGTCTTGGGCCTGGCTGGCGTTGGCGCTGACGGTGGTCATGTAGTCGCCGGTCACCGCGTCCTCGCTGGGCGTCACCGCCAGCGTGACCTCCGCTGGCTCGCCGGCGGGGATCGCGCGGATCCGCCCGGGCGAGAAGGACGCGTCCCACCCGGACGGGGGGGAGGCCTGCAGCTGCACGTCGCGCAGCGGGGCGGTGCCCTCGTTGCGCACCACCATCGTCTTCTCGCTGGTCTCACCGGCTTGGACCTCCACATTGAGCCGCTGGTCGGCCGCGGCCAGCGTCAGGGTGTGCGTGCCGGTGATGCGCGCGGTCAGCTCGGTCTCCACGGGCTGATCGCCGCCGGTGGCCCGCACCACGATCGGATAGGCCCCGGCCGTGGCCTGCGGCGGAGGCTCGGCCTGGACGCTGAGCCGCTCCGTGCCGCCGGCGGGCACCGTCACCGTGGTCGCCGCCTGCTCCCCCACGGGGTTGGCCGACACCTGCCAGCCCTGGGGTCCGGAGGCCTCCAGGCGCAACGTCAGCTCGCGCGGGGTGGGGTTGTCCAGCTGCAAATCGAAGTTGAACGTCGTGTCGGCGGTCTCCTCCAGCTGGGGGAACTCCGCCGACAGCGACGGCTGGCCCGACACCGCCTCCTGCACCCGCAGCTCCACCGTCAGGCCCCCGCGCAGCCCGTTTGGCGCGGTCCCGATGACCTCCATGGTGTAGGCGCCCGGCTCGGCCTCGGCCGGGACGTCCACTTCGAGGCTGACTGACGGCGGCTCGTCGGGGTCGGCGAACACCTCGCCGACCACAAATCCCCCGCCGCGCAGCGACGTGTCCCACCCCTCGGGCGCGCCGGCCACGGCAAGTTCCACCGGCGCCGCCGGTGTGGACCGCACCTGCAAATCCAACTTGGCTCGCTCGCCCGGCTCGACCGCGACGGTGGGAAAGTCGGTGGCAACGTCGAGGTCACGAACGGCCTGGGACCACGCCGCCCGCGGCGCCACCACGGCGACCGCGGCGACCAACAGCATCACCGTCACCGCCAGCACCGTCACTCGAAGCGCGCCAGAGGTCATCTGCGCCTCCACGCGGACTCGCCTGCGTCTCGTCGGGTGGCACACCTCACCGGGGCATGCCCACCGCCGGCGGCCCCCGCCGGGGAACGACCCCTCACGCCGGCCGTGGCTGGCCCTGGCTGTGCCCGCCGGATCGACCTTTTGCACACAGCCGAATTCTACACTCGAAGACCCCGCGGCCCGGCACCGAGCTGGCCACGCCCCGGGGGGCGATCGGCCGGCGCGCCGGTGTTTCAGCCCCCGGCGGTCACCACCGCGGCGACCACCGGCAGCACCACCGCCACCACCCCCGCCAGGACCAGAAAGCGCCGGTCGGGTGGACGCACCCAGCGCCGGGCTGGGACGGCCAGGCGCACCAGCGGGCCGGCCAGCACCAGCCCGATCGCGCCGTAGGCCAGAGCCGGGCGCACACCGCCGGCGGCCACGGTCAGCGACAGCACCGCCAGCGCGAGCGCCAGGCCGGACAGCCCGCGCAAAACCCAGATCCCGCGCCGCTCGGCGTCGGCCAGCGCCCGGTGGCGCGACGCCATCAGGATCGCGCCAGCAAGCCGAGGGCGATGACCAGCAACAGCGCGGCGAAGCTGCGTCGTGCGACCACCGGCGGGAGCCGCTGCTGTAGCCACGCGCCGAGCTGGCCGCCGAGCAGCGCCCCGCCCACGGCCGCCGCGCCCCAGGTGGGGGCCAGCGCCCCCCTGGGCAGGTAGACCGCCAGGGCCGCTACGGCCGTCAGCCCACTGGCCAGGGTGGTCGTGGCCGCGGCGACCTTGACGGGCACGTGCATGATCTCGCTCATGATCGGGGTCTTGAGAAACCCGCCCGACGTGCCCGTCAGGCCCGCGACCGTCCCGGCTACCGCCGAGAGCGCCAGCCCCAGGCGGACACGCGCGGCGCGATAGGGCACCACCGCGTCGGTCAGCAAATACGCCCCACCCAGACCCCCGGCGTGCTCGCCGAGCGCGTCGTGGCCCAGGGACGGCTCGGGCAGGTTGCGCATGCCGCCGCGCAAAAACGTCGTCGCGGCGGTGAACAGCAGCACCGCCGCCAGCAGGTAGGCAAACACCACCGCGGGCAAAAACCCGGCGACGACCGCCCCGAGGATCGCTCCTGTGCTGGCCATCACCTCCAGGGTCACCGCCAGGCGGTGGTTGACCAACTGCTGGCGGATCTGGCGAGGGCCGGCCGCGGTGCAGCCGGCGGCGACGGTCAGCAGCCCCGCGGCGGCCGCCGCCGTCTGGTCGACACCGGCGATGAGCAGCGCCGGCACCAGCAGCACCGCTCCCCCGGCGCCCATCGCGGTGCCCGCCGCGGCGGCAACGCCAGCGCCTGCCGCTACGGCCACCACGGCGAGCTCAGGCATCGGCCCACTTTCCACAGACACGAGCTTGGACCATGCGGACGTCGAACCCGATCATGGCCACCGTGTGGCCAGCCTCCTGGCGGTGCGACCCGCCGAAGGCGCCGATAGCATCATCGTGTACAGGGCGGCTCGCCCACCACCCCTGGCGCTGTCTCGCGGCCAACGCTCTGTCGATCGCCACACAGAGGAGTCATCGTGGCCACGTCCGAGCAGTTGCACGCGGCCGTCGCCGCCATCGAGGATCCCCTGCTCGACCGGACCCTGGGCGAGCTGGACGCCGTGGCCGCCGAGGTGCGCCGGGGCTCGGCCCAGGTCACGCTGCGCTTGCCGGTGCCGGGCTATCCAGCAGAAAGCGAGCTGCGCGCCGCGGCCGCTCAGGCTGCCCGTGACCTGGGCGTGGCCGACGTCACCGTCGACGTCGCCGTGATGAGCGACGAGCAGCGCCGGGCGGCGGTGTCCCACCTCCAACAGGAGCGCTCGGGGGAGTCGCAAAGCGGTCAGGACCCCGACATCCCGTTCAACCGCATCGACTCCGACACCAAGGTCGTGGCGATCGCCTCGGGCAAAGGCGGGGTGGGCAAGAGCTCCATCGCCACCAACCTTGCCTGCGCGTTGGCCCAGCAGGGCTATCGCGTGGGGATCATGGACGCCGACATCTGGGGCTACTCGATCCCGCGGATGATGGGCGTGGAGGGCAAGCCCGTGGCGTTCGACGACCTCGTCATGCCGCTGCGGGCTCACGGCTGCAAGGTCATCTCGATCGGCTTCTTTGTCGACAGCGAGCGACCCGTCATCTGGCGCGGGCCCATGCTGCACCGAGCTCTGCAGCAGTTTTTGGCCGACGTCCACTGGGGCGAGCTCGACTTTCTGCTGTGCGACCTGCCGCCGGGCACCGGCGACATCGCCATCTCGCTGGCACAGATGCTGCCCAGCGCCGACATGCTGGTGGCCACCACCCCCCAGCCCGCCTCCCAGCGGGTGGCGTTGCGCGCCGGGCAGACCACGGCCCAAACCGGCATGAAGGTGGCCGGGGTCATCGAGAACATGAGCGTGTTCGTCGCCCCCGACACCGGCACGGAGTACGCCATCTTCGGCTCCGGCGGCGGCAAGCTGCTGGCTGACGAGCTCGACACCAACCTGTTGGGCCAGATCCCCATCGACCAGCGTCTGCGCGAAGGCGCCGACGACGGGCGTCCCCTGGTGCTGGGCGATCCGGACGCGCCCGCCTCCAAGATCCTGGGCGACATCGCCAGCCAGGTCGCCCAGCGCAAGGGCACCCTGGTGGGCAAGTCGCTGCCGCTGCAGCAGATGTGACGCGCGCAGCCAACAGCCGGCGCGTCGTCGTCATCCCCACCTACAACGAGCGAGCGTGCCTGACGGCGGTGGTCCGCGGCGTGCGCGCCGCCGGCTTCGAGGTGTTGGTCGTCGACGATGCCTCACCGGATGGCACCGGCGAGCTCGCCGACGACCTGGCTCGCCGCGACGACGCCGTCCCCCACGCGACCTGCCGCGTCTGGCCCACACCCTGGCTGGATGCGACGTGGCCATCGGCTCGCGCTGGGTTCCCGGCGGGGGCGTGGTGGGCTGGCCGGCGTCGCGCCGGTGGCTGTCGCGGGCCGCCAGCGCCTACGTGCGCCTGGCCACGGGCATGGCGGTGGGCGACGCCACCGCCGGCTATCGCCTGTGGCGCCGCGAGACGCTGGCCGACATCGGCGTGTGCGCGCTGGCCAGCGACGGCTACGCCTTCCAGGTGGAGACGGCGCTGGCAGCGTGGCACGCCAACCACCGGCTCATGGAGGTGCCCATCACCTTCGCCGAGCGTCGGGCGGGCCACTCCAAGCTCAGCGGGGCCGTGGTGGCAGAAGCGGTGTGGCGCGTGACGCTGTGGGGCCCGCGCGAGCGCCTGCGGGGGGTGGCGCCACGGCGCGTGGCCCGCCGGTGGGCCCACCGACCCCCCACGGGGCGCCTTACGTGACACGCCGGCGAGCGGTCGCCATGGCCCCCAGCGAGCGCGAGGCTGCTGCCGCCGCGGCCAGCACCCCGCGTGCGGCCTGGGCCAGGGGGCCGCGCCACGCCGCCGACAGCGCCAAGCCCATGCCCATGCCCCCCAACACGTCGCTGGGATAGTGAACCCCGGCGTGGACGCGGGTGGCGGCCACATAGGCGCCGACCAGGGCCAGCGACGCCCGCGCCGATGGCGCGCCGGCGCGCTCGGCGGCCAGTGTCGACCAGGCGGTCGCCACCGTGGCGTGGCCCGACGGAAAGGACGATCCCGCCGGCGCGGCTAACAGCCGCCGGGTGCCGTCGCGCTCGTAGGGCCGAGCCCGGTTCACACCGGTTTTGGCCGCCTGTGACACCGCCCAGCCCGCCAGCCCCACGCCCAGGACGTCGGCGGCCAGCCCCCGCCGGCCCGTCAGCGCCAGCACCGCCCCCATCGCTACGACGGCGTAGACACTGCCCAGGTCGGTGGTGGCCATCACCACGCGGTCCACGGCACAGGCCGGTGCCTCGGCGTGGGCCCGCAAGCCGCCGGCCTCGCCCAGCCGGTGGGTCGCGGCCTCTGGGCGTGTCGCGGCCCCGTGGCGCAGCGCCTCGCCGGCGCGCACGTCGGCGCGCTGCACCGCGGGGCTGCGCAGCGCCCACCACGACGCGCCCAGCAGCGCCACGCCGGCGCCCGCCCGCGAGGCGGCCGCCGGCGCGTCACGCCTCACGGCGCGTCCGCATCGAACGGGGCCGGCTCGCTGCGCCCCCGGTCGCCGCTGCCCTCGGCGGGCGGGCCGGCCTCGGCGCCGCCGCGGCGGGCGGCACGACTCGCCGGGGAGTCGTCGACCGCGCCGCGCAGCGCCTGGCCGGCCTCACGGCCCTCCTGCCGCAGCGCGTCGGTCTCGCCGCGAAGCTCACGGGCGGCGTCGCGCACCTTTTGATAGTCGCTGGCCGTCTTGAAGTCGTTGACGGCGTTGTGGGCCTCCCGGCGGAGCGTGCCCACGGCCTTGCCGACGTTGCGCACGATGTCGGGCAGCCGGTCAGGGCCAAAGATCAGCAACGCCAGGATGGCCAGCGCCACCAGCTCGGGAAGCCCCGGCATGCTCATCGCCACAGCCCTTCGCCGTCGCTCACGCCGCCTCGCGGCGTCCCACGCCCGCTCACACGTCCTCGGGCCGCTCGGCCAGTGTGGCCTCGGCGGACTGCCGCTCGCCGTCGCGGCGAAAGGTCACGGTCACGTCCTCGCCGACCTCGTGGCGCAGCAGCACACCGATCAGCTCGGTCATGGAGGCGATCTGGGCGCCGCCGACGCCGGTGATCACGTCGCCGGCGGCCAGCCCGGCGTCGTCGGCCGGCGTGTCCTGCATGACCTCCTCGACGTAGGCGCCCTGGCGGGGGCCGGCGTCGCCAGCCGCGCCCCCGTCGACGTCCGAGCCCGCCACCCCCAAAAAGGCGTGCCGCACCTCGCCGTCGGCGATGAGCCGCTCGACCACGGCCATGACGGTCTCGGCCGGGATGGCAAAGCCCACCCCGGCGTTGGCCGGGGTCTGCCCGCGGGTCAAAATCGCCGAGTTGATGCCCAGCAGCCGCCCCTCGGCGCTGACCAGCGGCCCGCCGGAGTTGCCGGGGTTGATCGCCGCGTCGGTTTGGATGACATCGTCGTAGCGCTGCGAGCCCTCCTCGGTGGTCACCTCGATGGGCCGGTGGAGCCCGCTGATCACCCCCGAGGTGACGGTGCCGGCCAAGCCGAAGGGGCTGCCGATGGCGATGGCGGGCATGCCCACTTGCAAATCCTGCGTGTCGCCGACGTCGATGGCGGTCAGCCCCCCGGCGTCGACGCGCACCACGGCCAGGTCGGTGCGGTGATCGGTGCCCACCACCGAACCGTCGAGCTCGCGGCCGTCGGACAGCTGCACCCGCACGTCCTCCAGGCCCTCGACGACGTGCTCGTTGGTCACGATGTAGCCGTCGCCGCGGATGACGACCCCCGAGCCAAACGCCGCCGACTGGACGACCCCCGCGCCGGTGCCCAGGCGCACCACGGCCGGCATGACTGACTCGGCCACCGCCGCCACCCGGTCGAGGTTCTCCAAGCCGTCCAACTCCAGCGTGGGCGCCACGCGCTGAGCCGAGGGCGGCGACCCCGCCGAGGCGGGCGTGTCGGCCTCCTCGCGCAGCAACACCGCGGCGACCGCGCCGGCACCCAGCAGCGCGCCCACCACACCGGCCAGCAGTGGAGCCACGAGCCCCCAGGCGCACAGCCGCGACCCCCCTGCCGCCGGGGTTGGGCCGCCGCGCTGGGCGCCGCTCATGACCGGATACTGCGGGGGCGAGGTGGGCGGTGGCGCGTTGGCCCCGTCCGCCGAGCCCCTCGCAGCCGCCTCGGGCGCCCCACCCGCCTCGCGATCGGCAGGTGGCAAGTCCCACACCACTGGCTCCTCCACACCGTTGTGACCCCGCCATGCTAGGCGACGCCAGCGCTTCGCCTGTCGCAGCCAGGACGGGCGCCATGTGTGGCACAGCGGCGGGCGAGCCACGCCCTGCTGCTAGGGTCTGGCGGGCCATGAGCCGTGACTCTTTTACCGCCGACTACGTCCAACAGTTCGTCGACGCCGAGGACGAGCCGCTGCGGGCGGCGCGGGCCCGCGGCGAGGAGGCCGACCTGCCGACGGTCGCTCCCGAGACCGGGGCGCTGCTGCGCTGGCTGGTGCGCGTGTCCGGCGCGCAGACGCTGGCCGAGGTCGGCAGCACGGGCGGCTACACGGGACTGTGGCTGCTGGGCGGCGCCGGTCCCAAGGCCATTCTGACCAGCATCGAAGCCGATCCCGACGTGCGCCAGCTGGCGCAACGCGCCTTTGGCGAGGCCGGCCTCAGCGATCACGTCCGCTCGATTTTGGGCCCGGCGCTGCAGGTACTGCCCAAGCTCGCCGATGACAGCTACGACCTGGTGGCTTTGGCTGACGGCCAGCCCGAATACCCCGACTACCTGGAGCACGCCCGCCGGCTGCTGCGCCCAGGGGGGCTGCTGGTGGCCGGGCGCGCCCTGTACAGCGGGGGCGTGGCCGACGAGAGCGCCACCGACGAGGCCACCGAGGGGGTCCGGTGGTTCAACCAGGCCGTGGCCGACGACCCGACACTGCACGCCCACCTGTCGGTGGTCGGCGACGGCGTGCTCGCGGCGGTGTACCAACCCGACGGTCGCTGAGCTTTCGACCCGGGCCCGGTGGGCGGGCGCCGCTGCAGCGGCCGGGCTGGCCCACCGCCGAGTCGCCCAGCCGCCCCGTTGTGGAGGAAAGGAGTCCGCCATGGCCGTGTGGTGTATCACCATGACGCCCGACAACTTCGCCAAGACCGCCGAGCTCGGCTGGCGAGTGCAGGGGTTGAAGTCGCGCCGCGAGAAAACCGCGCGCCGCATCCAGCCCAGCGACAAGTTCGTGTTCTACATCTCCAAGGCCCAGGCGTTTGGCGCCACCGTGGAGGTGGCCAGCGACATGTTCGAGGACCACGAGCTGATCTGGAGCTCCACGCCCGACGAGGACTACCCGTGGCGCTTTGAGATCGTGCCCGAGGTCGTCGTCGAGGACTCCCAGGCCTGGGTGCCCGCCGAGGACCTCTACGACGACCTCGCGTTCGTCAAGAAGTGGCCCCGCGAGCACTGGAAGTTGGCTTTTCAGGGCAACGTGCGCGAATGGCCCTGGGAGGACTACGAGGTGGTCACAGCCGCCTTGCAGCAGGCGGCCGGATAGCCGGCAACGCCGGCGCGAACCGGCGGCGACCCGAACGGGTGAGCACGCCCGGGCCGACACGGGCCCGACCCCGACGCGCCGGCCCACCGCGGGGTCAGTAGCGACACACCGCCGCGAGGTCGGCGTCGGCGGGCATGGCATCGGCCTCCAGGACGTAGGCGTGCCCGCCACGGTCCAGCACCAAGGCGATGGCCTGCTCCACGAGGTTCTCGTCGCCGGGGTCTTGGCGCTGGGCCCGGTCGGCCATGAGCCCCTCGGTCTGCTCGAAGCGGCCCCATCGCTCGGCGCCCGACCGAACCAGCAGCGACGCCACCCGGCCCATCGCGGCGCTCATCAGCACCTCGGGCAGATCGGCCAGCGCCAGGCCCGTGCCGTGGTGGGCCTCGAAGCGCTCCACCGTGTCCTCCAGCGGGCGGCGCAACACCGGCTCCACCAGCGGCCAGGCGGCGTCGCGCAGCTCGGCGTCGAGGGCATCGTCGGGGTTGCCCGACACCTCGTCGGCCAACACGGTGCGCAGGCCCGTGTGCTCGCGAAACTGGGCGCACACCTCCTCGACGCCGGCCAGCACCAGCGGCCGTCCGTCGTCGGCCAGCAGGTCGTCGATGCCGCGAGCGAGCTCGCGCAGGTACTTGTCCAGGATCTGGCGCTCGAACTCGCCAGAGTCGCCGTGACCGTGAAAGATCGCCATGCGCCCGCCTGCTCCCCCGGAGCGGGCGTGCAACTGCGGGCTCTGCAAGTCCTCGTCTGGCAGGGCGTCCTCGATGCGCGCGGGAATGCCCAGCCCGCTGAGATCGACCGGGGCCACGTCGACCGAGCTCGCGCGCAGAAGGCGCACGTGGCGCTGGCTCAGCGCCAGGACGTAGAACATGCCCTGCTCGGCCACCCCCGGCAGCAGCGGTTGCAGATGCGGGCGGGTGTCGACGACCGCGCGCGCCTCGACCGGATAGGGAAGGCGCACCGCGCGCCACCCGTCGTCCCACACGATCACACACAGGCCGTGCAGCTGGTGACCCCAAAAGACCTCGTCGGCCTGCAGCCGCTCCAGCACGCCCGTGTAGCGCCCCGCGGCGTGTGGCTCCAGGCCCCGCTGGGCGAGCTGCTGCTCGATGCGCTGCGTGGCGCTCTTGAGCCCCAGCGCGTTCTGCTGGGGCTCGGCGGTCGCCCGCTGGGTGGGAATCGCGACACTCACCACGGCCGTGCCGGTGATGCCGGCCAGGCTGCGCAGCACAGCCGGGGTCAGCGCCTTCGGCGACGTCGCCTCCAACAGCTCGCTCATGCCAGCCTTTCGAACCGGTCCCCTCGCTCGCGCGGTCACACGACGGTTTTCGGGGTCCTGTGGTTTTTTGAGGTCCTCGTTTTGTCTGCCACGACGGTCTCGGGGCCTTGCCCTCCCCGCGGCCGGCGGTGGGCTACACGCCGCGGGGGGGGCCTCGACCACCTTGACCTCGGCGAGGATAGCCTGCCCGTGCCGTGTCCGACGACGCCCTGGCCGAGGTGGCCGACGAGGTCGCCGCCTGTCGCGCGTGCCCGCGGCTGGTGGCCTGGCGCGAGCAGGTGGCGGCCGAGAAGCGCGCCGCCTACGCCGACTGGACCTACTGGGGCCGGCCCGTGCCGGGTTTCGGCGACCCCGCGGCCCGCGTGGTGGTGCTGGGCCTCGCGCCGGCGGCTCACGGGGCCAACCGCACGGGCCGAATGTTTACCGGGGACCGCTCCGGCGACGTGCTGTACGCGGCGCTGTGCCGGGCCGGCTTCGCCAACCAGGCGAGCTCGGCCCACCGCGGCGACGGGTTGCGCCTGACCGACTGCTGGATCACCGCCGGCGTGCGCTGCGCCCCACCGGGTAACAAGCCCACACCGGCCGAGCGCGACACCTGCCAGCCCTTCCTCGAGCGCGAGCTGGCGCTGCTGCCGGTGCGCGTGGTGGTGGCCCTGGGCGGCTTCGCCTGGGACGTCGCGCTGCGGGTGCTGGGCAAGCCCCGACCCAAGCCGTCCTTTGGCCACGGCGCCCAGGCCTGGCTGGGCGGCGTGGCGCTGCTGGGCTGCTATCACGTCAGCCAGCACAACACGTTCACTGGCCGGCTCACCGAGGCGATGCTCGATGACGTTTTGGCACGCGCGCGAGCCCTGGCCGAGCTCGACTAGCACCCGGTCGTCCCGCCCCAGCCATCAAGGCGGGTGCTGTGGTCTATCAGCGCGCGGCTAGTGAAAGAAGCGGAACTTGCTGGCCAGCTCGGCCGACAGGCTCATGATCAGCGCCAGGTAGAAGTAGCCGGTGGCCGCCTGGATGGAGCGCCCGCCTTCGGTGGCGAGCTTCCACACGAACGGCGCGATGAGCGCGCAGATGCCCAGCAGGCCCGCGCCCAGCCACACCGAGAACCCCGGGATGGTCAGCAGCGGCGAGGCCGCGGTGGTGATCTCCGGCGGCGGATTCAGCGAGCTCAAACCCAGCCCGGCCAGCCCCGCGACGACCCCGGCGGCGTAGGCCTTCGCGCCGTGCAGCATGTGGATCGGGTCCAGCCGGCGCTGGAACAGATACCAGTGGCCCAGCAGCAACCCGTACAGCGCCGCGCCCACGAACGTTGAGCCGGCCACGAGCTCCAGCACGCCCAGCAGCACCGCCGTGCCCCGCGCGGCGGCGGCAAAGCCCAACGACGCCAGGCCGGCCAGCGCCCCCGCCACCCCCAGCGCCTGCGTCAGCCGATGGCGGTCGTCGAAAACCCCCACCAGCACCTGCCACAGCGTCAGCAGCACCGCGAACACCAGCAAGGCCCACAGCAGGCGCTGCCCGGCAGCCCCGGCGGCTGCCGTCACGCTGGGATCGGGGCTGGCCTGGCCCGCCGCAGCCTCGGCGTCGGCGATCGCCGCGCGCGCCAGCACCCACGTGACCCACGCGATGACGGCCAGCGACACCCCCGACAGCAGGATGAAGCCGCCCCGGGCGGCATGCCGCACGCCGGTGACCCACAGCCACACGGCCCCACCCACGGCGGCCTGCAGCAGCACGACCATCAGCGTGCCGAACGCACCGGTCATCGTCGTAGGCTCTCCAACGGGTACAGCGGTTGGCCGCGGGCGTAGCGGCGCGCAGCGACGATCGGCCCGGCCGGGACGCGATCCGACCCCACGAAACACGCCCGGCGTTTGGCCCACCGGGCGCATCGTCCCATACTGCCAGGGGGCGCGAGGCACAGCGAGGCGCCCATCGACAGCGCACTCGCCGGCGGCGCCAGCGCGGGCACGGCACGGCCACGGGGGTTTGACGGCGTGCAGGAGATCGACGGCTGCCAGCCCGGCCGGCGGGGCCGCGCGTCACTCACGGTCGGCGAAACCGACACCGCCGCCCACCTCAGCTCGGGGGACGTGGCGGTGCTAGCCAGCCCCCGGGTGCTGGCGCTGGCCGAGCAGGCCGCCGTGGCGGCCGTCGGCGCCGGGCTCGCCGCCAACCAGACCAGCGTGGGCGCCAAGGCCGAGCTGGAGCACACGCGGTCCGCCTTCGTGGGCCACACCGTGACCGCCCAGGCGGTGCTGATCGGCGTCCACGGGCGCCGCCTGGCGTTTCGCGTCACCGTGACCGACGACGAGGGCCACGAGGTCGCCACGGTGCGCCACGAGCGCGCGGTGGTGGCCCGCGACCGCTTCGCCGGCTGAGGCCCTGGCCTGCCGGGTGACCGGCGGCGTCAGCGCTCGGCGCGGTCCAGCACCCAGCGCACCAGCGTGCGCACCGGTACGCCCGTGCCGCCCTTGGTGGTGTAAAAGCCGTCGCCCTCGTCGGTCCAGGCGGGGCCGGCGACGTCGAAGTGGGCCCAGGGGCGGTCGCCGACGAACTCCTCGAGGAACAGCCCGGCGATGACGCTGCCGGCCTCGCCGGCCTTGCCGATGTTTTTGAGGTCGGCGACGTTGCTTTTGAGCTGCTCGCGGTACTCGCCGGGCAGGGGCAGGCGCCAGGTGGGCTCGCCGGCGGCGTCGGCGGCGGCCGACAGGGCGTGGGCCAACCCGTCGTCGACGCTCATCAACGCGCTGATTTTCTTGCCCAACGCGGTGATCTGAGCGCCGGTCAAGGTGGCGACGTCGACGATCGCGTCGGGCTTGGCTTGGGCGGCGTAGGCCAGGGCGTCGGCCAGCACCAGACGCCCTTCGGCGTCGGTGTTCATGACCTCCACGGTCGTGCCCCCGTAGTGGGTCAGCACGTCCGAGGGGCGGTAGGCCGTGGCGCTGGGCAAGTTCTCGGCCAGCGGCACCAGCCCGGTGACCTTGATGCGGGGGTTGAGCGTGGCGATGGCGGTCATCGCCGCGGTCACGCTGGCCGCCCCGGCCATGTCGACCTTCATCCAGGTCATGCCTTGCGACGTCTTGAGGCTCAGCCCGCCGCTGTCGAAGGTGATGCCCTTGCCGGCGAGCACCACGTGGCCCTTTGCTCGGGCGGGCTCGTAGCTAAGCTTGACCAGCCGCGGGGGCTCGGACGAGCCCTGCCCGACCCCGATCATCCCGCCAAAGTTGCCCTTGGCAAGCGCTCGGTCGTCCATGACCTCGGCCTTGAGCCCGGCAGCTTTCGCGGCCTGGCTGATGCGCTCAGCAAGCGCCGGCGGGCGCTTGTCCTGCGGCGGGGTGTTGACCAGGTCGCGGGTGAGCGAGGTGGCGCGCGCCACGGCCTCGCCGTGGGAGACCCCCAGCTTCACCTCGCGGTCGGGCAGCTTTGACCCGGCCATGACCAGCACCCGCTGCAGCGTCGGGCTCTCGGTGTTGTCGGAGCGGTAGTCGGTGT
>PXPH01000065.1 GCA_003021615.1 Actinobacteria bacterium QS_8_72_14
TTCTCGCGCTCGCCGGCGCGCATCCGCCGCGCCGCCCGGCAGCTGCGCGGCGGCAACGTGTACATCAACCGCGGCATCACCGGCTCGGTGGTCGGGCGCCAACCGTTTGGTGGCTACGGCCTGTCCGGCGTGGGCTTTCAAGCCGGCGGCCCGGACTACCTGCCGCAATTTTTGACGTCGCGGGTGGTCACCGAGAACACCCTGCGGCAAGGCTTCGCCCCGCTCGAGTCGAGGTAGCGGTTGTCACGCAGGGCGGTGGTGAGCTACCTGCCACGTGGCCGGGGCGGTCAGCGGATCCGCTGGCGGTCCTGCTCCAGGCGGTTGGCGATGAGCTCCAGCAGCCGGCACAGCTGCTCGGGGTCGTCGACGGCGACATGGGCGGCGGTGAGGCGATCGCCGTGCTCGTCGCTGCGCACCACGATGCCCAGGCCGTCCTCGCACACCGTGGCCAGAGCGTCCTCGTCGGTGAGGTCGTCGCCGGCGTAGACCGGCAGCGCCGGCTGGGGCCCCACGACACGCGCCATGAGCCACTTCAGGGCGCGGCCCTTGTCCCAGTTGACGTCGGGGCGCAGCTCGGCGACGCGGCGGCCGTGGGCGATGCGTAGCTGGTCGTGGCGCCCGGCGATGTCCTCGACGGCCGCCAGGACCTCCCCGGCCCGCTCGGCGGCGACGTTGCGGTAGTGGGCGGCCACCGCGAAGCCCTTGCGCTCCACGCTGGCGCTGTCCACCTTGGCCACGGCGGCCTCGAGCTCGTCAGCGGCGGCGGTCAGGGCCGGTACGGCGGCGGCCGCCCGCTCGTTCTCGTGGTGTTGCCCCTCCGGGCCGGTCAACTCGAAGCCGTGGCTGCCGGCGTACCACACCCCGGTCAGCCCCACTCGTCGGCGCACGTCGGCCAGGTCGCGCCCGCTGACGATCGCCACGGGCACGACGGCGGCCAAACGTCGCAGCACCGCCTCGGCGCCGTCGGCCAGCCCGGCTTGGCCGGGATGGGCTACGATGGGCGACAGCGTGCCGTCGAAGTCCAGAAACAGCGCCGGGCGGCGCGACCCGACGAACCCGGCGAGGCGATCCCAAGCCTGCAGCGCATCCGGCACCTGTGACAGGGGCTGGCGCCCCTCGGCGACGGCCACCTCCGCCAGGTCCGACACGACCACGTCGGCGCCATGCTCGGACAGCAGGTGGGGTTCGTGGGTGCGGTCGACCCCGATCACCAGGGCGAAGCCACCCCGGCGTCCCGCTTCGACCCCGGCGGCGGCATCCTCGACGACCACCGACGTGGTGGGCTCGGCACCCAGCCGTCGGGCTGCCTCCCGCAGCATCGCGGGGTCGGGCTTTCCGGCCAGGCCCAGCTCGCGGGCGACAACCCCGTCGACGCGCACGGCGAAGAGGTCGGACAGGCCGGCGGCCTCCAGCACCGCCTGACAGTTGCGGCTGGCCGAGAAGACCGCGGTGGCTACGCCCTGGCGCTGCAGCTGGCGCACCACGTCCACCGTGGACTGAAACACCACCACCTCGTCGGTCGCCAGGCGCTGGCGAAAATGGCGGTTCTTGCGGTTTCCCAGCCCGCAGACCGTCTCGGCGTCCTCCTCGTCGCCGGGATCGCCCCACGGCAGGCTGATGCCGCGCGACGCCAGGAAGTTGGCCACGCCGTCGTAGCGTGCCATCCCGTCGACATAGCGCCGGTAGTCCGCGTCGGTAAACGCCCGGTGGTCCTCACCGTCGCCTTGGGGGCGCTGGGCGAGGTACTCGTCGAACAGCTGGCGCCACGCCGCGGCGTGCACCGACGCGGTGTCGGTGACCACCCCGTCCAGATCGAAGACGGTGGCGGCGTGGCGCGCCGGGTCGATCGTGACCGTCGGGCGCCCGGTGCCGCTAGGGCCCGTGTCGTCTGCGCTCGCCTCGATGCCGTGGCCTCCCCGACGGGACCGCCCTGCCGTCGCGCGTGCAACGCGAGGCGGGCCTGGCAGCTTGCGTGTCGCGGGTCAGCCTAGAGCGCGTGGGCACCGGCGACCGCCGCCGCGGGCGTCAGAAAGGCTGGTCGGTCGCGCTGGCCCCGGGCGCCTAGGCTGGCATTCGCCCCAACGCCCACCGATCGGGGAGCAGCCATGGCCTCGCTCAACGCGCTGCGGGGACTGCTCGTGGCCGGCGCCGTCGTCGCCGGGGTGATGGCGGCCGTCGGTGGTCGCTGGTCGGTCAGCGCCCTGATGCTGGTGGCCGTGGCGGTGCACGGCCTTGGCTCGGTGTGGCTGCGCCAGCACCGGCCCAGGCAACACACCGAGCCCGGCGATGCGACCGCGGCCGAGCCCGGCCCCGGTTGAGGCGCGCTGCGCCTCAGCCCCCGGCCGCGGCGACGGCCTCCTCGAGGTTGCGCAGCCGCCGGAACCCGATGACCTGACCCAGGCCCACCGCGGCGACCTCGCGGGCGGCCAGCCGCCCCTGCTCGGTGAGGGTCCGGTCGTTACGGCGCGGTACCGCCACGGTCGCCTTTAGGCCGACTTCGTCGGCGATCAGGCGCAGGCGGGTGGCGTGGAACCGGTGGGAGACCAACACGGCCTTCTCCACGCCCTCCTCGCGCAAAAACCGCTGGGAGGCGGCCAGCTGGTCGTAGCTGTTGCGCCCGTGCACCTCCCGGCGGATGTGGCGCTCGGGCACGTCCCGCTGGTGCAGCCACGTGCGCCCCGCGGTGGCCTCGTCGAAGCGGTCACCCGGCTGGTGGCCGCCGGTGACGACCACCAGCGGGGCCACGTCGTTCTCCCACAGCGCCAACGCCCGCCTCAATCGCCGCTCCAGCGCCGGCGAGGGCACGCCGTCGTACTGTGCGGCGCCCAGCACGATGATGGCGCCCGCGCGCTGCTCGACGTCAGGTTTGGCGCCCACCAGCACCTGGCCGGTGACCACCGCCAGGTAGGCCACGCCGAGCACCGCCAGAACCACCGCCAGGCGGGCAAGGGCGCGGGCGGGCTGGCCCCTCATGGGCACACGGTACTGCACGGGATGTGGCTCGTCGGGCACGCACTGGCTTCGGGGGGTGTGGTGGGGCGGCCCCACGCGGTACCATGCGCCATGGCACCGTCGCCACCTCGACCGACCGCCTCGCGCCACCTCGACCGACCGCCACCTCGATCGACCGCCACCTCGACCGACCGCCCGGGCCGGCGGTGCTCGTTTGTCTCGTCGTTGCGAGGAGCGCCGTGACACCAGTCCAGTCCCAGCGGTTGCGGTTCGCGCTGCGTCCACCGCAGGCGGTGACGGCCACCGACGCGATCGTGTGGTCGCCCCAGCCCGGCACGGACCGGCCCGGGGTGGTGTTGGCCCACGGGGCCGGCAGCGACCTCACCGGTGTGGTGTTGCGAGCCGTCGGCCGCGGCTTGGCAGAGCGCGGCGTGCCGGTGATGGCCTTTGCCTTCGCCTACGCCACGGCCGGGCGTCGGCGCCCCGACCCCATGCCGCGGCTGCAGTCGGCCTACGTCGACGCGGTCGCCGAGGCCCGCCGGCGGTTCGGCCAGCGGGCCCTGGTGCTGGGCGGACGATCGTTGGGCGGGCGCGTGGCCAGCCACGTCGTCGCCGACGGTGAGCCCGCCGCCGGGTTGTTTTTGCTGGGCTATCCGCTGCACCCGGCCGGCCACCCCGAGCGCTTGCGCACCGGCCACTGGGAGCGCCTCGACGCGCCCACGCTGCTGCTCAGCGGCGACCGGGACCGCCTGTGTGACCTGTCGCTGTTGGACCAGGAGATCGCCCGCATGCCGGTCGATCCACAGGTGCACGTCATTCGCGGGGCCGATCACGCCTTCGCGGTGCGCCAGCGCGACGCTCGCGACGTGGCCGACGTGCGCCGTGAGATCGTCGACGTCGCCGACGCCTGGCTGCGCTCGCTGGCGCCGCTGACCCACGACACCGGCGGTGTGCCGGCGTGACGTGATCGCCCTCGCCCCCGGGCCGGCGACCCCTGCGGCCGTGGGCCACTCCCGGGTCGGCGACCCTTGCGGCCCTGGGCCACTCCCGGCTCAGACGCGCCGGTCGAGGGCGACAGCGCGGCGCAGCGAGCGCGCCAGCCCCTCGTCGGCCACCGCCAGCGCCGCGTCCCAGGGAAACCACGCCACTCGGGGGCTCTCGCCGTGGGCCGGGGCGGGCTCGCCGGCGGCCCACAGCAGGTAGCGCACGTCGACGTGGACACAACTCGGGCTCGCCGCGCCCCGTGGGCCGCTCGCACGCGCCCACCGACGGCAGGGCCGCGGCAGCGCGTGGACGTCGACGTCAACCAACACCGGCCCGCCCACGGGGTGGCTGGCCTGCAGGCCGGTCTCCTCGGCGGTCTCACGGCGGGCGGCCTCGGCGGGCTGCTCGCCGTCGTCGATGTGGCCGCCCGGCTGCAGCCAGCGCGCCCACCGCTTGTGGTGGTGCAACACCACGCCGGCCTCGCCGACGACCACCGCCGAGGCAGTGACGTGGGTCGGATCGGCCTCGGCTGTCAGCGGCGCCGCCAGCGACCCGAGCGCTCGCAGGGCCGCGTCGCGGTCGTTGCGCCCGGCGGCCTCTAAACCGGACAGGGCGCGCAGCTGGGTCGCCAGCGCCGCGGCCCGCGGGTCGGTGCCGGTCACGGCCGGCTGTCCTGCGCGCCTGGCCCGTCCATCACCACCGTTCGAGGATAGCGCCCCGGGGCGGCACGACGTGCCGGCGACACACGCCCGCTACCCTGGACCTCGACGGGCCGCCGCAGGGCGCCCGGGCGATCTTCGCCACGCCGCACATTCGCCACGCCGCACAGGAGGGATCACCGTGGTCGACAGCCGGGCGGAGGCCATCAAGGGCTACCGCGAGCGCCTCGCCGAGGCAAAGGAGTACCTTTGACGTCGCGGGCAAGCGCCGCCGGCTGACCGAGCTGCAGGAGCGGGCCAGCGATCCCTCGCTGTGGGACGATCAGGCCACCGCGCGCCGGGTGACCACCGAGCTGGGCGCCATCGAGGACGACCTGGCGGTGGTGGCGCGCTTCGAGCGCCGCCTGGACGACGCCGAGACCCTGGATCAGCTCGCGGTCGACGAGGACGACGCCGACACCGCGGCTGAGGTCGCCGAGGCCCTGGACGAGCTCGAGCGCGACTTCGCCGAGCTTGAGATCCGCGTGCTGCTGTCGGGCGAGTACGACGAGCGCGACGCGGTCGTCAGCGTGCAGGCCGGGGCGGGTGGCACCGACAGCCAGGACTGGGCGGAGATGCTGCTGCGCATGCTGCTGCGCTGGGCCGACCGGCGCGAGTTCCACGTTGACCTCCACGACCGCCAGGACGGCGACGAGGCCGGGATCCGCCATGCGGTCATGACCGTGCGCGGCCCCCGGGCCTATGGGCTACTCAAGGCCGAGGCCGGCGTCCATCGCCTGGTGCGCATCAGCCCGTTCGACTCACAGAAGCGGCGCCACACGGGCTTTGCCAGCGTGGACGTGGTTCCGGTGCTGAAGGAAGTCGACGACGTGGTCGAGATCCCCGACGACGAGCTGCGCATCGACACCTTCCGCAGTTCCGGGCCTGGTGGGCAGAGCGTCAACACCACCGACAGCGCCGTGCGCCTCAACCACCTGCCCACCGGCATCGTCGTCAGCTGTCAGGACCAGAAGTCGCAGCTGCAGAACAAGACGGTGGCCATGAACCTGCTCAAGGCAAAGCTCGCCGAGCTGGAGCGCCAGAAGCGCCAGCAGGAGCTGGACTCGTTGCGCGGCGAGCAGCAGGAGGTGGCCTGGGGCAGCCAGATCCGCAGCTACGTGCTGCACCCCTATCAAATGGTCAAGGACCACCGCACCGGCCACGAGACGTCGGCCACCACCGCCGTGCTCGCGGGTGAGATCGACGAGCTCATCACCGCCTACCTGGAGTGGCGGGCGCGCCACCAGCAGGTGGCCCAAACGGCCGGCTCGTGAACGCCCGCGGCCAGCCGGTCGCCGGCTCGTGACCGCCCGCGGCCCAGCCAGTCGCCGGGTGGCGGGCAGCCTGAGCGGTCCGCCAGCGCGGGGGTGCTAGCCTCGTTGGCGGACTGTTCGTCGTCCCTCCCCCGCGTTCGGAAGCGGGCCGTCGCGGAGCAGGCGCCGTGATCAAGCTCGATCATGTCACCAAGAGCTACAAGGCCGGGGCCACCGCGCTGGCCGACATCAGTCTCGAAGTGGACAAGGGCGAGTTCGTGTTCCTGGTGGGCGCGTCGGGCTCGGGCAAGTCGACGTTCATCAGGCTGCTGATCAAGGACGAGGAGCCCGACACCGGCGACATCGTCATCGCGGGCAAGCGCCTGGTGGGCATGAAGAACTGGAAGGTGCCGGCGCTGCGCCGTGAGCTGGGATGTGTCTTCCAGGACTTCAAGCTGTTGGACAACAAGACGGTGGCCGAGAACGTCTCTTTTGCCCTGGAGGTCATCGGCAAGCCCCGCAACACCATCAACAAGACGGTTCCGGAGGTTTTGAAGGTGGTGGGACTGGCCCACAAGCACGCGGCCTATCCCCACGAGCTCTCCGGGGGCGAGCAGCAGCGCGTGTCCATCGCGCGGGCGTTCGTCAACCACCCCCGGATCCTGCTGTGTGACGAGCCCACCGGCAACTTGGACCCCACCACCAGCGTGGGGATCATGAAGCTGCTGGACCGCATCAACAAGACCGGCACCACGGTCTTGATGGCCACCCACGACCAGCACATCGTCGATTCGATGCGCCGGCGGGTCGTGGAGCTCGAGGACGGGCGCATGGTCCGTGACCAGCGCCGCGGGGTCTACGGCTATGGCGCCTAGGTTCCGCTACCTGCTCGGCGAGCTGGGCGTCGGGCTGCGCCGCAACCTGCTGATGACCGTCGCCACGGTCGTGACCGTCACCGTCAGCCTGTCGCTCCTGGGAGCGGGGCTGCTGACCCAGCGCCAGGTCGACATCGCCCGCCAGCTGTTCTTCCAGGAGGTCGAGGTCTCGATCTTTCTCAGCGACGACATCAGCCAGCAGCAGCGCCAGTCGCTGGAGCGCGCCTTGGCCGATCACCCCAACGTCGAGCACGTGCAGTACGAGTCCAAAGAACAGGCCTACGCCCACTTCCAGGAGATCTTTTCCGACAACGAGTCCCTGCTGGAAGGGGTGTCGCCCAAGATCCTGCCCGCCTCGTTTCGCGTGTCGCTGGAAGACCCCCAGCAGTTCGCTGAGGTGGCTGGCGCGTTTCGGGGGCGTCCCGGGGTGGACGAGGTGGCCGATCAGGGCCAGTACCTCGACCGCTTCTTCGCCATTCTCAACGGGCTGCGCAACGGGGCGGTGGCGATCGCGGTGCTGCAGCTGGCGGCGGCCAGCGCCCTGATATTCAACACCATTCGCGTGACCGCGTTCGCCCGGCGCGAGCAGACCGGCATCATGAAGCTGGTGGGGGCCACAAACTGGTACATCCGCCTGCCGTTCATGCTGGAGGGCATCGTTGCCGGAGTTTTGGGCGCGCTGTTGGCCGGCGGACTGTTGCTGCTGGCCTCGGTGACGATCCTGTCGGGGGTCGGCCAGCAGATCCAGTTCATCCCCATCGTGGGCACCGCCGAGGTGCTGGGAGTCATCCCGGTGCTGCTGGTGGTCGGCGCGGTGATCGCTGCGGTGTCGTCGTTTTTGAGCCTGCGGCGTTTCCTGGCGGTCTGACGCGCGTGGCGGCCCGCCGCTGCCGCTGGCGGCGGCCACGACATCAAGCCGCCGGGCTCGGCGGCCGATGAGTTCGCCAGCGGCCCACAGCCCCACTGTCCAGGGCGGCGCCGTGGTGGGGTGATGAGCTCGGCAACGAGCGATGGGGGAGTGTCGGTGTCCCATCACAGGCCACAAGAGCGCTAAAAATGCGCTGGACGCACGCGGGGAACCTGGCATGCTTGCACACCGTGCGATCGGATGTGGGCAACGGGCGCCTGGCGCGCCGACCATCGGGGTCGTGGCGCGCCCGGGCGGGGCTCGCCGTGGCGTTGGCCTGCGCGCTGGTGGGCGCTGGCGAGGGCCACACCGCGGCGATCGCCAGCGTCGCCGAGCAGCGCCAGGAGGTTGAGCAGCGCCGCGAGCGGGTCTCCGACGAGATCCAACAGCACCGAAACGAGCTGCACAGCACCGAGTCCCGCCTGCAGGACCACCTCGACGAGCTCGACGACATCGAGCAGCGGCTGGAGGTCACCGTCGCCGACGTCCAGCGCCTGGACCGGCGCGTGGCACAGCTCGACGAGGAGCTCGCCCAGCTCGAGGCTGAGCTCGCCACGGCCGAAAAGGAGCTGGCCACCGCCCAGCAGCGCCTGGCGGCGACCACCTCGGAGTTGGTGGCCACCCAGGAGAAGTTGGCCCAGACCCGCCGGCAGCTGGCCCGGCAACGCGAGATGTTCGCCGAGCGCAGCCGCGCCTCCTATGTGCACGGCGGCAGCGCGGCGATGGTGACCCAGCTGCTGGACGTGGGCGACGTGTCCGAGTTCGCCCGCTCGATGCGCTACGTCGAATCGGTGTTGGCCGAGGACCGCCAGCGCGTGCAGCGCATCTCCGGGCTGGCCCGCGAGGTCGAGGCCACCAAGCAAGACCTGGCGCAGCTCCAGCAGCGCCGGATCGCCCAGCGGACTCACGCCAAGAGCCAACGTGACGAGGTGGCCCGCCTCGTCGAGGAGCAGCGCCAGCTGCGTGCCGAGGTGGCCGCCCAGCGCAAAGAGCGCCGTCAGGTCATGCTCGCGCTGCAGGCCGATCGCGACAGCCACGAGCAGCTCGTGGCCAACCTGCGCCAGGCAAGCCAACAGATCGAAGCCGAGCTCGCCGCGCTCGCCCAGCGCGAGGAGCGACTCACCGCCCGCGAGCAACAGCTTGCCCAGCGTCAGGCCGAGCGTGAGCGGCGCACCTCGCCGGACTCAGGCGGGTCGCAGGACTCAGGCGGGTCGCAGGGCTCGGGCGGTGGCTCCGCCGCCCCCGCCAGCGACGGCCGGTTCCAGCAGCCCTCCCAAGGGCGCATCACCAGCAGCTTCGGCTACCGCACCCATCCGATCCACGGCACGCGACGCTTGCACGCCGGCGTCGATCTCGCGGCCGGCTACGGCGCCCCCAACTACGCCGCCGCCGACGGGGTGGTCGTCAGCGCGGGGTGGCGCGGCGGTTACGGGCGCACGGTGGTGGTTAGCCACGGCGGGGGCTTGAGCACCCTGTACGCCCATCAGTCGCGGCTGGCGGTCAGCAGCGGCCAGCAGGTGACCGGTGGTCAGGTCGTTGGCTACGAGGGAGCCAGCGGAGCGGTCACGGGCCCCCATCTTCACTTCGAGGTGCGCGTCAACGGGCGCCCGCGTAACCCCGTGTCGTATCTGCGCTGACCCCGTCACGGGGGCGCCCTCGCCGGCGGTCCCGCCGCGTCGTGGTGTGGCAGGCTAGGGGCCATGTCCTTTCGCGCACTCGCCGCGGCCGCGGTCGTCGCCGCGGTGCTCGTCGCGGCCGTGGGGGTTTTGGGCTATCAGCTCGGCCAGGAGTCGGCCGGCGGCGACCTCGGCGCCAACGTCTCCACCGAGGACGCCGAGACGGACCTGTCGCCGCTCATCGAGCTCTACGCCGATCTGCGACAGAAGGCGGTCGACGTCCCCTCGCAGGACGAGCTCGTGCGCGGCGCCATCGAGGGGATGCTGGAGACCCTCGATGACGACTACGCGCGCTACTTCCCCCCCGATGCCATGGAGGCGTTCCAAAGCGGCATCAGCGGCGAGTTCGTGGGCATCGGGGTCTATCTGGAGGAGACGCCCGAGGGCGCCACGGTCCTGTCGGTCATCCCCGACACACCCGCCCAGCGCGCCGATCTGGAGTCGGGCTGGCGCATCGTCAGCGTCAACGGCGAGAACGTGCGCGACGAGCCGCTGGACGCGATCAGCCGGCGTGTGCAAGGCCAGGAGGGCACCGAGGTCACCGTCGGCTTCGAGACACCCGACGGCGAGACCCCCGAGCTGACGTTGACCCGGCAAAGCATCGACATTCCCACCGTGGAGACCGAGGTCCGCGACCAGGTGGGCGTGGTGCGCATGATTCAGTTCACGACCTCGACGGCTACGCAGTTCGACTCCGCCGTGCAGCGGCTGACCGACCAGGAGGACGTCAAAGGGCTGGTGCTGGATCTGCGCAACAACGGTGGGGGGGTGTTGGACCAGGCCGTGAACGTCTCCGACCGTCTCCTGTCGGAGGGGGTGGTCGTGCGGGTGCTGGAGGCCGACGGCCGTAAGCGGGTGCTGCGCAGCTCCGATGGCGGCACCACCGACCTGCCGGTGGTGGTTGTGGTCAACGGGGGCTCGGCCAGCGCCAGCGAGATCCTGGCGGGGGCGCTCCAACAGCGCGACCGCGCCACGATCGTGGGCACCTCAACGTTCGGCAAGGGCACGGTGCAGACCATCACCCACTTCGCCAATGGCTCCGGGGCGAAGTTCACCACCGCGCGTTACGAGCTGCCCGGCGGCAAGTCCATCGAGGGCCAAGGCATCCAACCCGACCGGGTGGTCGAGGACTCCCAGGGGCAAATGGATACCGCCCTCAAGCTGTTGCGCAGCAAGGTCGCCGAGGCTGTAAAGAGTCCGGGCTAACAGCGCCATGGCCAAGACGGCGAAGAAGGCGCGCAAGGGTGGGGACCAGCCCACCATCGCGGTCAACAAGCGGGCGCGTCGCGAGTACGAGATCGTCGAGACCTACGAGGCCGGCATCGAGCTGACCGGCACCGAGGTCAAGTCGCTGCGCGCCGGGCGGGTCTCCATCAAGGAGGCGTTCGGCCTGGTCAAGGACGGTCAGGTGTGGCTGGTGCAGGCCCATATCGCCCACTACGACTACGGCAATCGCTTCAACCACGATCCCACGCGCTGGCGCCGGCTGTTGCTGCACCGCCACGAGATCGACCGCGTCGCCGAGTTCACCCGCGAGCAGGGCCGCACCCTGGCGGTGCTCCAGCTCTACTGGCGCGACGGCAAGGCCAAGGCGCTGGTGGGTCTGGCCAAGGGCAAGGCGACCCGCGACAAGCGGCGCGACGAAGCCGAGCGCGACGCCCAGCGCGAGATGCAGCGGGCGTTGAAGTACCAGGGACGCCGGTAAGGCGCCGTGGCCGGCCAGCGCGGCGGACGCGCGGATGCGTGGGCCGGCGACACAGGCGGTATACTCGGGAATGCAGGCGGTATACGCCGGAATGCATGAGCCCGTCGCGGCGTTGACAACTTCACACGGGGGCGATTTGGCTTCGACTGGTGTCGTAGCCGGTCGCCGGAGAGCGAGCCGAGCAGTGCCTTCCGGTCATCTCGTAAAACTGCCGGGGCAAAACACGAAGTGCCGACACTCAGCACGAGACTGCACTCGCGGCCTAACTAAGCCGCGCGGTGCCCTGCCTGCCGCCTCGAGGGCAGGTGCCACCGTCATTTCGAGGCTCACCCGTCGGAGTCGCCGTGATCCGACGGGGACACTGCTCACGGTGTAGGACCCGCCGTGCGCCTGGCCTTGGAGCCCGGTGGGTCCGAGATCTCAACCAGGGCCTACGCTCGTAGCGCTTCGGTGGTCGGGGCACCAGGACGCGGGTTCGACTCCCGCCGCCTCCACGACGCGACAGACCCGTTGCTCGCCCAAGGGGTCGGCTGAGCGTACCGTCACCGCGCGACTGCACGCTGGGCAATCAACGCGGCAGGGTCGGCGGCGCACCCGTGGTGGGCGACTCCGGCGTGTTCGCCTGACAGCCGCCGACGGCCTGGCACAGCGCAGTCAGGGCCGCTGCCACGTCCAGCGTGCCAAAGCGTGGCTCCGGTGAGGGATACTGGGGCTGGCCGGTGGAGCCGCGCAGCAGCCGCACCGCCTGGGCGCCCGACAGCGACGGGTCGATCAGCAGCAGCTGCGCGATCGCCGCGCTGACCACCGGCGCGGCCAGCGACGTGCCCGAGGCCACCCGCACCGAGCCGTCGGGCCACAGGGTCAGCACCCGCGAGCCCGACGCGGCCACGTCGACCTCGCCGCGGCGCGCAGCGAACAGCGACAGGTCGCCGTCGGCGTTGGTGGAGGTCACCGACAGCGTCTCGGGGTAGGCGGCCGGATAGCCGGCGGGCAGGTCCGGGTTGTTGCCGGCGGCGGCCACCAGCGCCACGCCCTGGTCGGCGGCGTAATCGATCGCCGCGCGCTCCACCAGCGACGGTGGGCGCCCCTGGTGGGCGTAGCTCATGTTGATGATGTCGGCGCCGTGCTTGACGGCGGAGACCACTGCCGCGGCCGAGACCCACGGCACGTGTCGGCCGTTGTCCAGTGAGATGCGCACCGGCAGGATTTCCACGCGGGGCGAGGCGCCGTAGGTCACCGACGACATGACCCCGGCGACCATCGTGCCGTGGCCGGTGACGTCCTGGCGGCCGTCGCCACACGGGTTGAGCATGTCCAATCCCGGGCGAACCACGCCGACGTCGGGGTGGCCTGCTGCCACCCCCGAGCCGATCACCGCCACGCGGACGGTGCGCGGATGTGTGCTGGGCCGGTCGGGGTGTGGCCGGGCGGCTGGCTCTGCGGTGGGCACCTCATGGCGCGGCACGACGACCGGCAGGCCGTCCACGGTGGGCTGGGCCTGGTCGAGCTGCGGCGCGTCGACGGCGTGGGTGGTGGCCTCCTGCCAGGCGGGCTGTGGCGGCCGCCCGTCGACGGCGCAGGCGAGGGGGCCGTGAGCACCCCCAGCACCACCCCCACGGCGACCGCGCGGCGCCAGCGGGGATGCAGCACTCCGCGGCGCGACCGCCCTCGCAGCTCCCAGCGCAGGCGGGCGACGAACCAGATGGGTTGCACGCTGAGACGCACGCTACCCGTTGTGCCACCCCGAGCCGAACGTGTGTGCGAGCTTTGCCCGAATTGAGCGCGAACTACTCCGCCCGTTTTTTGGCGGCAAGTCGCTGAGCCGGCGTTCACCAGTTTTGGCGGCAAGCCTTTGGCGGCAAGCCGCTGAGCCGGCGTGTCACCAGCGGGAGCCGAATTGGTCGGGCGCCGAATTGGTTCGTACTATTTCTACTAGCGGCTCGCCGGCCCGGCCGAGGGCCGCCAGACCCGGCGGGATAGCCTGGAGGTCATGACCAAGGCGGAGATGTGGGGCCGCTTCGATCTCGATGGAGCCACGGTCGAGCAGATCGTCGAGCACGGCCACAGCGACTTTCCCTACGAGGTGTGCGGGCTGCTGGCCGGTCAGCGGGCGCGCCCGGAGAGCGGCCAGGGCGCCGACGCCCAGCCTGCTCGGGTCCAGGCGATCTACCGCGTGCCGAACGCCTCGCGGTCAATGACCTCCTACTCCATGGAGCCCAAGGCGATGCTGCACGCCTTCAACGACATGGACGACCGCGAGCTGGACCTGTTGGCCATCTACCACACCCACACCCACACCGAGGCGTTCCCCTCGCCCACCGACGTGGAGCTGGCGACCTATCCCGACGCGGTGTATTTGATCTGCTCGCTGCAGGACGACGAGCCAGTGATTCGCGCGTTCGACATCGTGCGGGGCAAGATCACCGAGCGGACGCTGCAGATCGACGGGCGGCCCGCCGCGGTCGGCGCCCGGTGACCCCCGCCCCTGTCGCAGGGGACAGCCGTGACACCCAAGACCCCGAACCCGAGGAAGCCGATCCGATGAGCATCGAAGTCCGCGTGCCCACGGTGCTGCGCACCCACACCGACGGCGCTCGCGCCGTCAGCGCCGAAGGCGAGACGTTGCAGGAACTGATCGAGGACCTCGAGTCGCGCCACGAGGGCCTCAAGACCCGGATCGTCGGTGACAACGGCGACCTCGCCCGCTTCGTCAACGTGTACGTCAACGACGAGGACGCGCGCTTTCTCGACGGCATCAACACCGCCCTGTCCGACGGCGACACGGTGTCGATCCTGCCGGCGGTCGCCGGCGGGGGCCGCTGAGCCGCAAGGAACGCTGCCCCGACCGCGCTCGAAGCCCCAAGCCATGGCCCGTTTTCCGGACGCCAGCCACGCCGTGGGCGACACGCCCTTGGTGGGCCTGCCCAACGCGTCGCCGCACGGCTACGAGTTGTACGTCAAGCTTGAGGGCGCCAACCCGACCGGGTCGGTCAAGGACCGCGTGGCCAAGTACCTCGTCGACACCGCCGAAGCCGACGGCCGGCTGCACCAGGGCAGCCGGGTGCTCGAGCCCACCAGCGGCAACACCGGTATCGCCATGGCCGCCATCTGCGCCCCGCGCGGCTACAAGCTCACGTGCGTGATGCCGGAGAACACCTCCGCCGAGCGCACCCAGCTACTGACCGCCTACGGCGTCGACATCGTCTACAGCCCCGCCGATGAGGGCTCCAACGGCGCGGTGCGCGTCGCCCGCGAGATGGCCGCCGACGACCCCGACATCGTCATGCCGTTCCAGTACGGCAACCCGGCCAATCCCCAGGCGCACTACGAGACCACCGCCGTAGAGATCCTGCGCGACGTGCCCGATGTCGCCGCCGTCGTCGCCGGGTTGGGCACCGGGGGCACGCTGACCGGCATCGGCCGGCGCCTGGAGGAGCACGACCCGGCCCGCCGGGTGTATGCCGCTGAGCCCGAGTACGGCGACCTCGTCTACGGTCTGCGCAACCTCGAGGAGGGATTCGTCCCCCCGGTGCTCGACGAGAGCGTGCTGGACGGGCGCATCAAGGTCGACAGCCGCAACGCGCTGATCGCCACCCGCGAGCTGGTCCACCGCGAGGGCGTGTTCGTGGGTCCCTCGACCGGGGCGGCGGTGCACGTCGCGCGGCGGGTCTGCCAGCCCACGCGGCTGCCCGAGGGCTCCAAGATCGTCATCGTCAGCCCCGACGACGGCTGGAAGTACGTCTCCACCGGCGCCTACGACCCCGGCGACGTCGATGAGGTCGCCGAGCGCCTCCAGGACGTGCTCTGGGCCTGAGGAGGGCAAGCTCGCCCTAGACTGCGCCGGGATGGCACCCCAGCACCACGAGCCCTCCGACGACGGCGACCCGCGCCCGATCGGGGTGTTCGACTCCGGCGTCGGCGGGCTGACGGTCGCCAGGGCGCTGATGGACCTGCTGCCCGACGAGCGCCTGGTGTATGTGGGCGACACCGCCCGCGGCCCCTACGGCCCGCGCGACCTCGACGAGGTCCGCGGCTTCGTCGACGAGATCGTGGGGTGGCTGCACGCCCAGGATGTGAAGTTGGTGGTGGCCGCCTGCAACACCGCCACGGCTGCGCTGGCCGACGTCGACGTCACCGCGGCCTTCCCCGTGCCGATCGTGGGGGTCATCGAGCCGGCGGTCGTCTCGGCGGTACGGGCCACCCGCACCGGCCGCGTGGGCGTGATCGGCACCGTGGGCACGATCAACTCGGGCGCCTACGACCGGACGGTGGCCACAGTCTCCGGTGACGTCGAGTTGATCAGCCAGCCCTGTCCGCGGTTCGTCGAGCTGGTCGAGACCGGGCGCACCACCGACCCGGAGGTGTTGGCCGTGGCCCGGCAGTACCTCGCGCCGCTGCTGGCCGCCGACGTCGACACCGTGATCCTGGGCTGTACCCACTATCCGCTGCTGACCGGCGTGCTGAGCTACGTCATGGGCCCGGGCACCGTGCTGGTCTCCAGCGCCGAGGAGACCGCGCGGGCGGTGTTCGCCCGGCTGGTCGACCGTGGCGAGCTGGCGCACATCCCCGACGCCGACCGCTGCCACCGATTCCTTGCCACCGGCGACCGCGCCACGTTCGCGGGCCTGGCGGGGCGTTTCTTGGGCCCGCGCCTGCCCGAGTCGGCCATCGAGTCGCTCAAGCAGCGCAGCGGTAGCGACCCCGGACCAGAGTCGCTCAAGCAGCACGGGCCGTCCATCGCCGGAGTCGTCCGATGAGCCTGTCGGTGCACGTGTGTGGCAGCGCCGGCACCCACCCGGGCCCGGGGCGGGCGTGCTCGGGCTATCTCGTCACCGCCCCGGCGTCCGGCGGTGACGACGCGCAAGCGCCCGCACGCGGGGATGCCACGCCGGGTGGGGCTGGCCCCACCCGCCTGCTGCTGGACTGCGGCAACGGGTCGCTGGCCAACGTCCAGCGCGCGTGCGAGCTGACCGACCTCGACGCGGTGCTGCTCAGCCACCTCCACCCCGACCATTGCGTCGACCTGTTCGGGCTCTACTACGCCCTGCGGTTCCATCCCGCCGGGCCCCAGTCGATGCCGGTGTACGCCCCCGCCGGCGCTGAGGCGCTGTTGCGCCTGATGCTGTCGGCCGAGGCCGCCATGCATCTGCCTAAGGTGTGTCGGTTTCACACCGTGGCCGCCGGCGACACGTTCGCCGTGGGTGGGCTGCGCGTGGAGCTGCGGGCGGCCAACCACCCCGTGGAGACGGTGGCGGCGCGCATCGAGGGCGGCGGGCGGACGATCGCCTACAGCGGCGACACCCACGTCACCCAGGAGGTCGTGGCTGCCGCCCGCGACGCCGACCTGTTCATCTGCGACGCCACCTGGCTCGACCGCGAGGGGCCGTACCCGGCCGGTATCCACTGCACCGGGGCCGAGGCCGGGCGCATGGCCGCCGACGCCGGCGCCGGCCGGCTGCTGGTGACCCACGTGGTGCCCACCACCAACTCCGCGGAGGTCGCCGCCGAGGCCGCGGGGTTCTTCGGCGGCGAGATCGCGATCGCCGAGGACGGCCTGGAGATCGTGCTGTGAGCTCACCGACGACTGACTCGGCGCGCCCCGACGGGCGCGCCCCCGACCAGCTGCGGCCCGTGACGATCGAGACGGGCGTGCAGGCCTACGCTGAGGGCTCGGCGCTGATCACCGCCGGGGGTACCCGCGTGCTGTGCGCCGCCAGCGTCGTTGACGACGTGCCGCCGTGGCTGCGCGACAGCGGCACGGGGTGGGTCACCGCCGAGTACGCGATGCTGCCGCGGGCGACCCACGACCGCACCCCACGGGAGTCCGCCCGCGGGCGCATCAAGGGCCGCACTCACGAGATCCAGCGCCTCATCGGCCGCAGCCTGCGGGCCGCGGTCGACCTGGAGGGGTTGGGTGCCCACGCCATCACCGTCGACTGCGACGTGCTGCAGGCCGACGGCGGCACGCGCACCGCGGCGATCACCGGCGGCTGGGTGGCCTTGGCCGACGCCGTCGATGCCATGGTCGGCGAGGGGCGGTTGGCCAGCGTCCCGGCGCTGCAGCCGGTGGCGGCGATCAGCGTCGGCCTCGTTGACGGCCAGGCCCGCCTCGATCTCGCCTACGTCGAGGACGCGGCCGCCGCGGTGGACATGAACGTGGTCGTGGCCGGCGACGGCCGCCTGGTGGAGGTGCAGGGCACCGCCGAGTCCGAGCCGTTCAGTCGCGACGAGCTCGACCGGCTGGTCGACCTCGCCCTCGAGGGGTGCTCTCAGCTGGACCGGATCCAGGCCGGCGCCCCCGCCTGGTCGACGTCGAGCTGATCTCGGCCGCCGAGGTGGCCGTGCCCGACACGCCCGAGACCGGCGAGACGTTCGCGGCCAACGCGGCCCTCAAGGCGCGCGCCGCCGCACACGCCACGGGGTTGGTGGCCGTGGCCGACGATTCCGGGCTGACCGTCGATGCGTTGGGCGGCGACCCGGGTGTGCGCAGCGCCCGCTACGCCGGCGCCCACGGCGACGACGCCGCCAACTTGGCCCTGGTGCTGCAGCGCATGACCGGTGTGGCCGACCGGGCCGCGCGCTTCGTATGCGCCGCGGCGGTGGCGGCGCCCGGCGGCGGCGAGCCGCGGGTGGTCCACGGCGAGGTCCGCGGCGAGCTGATCGACGCCCCGCGCGGCGACGGCGGCTTTGGCTACGACCCGATCTTTGTGCCCCACGGCGAGACGCGCACCACCGCCGAGTCCGAGCCGTTCAGTCGCGACGAGCTCGACCGGCTGGTCGACCTCGCCCTCGAGGGGTGCTCTCAGCTGGACCGGATCCAGGCCGGCGCCTGGCGGTGGCGCGCGCTGTCGCCCATCAGGGCCGTGACGTGGCGGCGGCAGTCATCGGCGGCGCCGTGGTCGGTGCGGCTGGCTGCCTCGCGGGCCAGATCCAGTGTCTCGCTGATCTCGCGGCGCAGCCGCGCGTGCTCCTCGACCAGGCGGGACGCGGGGGTGACCAAGCGCGGTTCGGTCTGCTCGATCTCGGCCAGCAACCCCTCGGGGCCTTCGGTGACGGCGATGTGGCGCTCGAAGGCGGCGGCCATGTCGGCCAGGGCGTCGTGGACCGCCATGGCCCACTGCTCCAAGCGGTGGGGTGCGGGCGCGGCCGCGGCGCGCTCCAAGGCGTCCATGCTCGCGCGCAGGTCGGCGCGTGGACCCCGGGCGCGCTCCAGGGCGGTGGCCACCTCGCCGGCGGCCTCGTCGCCGGCGCAGGCGAGGCCGTTTGCAGGGTCCTGGGCTGTCATCGCGGGGCTCCTGGACTCCGGCGGCTTGTCACAGTCTGCCCGGTGGGGCCACGCAGGGACGCTGGCGGCGCATGGCCCGTCCCACACCGGCCACCTAGCGGTCGCGGCGCCAGTACCAGCCGCCGA